>NZ_JAGTPT010000002.1:0-281905 GCF_018195675.1 Brevibacillus sp. NL20B1
GTATAATAGGGAACGGCTTCGGCACTGACAAACATCATGACGTTTTCCCATGTGATAGGGCTCCCTTCCATTATGACATAGCAGCTGCCGATCAGAAAAATCAGAACCTTTTCTGCGATGGCAGGGAGTATACCGATCCACACGGCTGCTCTTGTTGCCCCTCGTTTATGAGCAATCCCTGCGTACAGACCACCGACGATATATGGGATGACTACCATTACAGATCCTAAAACCAGTCCTGACACATCTCGATGTTGATCAATCGGCAGCTTCGTGATCGCAGTGTACATCCATGATGCAAGGAATAGGGTAACAAAATAGGAACCTGTAATCACATACCATCCATTTTTTATCACTGCTAGCCCCCCTGGGAACTGGAGTTCATACCGTATGACGAACAGATTGTCTGGCTGGTCACGTAAACATCAAAGCGATTTTTGCAGAAATTGCAACAACATTTTCGTATGGCGGTTTCTGTTCGTCGTACATAATTGTTCGCCTCAATAAGTGGAATATTTCAAATTTTGTGTGGAAATCCGTTTTTCCTGCCAGTTATGATGGTACTGTCACGAGCTTGTAAAAATCGGGGGGAAACCGGATGAATGCCTTTCACTACAATTGCTCCACGCGTATTGAAATGGGGATGGGCAAGGCTCTCCACCTGCCGGAACTGCTGCACTCCCTGCAGGTCGGCTCGTCCATATTGCTGGTCAGTGACCCCGGCGTGATCCGCGCGGGCCTGGTTGAACCGATCCAGACAGCTCTGCAGGAAGCGGGTTTTGCCGTGTCGCTGTTTGCGTCGCTCAGCCAAAATCCGCGGGATACGGAATGCTTGGCGGGAGCAGAACAATTCCGTGACACAGGTGCCAGCATGGTGGTGGCCATCGGCGGGGGAAGCGCCATGGACACGGGGAAAACGATCGCGCTGTGCGGACCAAATGGCGGAACGCCCGCCGACTACGCGGACGGACGGCTTCCCTACGCAAACATTGCCCCGATCATTTGCGTTCCCACTACAGCCGGGACGGGATCGGAAGTGACCCGCTCCGCAGTCATTACCGAGTCGGCCACGCACCGAAAAATGACGCTCAAACACGCCGCCTTGCGCCCAACGCTGGCCGTGCTTGATCCCAGTTTGACGCTCAGTGTTCCGCCCGCTGTCACTGCTGCCACCGGCGTCGACGCCTTGGTTCACGCCATCGAGGGGTATACCTGCAAGGTGACCAATCCGATCTCGCAAGCCCTCGGCGCCCGTGCGATGCAGACGATTGTCTCCGCACTGCCGGCTGCTTATGCCGATGGTCGAAATGTAGAGGCCCGTTCCGCCATGCTGGAGGGCAGTCTGCTGGCGGGGCTCTGTTTTGGCTCGGCGGATGTCGCGGCTGTGCACTGTCTGGCGGAAGCGCTCGGCGGGCTTTACGACACGCCCCACGGCGTCGCGAATGCAGTATTTTTGCCCCATGTGCTTCGGTTCAATGCAGTGGAAAACAAGCCGATGCACGCCAGATTGGCGCGTTACATGGGGTTTGCCGCCGATGCGGACGCGGACGAGTTGGCTGTCGAAAAGCTGATTGACGGCATTGAGGCCTTTACGCACAGCCTGGACATTCCAAAGCTGAAAGACTTGCCGGGTGTGCGCGAAGAGGACTTTCCGCGGATCGTAGAGCTGTCGGTGCAAAACGCCTCCACGCCAAGCAATGTGCGGACGATTACGGCGGAGGATTACCTGCGCATTCTGGAGGAGGCGTATCGGTCGTAAGAATGCCGGAAACAATTGAAGCGCTGCACTTCTGACGCAATCACCACAATGGGCTGACAATGGTGAACGAACACATGCTCCACGGACAGTGGGGCATTTTTTCTTGCATGTTCGCCTCATGTTCGCATATAATACAAACAAATGTTCGTATATACAGGAGGAATGACGATGATCGGGTACCTGCAGCGCTATATGAACAGCGGTCAGCTAGTCGAGATCATCTATCTGGATCGCCATGGGCGAACGTCGAAGCGAACTGTCCGAATTCATGAGATCAGCAGGGGGCGTGTAAAAGCCTACTGTTTTGCGCGTCGGGCGTTTCGCATCTTCTCCGTTGACAACATCCTCGCTGCAGTTCCAGTGGTGAAACAGCGTGCTGCAGGATATTGAACGGAAGGTGCTCCGCATCATCGCCAACTTTTCTGTTGGGCGCAGGCGAACGCCGAACGTGGATGAACTGTGCGTGAAAACAGGTCGTAGCCGCGCCGGTGTCATGGAGGTACTGGCCATTTTGGCACGGGAAGGGTACATCCAATGGGTTCGCTCACACCCGAACGACATCAAGCTGTTGGAAGCGTGGGAACGAAAGGAGACATCTAGATGGGGCAGAAAATAGGAGATTGGTTCAGAACCGCGCGGATGGTACAGCCGGAGAAAAAAACAGAAAGCGGGCCTGTGAACGCGGATGAAGGGCTTGCAGAGAGACCGGTTGTTGACGAGATCGACTATGATGAAAACTGTTTTCGTATCTATGACGCTACGCAGTACGACTACGCGATCAGCGTTACATGGTTCCGGGAAATATCCGCAGGACGCGGCGTGTTTGAAACGGCATGGGGGAGCGTAAAGCAGATTGACGCTGACGAACGACGGTTCCTGCTGGTCAGTGATTGGGATTCTGTGTGGATTCAGATCGAGGATGTCGTGCGTGTGACGAAATCGTACACCGGTTGACTCCTACAGCTCACTTGGTTCAAATGTTGTAAAATGTTGAAACCCCCATTATGGGGGTGGGGGTGGATTCATCATGCTTACAGACCGATATGACGTTCTCTTTATTTCGAGGAGGACAAAGCCACCTCAAATGCATCCAGGATTTCGAGAAAGCGCGATGCTTCTCTGAATACGTGATCAGCGAGCAGCGGCGGGATTATGCTTTTTATTCTGCATGCCTCAATCAGTTCACGTGCTGTCTTCTTGAAGTCGCGCAATTGACGTACGGAAACGCGATTTTGATCGACAAATTGTTCAAGGAGAGGAAGGGTTTGTGACTGAGGCCGCATGGAGTTGAGGTCAATCGCTTGATAAAGGAGTTGATCAAAGTCATGGCTAAACTCACGAGCCTGTTCGACAAGTTTTCTTTCGGAAGGATCAAGCAAGTGGTTGATAAATTTGGCGTGGTCTGCCATGATTCTGAGGAAAAATACATTTTCATTAATGATGGCATCGGGCAAGGGATCAAGGGTTCCCGTATTTAATTGCTCTAATCGATTCATGAAATAGGCAGCTTCCCTGCTGATATGATCGACCAACAAGGGAAAATTATTTCCCCCAATCTTGCAGCGAATAATCAAGTCAAGGACTCTTCGTTTGAACTTCCAAATGTGACAAACCGCATGGTGAACGACATTGTTAAATTCGAAAATTCTTTGCGGGTCTGCATCCGGCGAGAAGGCATGGGCCTGATTTTCAATGTCTTCAAAAATGTTGTAAAACCGATTGGCTTCGTCGATTAATTTGGTATCGTCATAACGAAACCCCAATTTAAGGAACAGGGAATGTTCTTTCATGATTCTTGACCAAAATCTGATTTCATCTAACGACCGACTCACAAATGTATCTGCCATACGGTAACTCCCCCATGCATTTTTGTGTCGCTTCGCGCAATCCTGGCCACTGGGAATGGACAGTTCCCAGCGTGGATTCGCATCCGCAGACGACTCCTTTGTATTTGCAAGTACGATGTATCTCTATGCCAATACCCAGGTCGTGGACTGGGCTTACGCCTACATTTTGAAAAAGTGCGAACTTGGACGCTCACGCCCAAAAATGTTTTGTGCTGGAAACTGGCAACCGGAACTTTTCCATTTCATTGGCGTCTTAACATTTTGCAACACATTTGACGAAAGAGGGAGAAGTTACTTGAAGAAGTACAGAAAACACTGCTTGAAGATGGTAGTCGCCGGCGTTTTGGCGTGGAGCAGCGTCGGTTTGACGGCTGCGGCGGAGTCCGTTACGTTTCAGGACGTCACCTCGGCCTACTGGGGGTACGATACGATCAGATGGGGTGTGGAGCAGCGTTTGGTTTCCGGTTTCCCGGACCGCACCTTCAAACCGGATCAGTACGTCAAGGAAAGCGAATTTTTGGCGATGCTGCTCCGTTATTACGCTAACCACGGAAACGCACTGACGCTTCAGCCTGCAGGTACATACTGGGCTGACGTTTATTATCGTCAGGCCGAAGCGTATCATTGGCCGGTGTCCCGTGCTCAGTCGGCTCGTCCGATCAAACGGGGCAGTGTAGCCAAACTGATTGCTGCCTCGCAGGGCTTCCGTTACGACACGAACAACGCGATCCAGTATTTGTACAACCAAGGGCTGGTCAAAGGGCGGGGGGAAACAGCCAGCTTGACCGGCTTTGCCAAGGAATCGTATCTCACCCGGACAGAAGCGGTTCAATTCATCAAGAATCTGGCGGACAAGTCCATCGTCCAAGCCAAACCGGCGCCCGATCAGCCGTCCACTCCGCTCATTCCGCCGAGTGAGAAATTGTACCCGTTCACCCAAAACGGCAAATGGGGATACATGGATGCTGCGGGTCGTGTCCTGGTCGATCCGCAGTTTAGCAATGCCAGACCGTTTCGGGATGGATTGGGGGCGGTATACTTCAACGGCAAATGGGGATTTGTCGGAGCCAATGGCGAATTGGCGATTCCCCTGCAGTTTGATGATGTGAAAGATTTCAGTGAGGGACTGGCTGCCGCGCGGGTCGGTTACAAGTACGGGTACATCAATAAACAAGGGAAGTGGGCCATCAACCCTGTCTATCCGCTGGGGTCTGCCTACGAGTATGACAGAGGCGTCGATTTTCAAGAGGGGCTTGCTGTCATTACACAAGGGAACAAGTACGCCTTCATCAACAAAAGCGGCAAGTTTGTCTCGGCAGCGTATGACGAGGTCATGCCGTTTCAGGAAGGACTTGCCGCCGCGCGGGTCGGCAACCTGTGGGGGTATATCGACCAAAACGGAAAGGTGGTCGTCAAACCGCAATTTGACATCGCCAACGACTTTCACGAAGGCCTGGCCGCGGTAGCGCGAAACGGTCGGTACGGCTATATCGGCAAAAACGGTGCCTACGTCATCAAGCCGCAATTTTCAGTGGAGGGGCTCAATTACAATTACAGCGGCAAGCCGCGGTTGTTTGACTTTCATGAAGGATTGGCCCGGGTTATGATCAGCGGGAAGTACGGGTATATCGACAAAACAGGAAAGACCGTCATTTCACCGACGTTTGACACCCGCAATCAAACAGGTGACTATGCCACGGATTTTTCTGACGGCCTGGCAATGGTCAGGATCGGATACCGATTCGGTTATATTGACAAGACCGGAAAAATGGTGATCCCGGCACAGTTTGATGAAGCAGAGTCATTCTCCGAGGGGCTGGCGCGCGTCCGCGTCAAGGGGAAAGACGGATTTATCGACAAAACCGGAACATGGGTGATTTCGCCGCAATTTTCCCATGCACGCAGTTTTCAAGACGGTTTGGCGCTTGTGACGCCGGACGGGTCGAACGATCAAATCTATATTGATAAAAAAGGAAACTACGTAATGAAACAAGTGGCTGGAACTGACCTGATCCAATGAAGTGAGGGGCGAATGACTTCATGACCAGATAACGATCCCAGGCGGTTGATCGCTTAGCGCTTGGGATCGCAGATGCTTTTGCAAAAATACAGATACATGAGATAGGCGATTCGCCCGTTCTCCGTCTTGTGATCAATGCACCGCTTCAGGCATTTCACCATTTTTCTGTCGCAGCTGCACGCAAAATAGCCGCGTTTTTGGTAACACTTGTCGTGCATCATGCAGCACCAGTCTATCTCGTCAATGGGCGGATTTGGCCCAGAACAGCCGGGACCGCACCAGTTTCCGTAAAAACAGGGAATTGATCCAAAACGCCGCTTGCGGATTGGCACTTCGCATCACCGCCATGGAAAGAGTTACTACTACCATATCGGGTTTCGCCAAAAGTGATTGTACGCTTATCTGATCGACTGACGCTGCTTTTTCACCATTGACAGTTCGGGGATTGGCAGCCGGCGTCAAGACTGGCAGAATGAAGAGGACAAGCCAGCTTCCCTGTACAGGGCCGAAGCGTTTGACGAAGGAGAGAATTCCATGAAGACGGCATTATACCAGATCGCCTATCAAATCGGCATCCATCCCACAAAAATGGCCAAGCTGGTGCGGGAAGGCGAAATTACCGGCGAGGTGCCGGGAGACAACCCGCAGTCCAAGGAGGCCTGGATCGACCTCCTCTCCCTGCGCAATTACATCGAGTGGCAGCGTGAGCAGGGGCGACTGGACGAAGCAGCCTATTGGAAGGCGATTCGCCACATTGAACGAACGCTTAAAAACCGGTAACCCGCAGACAAGGCAAAGGAAGTGGAACACCCGCCGGGAAGAGCGTCCCCATCTGTCTTTGCGTTGTACACAGTACGAAACGTTTTCCGCCTCAAACACAAAATAGAAAGGTGCAGTCAACCATTCGCACTTCGCTTTGTTTCTACACATGAATTGTCGCTGAAAACGTGGTATGCTGATAAGGAACCTTAGTGAAAAGAGGAGAAAGACCATGAAGCGACCAGAAGACACGCGCGTCGTCGTCGGCATGTCCGGTGGGGTCGACTCCTCCGTGACGGCTTACCTGCTGAAACAACAGGGATACGACGTCATCGGCATCTTTATGAAAAACTGGGATGATACCGATGAATTTGGCCACTGCACGGCGGAAGAAGACTTCCAGGACGTCCGGCGCGTCTGCGAACAAATAGGCATCCCGTACTACACGGTTAACTTTGAAAAAGAATACATGGAGAAAGTCTTCCAGTATTTTTTGGATGAATATAAACGGGGACGCACGCCCAACCCGGATGTCATGTGCAACCGGGAAATCAAGTTTGGCGAACTGCTCGACAAGGTGATGGACCTCGGCGCCGATTACATTGCGACCGGCCACTATGCCCGGGTGGAGTACCGGGACGGAGCGTATCGGCTGCTGCGCGGTGTTGACACCAACAAGGATCAGTCCTACTTTCTCAACGCCCTGAATCAGCACCAATTGTCCAAAACGATGTTTCCGCTCGGTTCCCTGACCAAGCCGCAGGTGCGGGAGATCGCGGAAAAAGCGGGGCTGGCCACCGCCAAGAAGAAGGACAGCACCGGGATCTGTTTCATCGGGGAGCGCAATTTCCGCGAGTTTCTGCAAAACTATCTGCCCGCCAAACCGGGGAACATCGAAACGGTGGACGGCGAAGTGATCGGCCGCCACGATGGCTTGATGTATTACACCCTGGGACAGCGGCAGGGGCTGGGTATCGGCGGCGGACACGGAAAGACCGGCCAACCGTGGTTTGTGGTTGACAAGGATTTGGAGCGCAACGTGCTGATTGTCGCCGAAGGGGCCGGCCATCCCCGCCTTTACTCTACCAGTCTGATCGCTACTGACGTGAACTGGATCAGCGGCAAGGAGCCGGAGTCTTCCTTTACCTGTACAGCCAAGTTTCGCTACCGACAACCGGATCAAGGTGTGACGGTGCATCTTCGCGAAGGCAACACCGTGGAGGTCGTCTTTGATCAGCCGCAAAAAGCGGTTACGCCGGGACAAGCCGTTGTCTTCTACAACGGGGAGGAGTGCCTCGGCGGCGGAATCATCGACCAGGTGACGCGGCTGGATGCAGAGAATTAACGCGGATGGGAGAATCGGAACGTGGAAGCGACACAGAAATCAAAGCTGATCATCGTTTCGTTTTTGCTGGGAGCGATACTCATCGGGGGACTGGCCTACATGGGCTTGTACACCACAAGTCAGGAGCACGTGTCGATGATTCACGAAAAGATCGCCAGCCAAGGGGGAAAGGTGACAGCCATTACCGTCGTCCCTGTGGATGAGAGCCCGTTTGAGAAGAGCGGAAAAGGAAACACGATCTACAAAATCACGTACGAAAAGGACGGCAACACCTTGACGGCGTGGTATCGCTCGATCAATCATTCCTCGATCATCAAAGAGGAAGAAGCGTGGATTCTCCCCAGGTAACACCCGAGAAAACAAAGAGATGACAGGGGATGTGAGTGCATGAACATGATCAATGCGGAACAACTGCGCGACCTGGCAAGCCTGATCCGCAGGCTGGAGCCAAATCTGGCGGGAGCGTCGCTGACGATCCTGGCATACGAGCAACGCGATGCCATTGCCAAGGCGTTGGTGGAAGGACTGGGTGCCGACGTACCGGTACAGACCAGTTCGGGGGAGTACGCCAACCATCTGGCTGTTGTCCGGGTGGGAGGCAACAAGTACACGATCGCCCAGGACTGGCGGGAGGTGTACATTGCCGAGATCAATTACTGTCCATGCCGGATTCCGCCGCAATCGCACGGACTGCTCGTCTATCATAATGATTATCCCGGCGTGATTTACGACGTGTCCCGCATATTAGCCGACAATCAAATCAACATCTCCAAATTGAATGTCTCCCGAGAGCAAAAAGGGAAAAACGCGCTGCTCGTGTCCGTTACCGACGAAGCCATTACGCCTGACGTGGTCACTGCCATTGAGAAACTGCCGCAGATCACCCGCGTGATTTCCCTCCAATGAAGCACACGGCCGTCCGCAACCGCGGGCGGCTGTTTTTTGTACATCATTTGTACATCAGCAGATGGATGAGCGGGACGGGGCTGTATTCGGTCTGGTGGCCAAAATCGGGCCCCTCCAAATTGTACGAGACCCGGGCTGGGAGAAACGCTTCTGATTTGTCCGCTCCCCTCATATGTATAAAAGGGATGAACATGAAAATGTAAGAGGAGGAGTGGCCATCGATGATCTACGCGCAGCCGGGACAACCAGGGGCAAAGGTTTCGTTCAAAAAGCGGTACGAAAATTTTATCGGAGGGAAATGGGTTCCGCCGGTAAAAGGGGAGTACTTTGAAAATGTCACGCCCATAACGGGACGGGCATTTTGCGAAGTGCCGCGCTCCACGGCGGACGATATTGAATTGGCGCTGGATGCGGCTCATGAGGCAAAAGCAGCGTGGGGGCGCACATCACCGGCAGAGCGGGCGGCCCTCTTGAACAAAATCGCCGACCGCATGGAAGCCAATCTGGAAATGCTGGCCGTAGCGGAAACGTGGGACAACGGCAAGCCGATTCGCGAGGCGCTGGCAGCCGATCTGCCGCTGGCGATCGATCATTTCCGCTACTTTGCCGGCTGCATCCGGGCCCAGGAAGGAAGCATCAGCCAAATCGACGAGCACACGGTGGCCTACCATTTCCACGAGCCGCTCGGCGTCGTCGGTCAAATCATCCCGTGGAACTTTCCGCTGCTGATGGCCGTATGGAAACTGGCTCCGGCACTCGCCGCAGGCAACTGCGTCGTGTTGAAGCCGGCCGAACAGACGCCCGCGTCCGTTCTGGTCTTCCTCGAACTGGTGCAGGACCTCATTCCGCCCGGTGTCGTCAATGTGGTCAACGGCTTTGGACTGGAAGCCGGCAAACCGCTGGCCACCAGCAACCGGATCGCCAAAATTGCCTTTACAGGGGAGACGACGACCGGCCGCCTGATCATGCAGTACGCGTCGCAAAACATCATCCCGGTGACGCTGGAGTTGGGCGGCAAGTCGCCAAACATCTTCTTTGAGGACGTCTGCGCCAAGGATGACGCGTTTTTCAACAAAGCGGTGGAAGGATTCGTCATGTTTGCGCTCAATCAGGGCGAGGTCTGCACGTGCCCGTCACGCGCCTTTATCCAGGAGTCGATATACGACCGGTTCATGGAAAAAGCGCTGGCCCGCGTTGCGGCGATCAAGCAGGGCAACCCGCTCGACACAGAGACGATGATCGGTGCGCAGGCGTCGGCGGAACAATTGGAAAAAATCCTCTCCTACCTCGACATCGGCAGACAGGAAGGGGCTCAGTGTCTGATCGGCGGCGAGCGGAACATCCTTCCCGGCGAGCTGAAAGACGGGTACTACGTCAAGCCGACCGTGTTCAAAGGGCATAACAAGATGCGCATTTTCCAGGAAGAGATCTTCGGCCCGGTCGTCTCCGTGGCCACCTTCCGGAACCAGGAGGAAGCGCTGGAACTGGCCAACGACACGCTGTACGGGCTGGGGGCAGGCGTTTGGACCCGCGACGTGAATCTGGCGTACCGGATGGGGCGCGAGATCCAGGCCGGCCGCGTCTGGACCAACTGCTACCACGCCTATCCGGCGCATGCCGCGTTTGGCGGGTACAAGGTATCCGGCATTGGCCGCGAGACGCACAAGATGATGCTTGAGCACTATCAGCAGACGAAAAACCTGTTGGTCAGCTACAGCCCGGATGCGCTCGGATTGTTCTGAGCGAGACAAAGCCCCTGTAAAAGGAGGAAGCGCATGGGCACAGTGCCGAAAGTGCTGGCAACAGAAGCGGCGCTGCGGTTGATCGAGCGGCTGAAGGAGAGGTACGGACCGCTGTTGTTCCACCAGTCGGGCGGTTGCTGCGATGGCAGCTCGCCGATGTGCTATCCGCGCGGAGAATTTCTCATCGGGGAAAACGACGTGCTGTTGGGCGAGATCGGCGAGACGCCGTTTTACATGAGCGCCGCCCAGTACGAATACTGGAAGCACACGCAGCTCATCATCGACGTGGTGCCGGGGAGAGGGGGCATGTTCTCCCTGGAAGGGCCGGAGGGCGTCCGCTTTCTCACCCGCTCGCGGGTGTTTACCGACGAGGAGATCCGCACGTTAAAAGAATCTGGCGAGCTGTGACAAGCGGCGGCGCGGTAAACTTCCGAAGCAAGTAACAAAGCATCCCGGAGGATCATCTTCGGGATGCTTTTTTTGCGGCAAACGTGTGAGCGTTTGGGCGAGACAAACACCTATCTGCCTCGCATTGAATACATGGAAGAGAGAGACAAAACGCGAAGGAGGAGGCGCATGCAAATTCATGTGGTGCAGCCGGGACAGACACTGTCAGGCATCGCCCAGGCGTACGATTCGTCTGTCGAAGCGATCGCGCGGGCCAATGAGCTCCCTGATCCCGGCAGGCTTGTCGTCGGACAGGCGCTGGTGATCCCCATCCGGGGCAGCTATTACTGGGTGAGGCAGGGTGATACGCTGTACACCATTGGCCAGCGTTTTGGCATCAGTGCCGCGGAACTGGCCCGGGCCAATCAAATTTCACAATTCCGTCCCCTGCAGGTAGGGATGCGGTTGTTCATTCCGCCGCGCCCGCGACCGGCGGCTGACTTTAACGCCTATGCCGAGCCGCGGCGAACGGTGACCCCGGCATTGGAGGCAGACGTGCGCAGAGCGGCGCCGCATCTGACGTATCTGGCGCCGTTCAGCTTTCGGATCAGGCGGGACGGCACGCTGTCGCCCCCGCCGCTAAATGACTTTGCGCAGATTGCCCGGGAGAATCGGAACGTCCTGATGATGGTGGTCACCAATCTGGAGGGGGAACGGTTCAGTTCAGATCTGGGCAGCCTGGTGTTGAACGACATGTCAGTGCAAAACCGGCTGCTGGACAACATCATCAGTACATCGCAGCGGCTTGGTTTTGGCGACATACACTTCGACTTGGAAGCTCTGCCTGCTGCTGATCGGGACGCCTACGTCCGCTTTTTGCGACGCGCCCGCCAGCGGGCGAGCGCAGTGGGAAAAATGGTCTCCGCCGCCCTGGCACCCAAGACCAGAGCAGATCAGCCTGGTCTTTGGTACCCCGCCCACGACTACCGGGCAATCGGAGAAATCGTCGACTTTGTCGTGATCATGACGTACGAATGGGGATACAGCGGCGGTCCGCCCATGCCGGTTTCGCCCATTGGTCCCGTACGCCGGGTCCTGGAGTACGCCTTGACGGAAATGCCCGCCAACAAAATCTTGATGGGCCAGAATTTGTACGGGTACGACTGGAGGCTGCCCTTCCAGCCCGGCACGACCGCTCGCTCCCTCAGCCCGCAGGCGGCAATCGCGTTGGCACGGGAGCGGAACGTCAACATTCAGTACGATTATCAAGCGCAGGCGCCGTTTTTCGAGTACACGGACGACGATCAGAACCGCCATCGCGTCTGGTTCGAAGACGCCCGTTCGATCCAGGCCAAGTTCAACCTGGTCAAGGAACTGGGCCTGCGCGGCGTCAGCTACTGGAAATTGGGGCTGCCGTTTCCGCAAAACTGGCTGTTGATCGAAGACAATTTTCGCGTTCGCAAACGAGTGTGAAGACTACGCAGAAACAAAAGGCGTACCTCCGAACGGGGCGTACGCCTTTTTCTTCGCCTGCCACTCATGGTATGATGGTGCAAAACGGAAGAAGGAGAGGGCATATGGGAGAATGCAGACTGAATCACAGCGTGGAAGACGTGCGGGCGAAGCTGGCGGAGCAGACGCCCTACCTGCCCGAAGCGCTGGCAGCCCGTCTTGAGGAATTGCTCGCAACGCCGCTGTCCCAGGAGACGTTGAACGAACTGTTTCATTTGTTGAAAAAATACGATCTCGCTTCGCCGGAGGAACGAGCAGAACGGGAGCAAAAACTGGCGCGACTGGCCGGCTGAGCGACACGTACATACGGCAGTATCCGGACGAGGGAGACTTGCGTGAAGCGAAATGGATAAAACCTGCTGGAAGACAAAAATCGGCAGTAAGGAGCGGCTATGAACAACCGATTGTACTATGACGATCCGTATTTGCACACCTTTGAAGCAAGCGTGCTGAAATGGGGGACGGAACCCGACGGGACACCGTACGTGGTGCTGGACCGCACTGCCTTTTACCCGACAGGGGGAGGGCAGCCCTGCGATTTGGGCGAGCTGGGCGGCATCCGCGTCATCGACGTGGTGGAAGTGGACGGTGACATCCGCCACCGCTTGGAAGCTCCGCTGCCCCAGGAGCGGCAGCAGATTGCGGGCCAAATCGATTGGCCCAGGCGGTTTGATCACATGCAGCAGCACGCCGGGCAGCACATCCTCTCGGCGTCGTTTGTCGAGGTACTGGGGGCAGAGACCGTCGCCTTTCACCTCGGCAGGGATTACGTCACCATTGATGTCCGGTTGGATGAGCTGTCCATTCAGCAGGCGGAGCAGGTAGAAGCCCTGGCCAACCGCATCGTGCTGGAAAACCGGCCCATCGAGGCACGGTTTGTCACGGACGCTGAACTGGCCCTCATGCCTCTTTGCAAACAGCCAACCGTCAGCGAAAACATTCGTGTGGTAATTATCCCGGACTTTGACTACAACCCCTGCGGCGGCACCCATCCGGCTCGGACCGGCGAAGTGGGGCCGATTAAAATCATCGGGTGGGAGCGGCACCGCGGCAACATCCGGGTCACGTTCCTCTGCGGTTGGCGGGCTCTCGCCGACTATTCCCGCAAGCATCTGCTGCTGCGTGAGTTGACCCGCACGCTGAGTGCCGGCGAGCCGGAGTTGGCCGAGCAGGTACAGCGGCTGGTGACAGAACGGGAGCAGCTGAAAGCGGCGCTGGAGGAAAAAGAAACACAATTGCTCGAAGGAGAAGCGCAGTCTCTGCTGGCGCAGGCGGTACCGCTGTCTGACGTACGGCTGGTGAAGGCCGTGTGGGCTGGCCGGAGCATGCAGCAGCTGCAGCAGCTCGCCAAACTGGTAACGGCACAGGCAGCGGACGCGGTCTGTCTGTTCGCGGCCGAGGGAGACAAGCTGCAGATTCTGTTCGCTCGCGGCGAGCAGGTGGCGCTGCCGATGAACCAGTTGCTCAAGGATACGCTGCCCTTGATCGACGGCAAAGGAGGCGGCAATCCTGCGCTGGCCCAGGGAGGGGGCGCGCCGATTCTTCCTGCGGAAGCGGTGCTGGCACACGCCTGCCGGCTGCTGGAAGAATCGATCAGGGTATAACAGGACTGACGCTTTTTCAAGAAAGGAGAGATAGACATGTCGCTGTGGCAAACGGGAGATTTGGTACGCGTCTCCTACAGAACGGGCGAATACGTGACGGAAGTGTTGGAAAATCACGGGGACAAACTGCTGGTCAAGGTGCTTGCGGTATTGAAATACCCGACGCAGGGCGACCTGCACAACCCATACGAGGTGGATGTGCCGCTGTTTCATCAGCGTCCCGCGCTGTCTTATCAGGAAAAGATCATGGTGCCCAGTCAGACCGTGATCCGTTACGGTGGAGCGGTGCCCGACTACAAGGAATCGGTTCAGACCGCTTTGGAGCGGGAGATGGACAAACTGCGCAAAATGGTCACGTGGGCCCAGCGCTGTCTCGACGAGTTGGAGGCACTGCGCAAGGAGACCTTTACAAACTAAGGGCAGCGTGCTACTGTAGTAGTCGAGCAAGCAAAACTGCATAGCGCAAATACCAAACGGGGGCCGAGCATAGTCGGCTGAGATTGTAACGAATGTGTTACTGACCGTTGAACCTGACCTGGGTCATGCCAGCGGAGGAAGAGGTATCGGCTGCATTAACGCACTGTCGTGATTTCGTGCCGCGACACGCGGACCGAAGTGCGATCACTGCACATGCATAACCAAAACCATCCGTGGCGGATGGTTTTTTTGTTTGCCGTCCGCCCGACATCGGTGCAAACGGCTTCTTCTGTCTGGACTTCGGTCAGGCAGGGAAGCCGTTTTTTTATCGGCTGGAAGACGACAAGCGGCCGGCCATTCCCGACGGCGCTGACGAAAGGAGGGGGACCATGCTGGTACAGTTGAACGGCAAACGCGTGGAGCTGGACGACGAGGTTAATACTGTCAGAGCCCTGCTAATGTCCTACCAACTGCAGGAAAAGATCGTGGTCGTGGAGCGCAACGGCGAGATTGTCGACCGCGCCCGTTATGAAACCACGCCAGTCGCAGACGGCGATCGAATCGAAATCGTTCACTTTGTCGGAGGAGGCTGACAAGATGGATACATTGAAAATTGGACCGTATGAGTTTCGTTCCCGCCTCTTGCTGGGAACCGGTAAATTTCCCGATTTGGACACGCAGACCCAGGCGGTGGCAGTATCGGAAGCGGAGATCCTTACCTTTGCCGTGCGCCGGCTCAATTTGGAAGATCCGCACGCGCCCAACTTTTTGGAACGGTTGGATTTGAAAAAATTCACCCTGCTGCCAAACACGGCAGGCGCTTACACGGCCGAGGAGGCGGTGCGGATCGCCCGGCTGGCCAAGGCGTCGGGGCTGTGCGACATGATCAAGGTGGAAGTGATCGGCGATCCCAAGACGCTTCTGCCTGATCCGATCGGCACCTTGGAGGCATCCCGCATCCTGGTGCAAGAAGGCTTCATCGTATTGACCTACACCAACGATGACCCGATTCTCGCCAAGCGGCTGCAGGAAGTGGGTGTGCACGCAGTCATGCCGGGAGCGTCTCCGATCGGTTCCGGCCAAGGGATTCTCAATGAGCACAACCTGCGCTTCATCATCGAAGACGCCAAGGTTCCGGTTATCGTGGACGCGGGCATCGGGTCTCCGGCCGACTGCGCCAAGGCGATGGAGTTGGGTGCGGACGGCGTCCTGCTGAACACGGCCGTGGCGCTGGCAGACAACCCGGTGCTGATGGCCGAAGCGATGAAATTGGCCGTGGAGGCGGGGCGCAAGGGTTTCCTCGCCGGGCGCATCCCGAAAAAGCGTTACGCCTCGGCCAGCAGTCCGACAGAAGGGATGATTGAATAACGTGGAACGCGTCACGGCAGCTATAGCCGAGCGGAGAGAAGAGTTGTTTGCCCTGCTGGCCGAACTCGTCGCTCATCCCACGGTCAGCCCGCCTGCCCGCAACAGCGGCGGCGCGCAGAGCCTGATCGCCCGAAAACTGGACGAGCTGGGCTTTGAGGTAGATCGCTGGCCGGTCTTTCCCGGCGATGACAACGTGGTGGGCCGCCTGCGGGGCACTGCGCCGGAGCGGGCGCACAGCCTGATCATCAACGGACATATAGACGTGGCGGAAGTGGGCGACGACAGCGGCTGGACCTATCCGCCGTTTACGCTTACCCGGGGCCGGGACGGACGCCTGTACGGACGCGGCGTCGCCGACATGAAAGGCGGGCTGGCAGCCAGCCTGTTTGCCATCCGGATGCTGCGCGAGCACGGAATCGAGCTGAAAGGCGACCTGATTTTTCAATCGGTGATCGGCGAAGAAGCGGGGGAAGCAGGCACTCTCTCCGCCATCGAACGGGGCTATTCCGCCGACTACGCCGTCGTGGTGGACACCAGCCACCTGCACATGCAGGGACAGGGCGGTGTGATTACCGGCTGGATCACGGTAGAAAGCCCCGTCACCCTGCACGACGGGATGCGGGCAAAAACCATCCATGCCGGCGGACGCGTGCACGGTGCCTCCGCGATCGAAAAGATGATGAAGATCATCGCCTCGCTGCAGGAGCTGGAACGCCACTGGGCAGTGATGAAGTCGTACCCGGGATTTTCGCCGGGCAGCAACACGATCAACCCCGCGGTCATCGAGGGCGGTCGGCATGCGGCATTTATCGCCGACCGCTGCGCGCTGTGGATCACCGTCCATTTTTACCCCAACGAATCGCATGAAGCGATCATTCAAGAAATCGAAGCCCATGTGCAGGCGGCGGCTGCGGCTGACCCGTGGCTGCGGGACCACCCGCCCACATTCCGGTGGGGAGGACGGTCGATGATCGAAGAGCGGGGCGAGATTTTCCCCTCGCTGGAATTGGATCAAAACCATCCGGCGCTGTCCAGACTGAAGCAGGCCTATCAGGCGGTGATGCAGCGTACACCTGTGGTGGACATGTCCGGAACGGTAACGGACGCAGGCTGGTTTGCCCACGCCGGCATTCCGGCGGTGATCTTCGGACCCGGCGAGCTGTCCCAGGCCCATGCCGTTGACGAGTCGATCGATCCAGACGAACTGGTCCGCTTTGCGCAAATCATGGCCCGGTTTCTCGCAGACTGGTGCAACACGGAAAAGGAGTGAATGTCCTCGTGGCCACTTTTACAGAGCGCCTGTTGAATCGCGTCGCTCCGATTTGGGAGCGTTCGCATCGTCATCCGTTCGTAACCGGCTTGGGCGACGGCAGTCTGCCGGTTGAATCGTTCCGGTTTTACCTGAAGCAGGATTACGTCTACCTGATCGACTACGCCAAACTGTTCGCAATCGCCAGTACCAAGGCAGACGATCTGGCCACCAGCGCCAGATTTGCCGCCCTGCAGGAGTCGACGCTTCATTACGAGATGGAACTGCACCGGCAGTACGCTGCCCGCTTCGGGATTTCCCGCGAAGAACTGGAGGCGACCGAGCCGTCATTTGTCATGCTGGCCTACACCAGCTACATGCTGAAAGTAGCCCACCAAGGCACGCTCGCCGAACTGGTCAGCGCCGTTCTTCCCTGCACGTGGAGCTATTGGGAGATCGGCAAGCAACTGGCGCAGGTGGACGGCGCACTGGATCATCCGCTCTACGGTGAGTGGGTGCGCACCTACAGCTCCGACGAGTTCGGCCAACATGCACAGTGGCTGATCGGACTGATGGATCAACTGGCGGAAGGCAAAAGTGAACGGGAGCTGAACCGTCTGGAAGAGCATTTTCTCAATACCTCGAGCATGGAGTATCTGTTTTGGGATATGGCATACCGGAGGGAAATGTGGCCGTGCGAGAAAAACTAGCCTTCGCCGGCGTCCGATTCTCCTACGGGGAGAAGGCCATTCTCGACGGATTTCAGCTTGCGGTCGGACGCGGCGAACTGGTCAGCCTGATCGGGCCGAGCGGGATTGGCAAAAGCACGCTGTTTCAGCTGGCGGCAGGCCTTCTGGAGCCGCAACACGGCGAGATCAGGCTGGACGGGGAACCGGCAGCCCGGCGGCTGGGGCAGGTCGCCTATATGCCGCAGCGTGATCTGCTGATGCCGTGGCGGACAGTCGTGGAAAACGCCGCGCTGCCGTTGGAGATTCAGGGCATGCCGCGCAGGGAGGCACAGGCCCGGGTAAGGCAGGAGCTGCCACGCTTCGGTTTGGACGGCTGGGCGGATGCTTATCCGGCGCAGCTCTCCGGCGGCATGCGGCAGCGGGTATCGTTTTTGCGCGCGCTGATGACGGGCAGCGACCTCTTGCTCCTGGACGAGCCGTTCAGCGCTTTGGACGGCATCACCCGGATGGAGATGCAGGAGTGGCTGCTTACGATGTGGCAGCAGACGGGTTGCACGATGTTGTTGATCACCCACGACATCGACGAGGCGATCCTGCTGGCGGACCGAATCGTCGTGCTGCTTGGCAGCCCGATCAGCAGTCCGGTGGAACTGGACGTCCCGGTGCCGCGGCCGCGCTCGCTGGCGAGCCGCAGTCATCCGGCGTTTCAGGCGCTGCGCGGGCAGATTTGGGAGCTGTTGCGGCAATCGGCCACGGCACAGCCGGTCGGGAGGTATGCGTGATGAAGACGGTTCACCAGGGTATCTGGTTTGGCCTCTCGTTCGTGCTGCTCTTGGCCGGCTGGGAAGCGGTCTGCCGCCTGTTTGCCATCCCGCCGTTTATCCTTCCGCCGCCAAGTGCCGTGCTGCTGGCCGTATGGGATTTGCGCGAGCAGCTGTTCGGCCTGCACCTGTGGGCAACGCTGCGGGAAGTGCTGTTGGGGTTGTCGGCGTCGATCGTGTTTGGCATTGCGCTCGCCCTGATGATGAGTCTCAGCCGCCCGGTGGAACGGCTGGTCTATCCCTATATCGTGATTTCACAGACGATTCCCATCATCGCCCTGTCGCCTGTCTTCATCCTCTGGTTTGGCTACGAACTGTCGGGAAAAATCGCTGTGACGATCCTGTTCACGTTTTTTCCCATCGTCGTCAGCACCTATGATGGTCTGCGCGCGGCCGACCCGGAGATGGTCAACCTGCTGAGGACGATGGGGGCGTCGCGCTGGCAGATTTTTTCCAAACTGCAGCTTCCGGCCAGCCTGCCGCATTTTTTCAGCGGTCTGAAGGTAGCGGCCACGTACAGCGTAGGAGGGGCGACCATCGGCGAGTGGCTGGGCGCGAGCGAGGGATTGGGCTATTTCGGCCGGCGCGCATCGGGCAATTTTCAGGCACCCGCCCTGTTTGCCTCCGTGCTGCTGCTCTCTGCGCTCGGCATGCTGCTCTTCTGGCTGGCCGGCACGATTGAACGGCGGTTTGCACCACATGCGCGCACAAACACACGGAAACAGATGAAAACACAGTAAGGAGAATATTGAGCCATGAAACGTTATTCCAGATGGGCCAAGACATTGATGAGCTTGTCGCTGGCGGCCGGGCTGGCGGCGTGCGGCAGCCCGGCAGGAAGCGAGACGGCACCGCAAGCCAATCAGCCGGCGGCGGGCACAGGCGAGCCGACCGAACTGACCATCGCGCTCGACTGGTATCCAAACGCCGTGCACTCGTTCCTCTACGCGGCAGAAGAACAGGGTTATTTTCGTGAGGAAAACCTGAACGTCCACCTGCAAATGCCATCGGACACCAACGACCCGCTGAAAATGGTGGCGGTCGGCAAGGTGGACTTGGCCATCAGCTACCAGCCGCAGGTGGTGCAGGCTCGTTCCGAAGACATTCCGGTCGTCTCCATCGCGGCGCTCGTGCGCGAGCCGCTGAACGTGATCATGACGCGCAAGGACAGCGGTTTGGACACGCCGGAAAAGCTGGTTGGCAAAAACATTGGCTATCCGTCCATTCCGCTGGACGAGTCGATCGTCCGCACTGTGCTGAAGCATACGGGCGCGGACGATTCCAAGCTCAGTTTTACCAACATCGGCTTTGACATCATCCCGGCGCTCACAGCGAAACAAGTGGATGCGGTAGTGGGCGGCTATATCAACCACGAACAGTTGATCCTGGAGAAAAATGGCGTGCCCGTCAACGTTATCAAGCCCAGCGACTACGGCGTTCCTTCCTACTATGAGCTGGTTATAGCCACCAGCGACGAGACCTTGGGCAAAAAGCAGCAGGCGCTGGAGGCGTTCCTGCGGGCGGCTGCCAAAGGACAGGAATACGTGAAGAACCACAAGGCGGAAGCGCTCCAGCTCCTCTTGGACAAACAGGCCAAAGAGTTCCCGCTGGATCAAGATGTGGAAACAAAGAGCCTGGACATCTTGCTGCCGCTGATGGACGCGGGCGACCAGCCGTTCGGCACCCAGACGGCCGAATCCTATCAGAAGCTGATCGACTGGATGAAACAAGAGAAGCTGATCACAAACGACGTCAAGGTGGACGACGTCATGCGCAATCTGTTGAAGTAGTTGAAGATAACGAACAAGCCCAAACGTTCAACACGCGTTTGGGCTTGCTTTTATCCTGCACACCCCCTTTCCTTTTTGCTGACAATGGTCTTATAATGGAAAGGGGAAATCAGGACAAGGAGACGTTTTGATGAACGACAATCGCGAAGATCGCTACAATAAGCTGATTATCTGGACGTTTGTCGGCAGTGTGTTGATTTGTACGCTGTCCGTCGCCATTTACATGTACATGATCATGTTTTGAATAAACGGGAACAACAATGAAGCCACTGACGCCGGTCAGTGGCTTTTTTTGGACGACGAGGCTGCTGAACGGACATCCTGGTAATGCGCTTTTAGTCGGCGGACTGTACCGTACCAGTTGAAAGAGGAGCGGACCCTCGTCCTGCCGTTGGCAATCAGCCGTCTGCGCAGTGCCGGATTGTTGCGGATGCGGGCGATGGCGCGGGCAAAAGCGGCCGGGCTGTTGGCCTGGTTGACCAGCAGGCCGCTGTGTCCGTGTATGACAACTTCCCGTATCCCGCCGCGATTGGAAGCCACAACGGGGATGCCGGATGCCATCGCTTCGGTGTTGACGGTGGCCAGGCCTTCGCGAAACAGGGTGGGGCAGACAAAGACATCTCCGAGTTGGAACATCTGGTGCACCCGGGAAGGCGGCACGTAGCCCGTGAAGCGGACAGGGACGCGCAGGCGCTTGGACAGATTGCGAACGTACCGCATGTATGGCGTCTGCCGCCTCACGCCTGGCCAGGAGGCGCCGACAGCCACCAGGCGGATGTTGGGTATGCGCCGTTTCAACTGAGCGACGGAGCGGATCAGGGTATGCAGTCCCTTGCCTCTGACGATTCGTCCGACGAACAGAACATTGAAACTCCCGGCCAATCCCATGCGTCTCCGCAGACGCAGTTTCGCCGCGGCCGGCCACGGACGGAATTTTACCGCGTCCACTCCGGGAATCGCGGTGCGGAATTTGTGGGCGTGGGCGGGATAGCGCCGTTTCATCGTGTTGGTGACAAACGACGATACGGACGTGATGCCGTTCACCTGACGGAGGATCGCATTGGCCTGCGGCAGGGTCAAGCGAGACATGAATGTAAGCGAGTGGAGCGACAGAATGATCGGCGTATGGGGGAACGCCTGTCGCACAAACGGAACAAATCGCGGCCGATTCTCAATCTGGATGATGTCAAACGACTGTCCCGCCACTTTGCGCAGCGCGGCGCGCAGGTAGGCGAACGGCCTGCTGCTGGGGACGCGGATCACCTGAAGGTTGCCGTCGACGTACCGGCTGACGCTCGGCAAGCGGGGATGGCTGCGGCTGAGCAGCACGACCTTTTCGCTTTGCGCCATGCGCTTGAAAATGTTGTACGTGACGGATTCGACGGAGCCGCCTTTGATCGGGGGGACCGGCAGTTGCTCTGGACAAACAACCAGGATGCGCACCTCTTCACCCCTCCACGTGTACGTTTGTTGAGTTAATGCCTGTATATCCTATGTCGGGACGAGGTGTGAACTCCTAGACAACTACCTGTTTTCAAAAAATAGGCCGCCCATGCCACACGGGGGATACAATGCTGCAAGAGAAACTGCCCCTTTGTTGCCGGTATGATATTTCGGAAAATTTTGCAAAATGGTATTATGGTACATAGGTCTGCTAGATTTTTCAATCTGGCACTACACTAGGAGAAGGAGGGTATTATGAATCAGTTACACAAACGCATAGGGATGTGGCTGCTGACGCTGCTGTTGCTGCTGAATGTTGCGGCGGTACCGGCCCTTGCCCAAAAGGCAGCAACCGCAGCCGACCCGCTGACAGCCCACATCGACAAGCTGCTGGCCGATCTGGCCCGTGATGAGAACAGCATCGGTCTTCACGCCGGCATCGCCGTATACGATTTGCACGAAAAGGCGTATCTGTACCGGCACAACGCCCACCGAACGTACGTGCCCGCGTCCAACCTGAAGCTCTTTACCTCTGTCGCGGCGCTGGACAGACTGGGCCCCGATTACCAATGGAAGACGGAGGTGTACGCTGCGGGCAAGCTGCTGCCAAGCGGCGTGCTCAATGGCGACCTGATCCTAAAGGGGTATGGGAACCCCGGGCTGTCCGTCGAAGACTTGCAGCGTATCGCGGCCGCGCTGAAGGAGAAGGGGCTGACCCAGATAAACGGCGATCTTTTGGTAGACGACAGCTATTTCGATGACACCCGCCTCGGCATCGGCTGGATGTGGGATGACGAGCCATACGGCTACAGTGCCCAAATAAGCGCACTAGCGGTACATAAGAACAGCATCACTGTAACAGTCACGCCGGCGAAACAAGCGGGAGAGGCACCGACGTTGACGATGGAGCCGGACACATCCTACATCCGGTTGGTAAACAACCTGAAAACGGTCGAAGGCACCACAAGCGACATCAGTGTAGAGCGGCCGCGCGGCACAAATACGGTCGTCTTTTCCGGAATGATCGGCATTCAGGCCAAGCCCTACCAGGAAGACGTGACGATGGAAGACCCCGCCCTGTTTGTTGCCGATGTGTGGAAGCGGCAGTTGGCTGCCGCCGGGATCAAACTGCGTCCCCAGGCGAAAACGGCCAAAACCACGGTCACTACGGGCGTCGCGCTCTACACCCACCTGTCCAAACCGCTGTCCGAGCTGCTCGTGGAACTGAACAAGGAGAGCGACAACTTCTACGCCGAGATGTTTTTGAAGACGCTTGGGGCGACGCAAAAAGGAGAGGGCAGCAGCAAAGCGGGGAGCGAAGTGGTCGCCGACGTGCTGAAGCGGGCAGGTATAGACGCCGGTTATCAACAGGTGGACGGTTCCGGCCTGTCTCGCTTCAACTGGATCACCGCCGAGCAGATGGTCAAACTGCTCGCCTTCGTGCAGGAGCAGGAGTATCGGGATGCGCTGGAAACGTCCCTGCCGATCGCCGGTGTGGACGGCACCTTGAAAAACCGTCTGCAGGGAACCCCGGCGGAGCGGAACGTCATCGCCAAGACCGGCTCGATGGGCGGCGTAAACAGCCTGTCCGGCTACGCCACAGCCAAAAACGGCCACAAGCTGGCGTTTTCCATCCTGATCAATGGCATCTACAAATCAAAGTACGCCCGCGATCTGCAGGACCAGCTCGCGATCCTGCTGACCCAGTACCCGGAGCTTGCCCACCCGGACAAATACGAGGCGCAGGAGCCCGCCACCTACAAGCTCTCTGCGCTGTTGGACCCGATCCTCGACGCTGCCGACCAGTCCGGTATCACCACCGGCGTGATCGTCAAGTCGCTGGACGATAAAGGAGACGACGCTGTCTGGTACGAGCGCAACGCGGATACGTTGATGACACCGGCCTCCAATTTGAAACTGCTGACATCAGCGGCGAGTCTCCTCCAGTTGGGGAGTGGGTATACATTTAAAACGGAGCTGTATGGATCGGCGCCCTTGCCGAAAAACGGCGTGCTGAACGGCGATCTGTATGTCAAGGGCTACGGCGATCCCACCTTGCACACGGAGGACCGTCTGAAGGTGCAGGAAGGCGTTTCCGTCGAAGAAATCGCAGGCTGGCTGAAAGCGCAGGGCATCAAGCGGATTAATGGCAATCTGGTGCTGGACGACAGCTATTTTGATGACCAGCGGCTCGGCCTCGGCTGGGCCTGGGACGACGAGAGCTACTACTACAATCCGCTGATCGGCGCGCTGTCCCTCAACCGCGGCACGGTCATGGTGGAGTACCAGCCGGGTGCGAAAGCGGGAGAAGCGGTTCAGGTAAATCTGCTGCCCAAGACCGCGTACGTCAAGATCATCAACGAAGCGAAAACGGTCTCAGCCGGTGAGGAAAACACCTTTGCCATCACGCGCGAACGTGGAACGAACACGATTCACGTCACCGGAAACCTGCCGCTGGGAACGGCAGGCGACTACGAACGGGTACCGGTGGAAGAGCCTGCCTTGTACTTCGGCACAGTCCTGCGGGAGGTGCTGGAAAAGGAAGGAATCACCTTCGCCGGCAGCGGCAAGGTATTAGCAGGAACTGTTCCCGCTCAGGCGGTCAAGTGGACGGAGTTTGCGTCGCAGCCGCTGCGGGAGATTGTCTCCTATCTCAACAAGAAAAGCGACAACTTCTACGCCGAGATGCTGTTAAAAACACTGGGTGCGGTCAAAGGGGAGGAGGGCAGCGCTGTAGCCGGTGTGAAGGTCGTGAGTGATACTGTTCAATCGCTTGGAGGCCGCACCAATTTTGACATGGTGGACGGCTCCGGTCTGACCCGCTACAACCTCATCTCCGCCCGTCACGTCCTGTCAGTGTTGGAGGGAATGAGCAGGCAGGAGACCTTCGAGATGTACTACGACTCCCTGTCGGTGGCCGGCGTGGACGGAACGCTGCAAAACCGGATGAAGGGAACGGCAGCCGAACAGAACGTACACGCCAAGACAGGCTCGATGACAGGCGTGAACTGCCTGTCCGGCTACGTGACCACCCAGGACGGCAAGAAGCTGGCGTTCTCCATCCTGCTGAACGGGTACGCAAAAGGCAGCAAAACCTTTACAGACATCCAGGATCAGATCGCCATTGCGCTCGCCTCATTTCAAGAGGACCAATGAAAAGCTGGCGACTTCACCATAGCTGACAGACCACTTAAAGCTGACGGATGTCAGGAAGTCCGCAAGCCTTGTCGGATCGACGGCAAGCAGCTTGCGGACGTTTTTATTAACGGAAAATTCGTGATTGTATACGGATTGAAAATTGTCGTATAATGAAAAACAAAAAAAACGAAAACGGAACAAAAATTCCGAATATCGGAACGGAGGGTGAGGATTGTCGGACATCAACAAATCGGTCCACAAGGCGGCGGACCTGCTTCAGCTGTTTCTCGCCCGCCAGCACCTGTCGGAAACGGTCGAACATGCCGTTCACCCGAACATGTGCGGACACGGACTGGCATGGCGACAACCGTCAGGAGGGAATCGGCGATGAAGGTACGTCTGGAACCGCTCGGCGATCACGCCGTGGTCGTCCGCTTCGGGACAAGCATTGACCCGCACATTCACAGCCAGGTGATGCAATTTTCCGCATCGCTGGAGCAGGAGCCGCTGCCCGGCATGGTGGAATACATCCCCGCTTATGTTACTGTCACGGTGTTTTACGACCCCTTCCAGTTGTACGAGCGATACAAGGGACGGCAGCGGATGGACGGAGGAAGCCGTCAGCCGTTTTCACCCTATGAATGGTTCTGCGGGCAGATTCGCGAAAGGCTGAACAATCTGGGGCAAACAGCCCCTGTCAGCGGCCGGTTGGTCAAGATTCCCGTCCTATACGGGGGCGAAATGGGCCCCGACCTCGGGGAAGTGGCCCGCCACAACAACCTGACGGAGCAGGAAGTGATTGAAACGCACGCCTCTGGCGATTACCAGGTGTACATGATCGGATTTGCCCCCGGATTTCCCTATATCGGGGGGATGCCGGAAAAAATCGCCACACCGCGGAGACAGTCACCCCGCCTGTCCATTCCGGCAGGTTCTGTCGGTATCGCCGGCAAACAGACTGGCATCTATCCGCTGGAAACGCCGGGCGGTTGGCAGATCATCGGCCGCACGCCGCTGAGGCTGTTCCGTCCGGAAGCAGATCCGCCCAGCCTGCTGCAGGCAGGGGATCGCGTCCAGTTTGTGCCCATAACGGAAGAGGAATTTCGCGCATACGAGGAGGGATCGGCATGACGATACGCGTCATTCGCCCCGGACTGCTGACAACGGTCCAGGATGCTGGGCGTTACGGGTATCAAAAACACGGCGTGATCGTAAGCGGGGCGATGGACCCGGTTGCCCACCGGGCCGCCAATCTGCTGGTGGGCAACTGCGACGCAGACGCCACGCTGGAAATGACGCTGATCGGACCGGCCCTCGAATTTACGGAGGACGCGCTGATCGCCATTTGCGGCGCCGATTTGTCGCCCACGATCGCCGGCGTTCCCGTGCCGCTGTGGAAGCCGGTGTGGGTAAAAAAGGGCGCCGTCCTGGAGTCAGGCGGCTGCCGTGCCGGGGCGCGCAGTTACCTGGCTGTGGCCGGAGGGATACAGGTGCCGGTGGTGATGAACAGCCGCTCTACATACTTGCGGGCCGGTATCGGCGGTCATGAGGGGCGGCCGCTTCGTGCCGGAGACGTTTTGAAAGCCGGGCCGCTTCCGGAACAGTCGGCGATGATGATCCGCCACTTGCGCTCGCACGCGGAGGAGGGGGCATTTGTTCCGGCAGAGTGGGGGATCGGACCGGAATTGCTACCGGCATACGATTCATCGCCAGTGATACGGGCCATGCGCGGCAGTCAGTGGGACTGGTTTACAGAAGCGAGTCAGGAGGCATTTTTTTCGCAGGCGTTTCGGATCTCACCGCAATCGGACCGAATGGGCTACAGGCTGGAGGGACCTGTCTTGTCGCTCGTCTCGCAGACGGAGCTGATCTCCGAAGCCGTGTCGTTTGGCACTGTGCAAGTCCCGGCCGAGGGCAAGCCCATCGTGCTGCTGGCCGACCGGCAGACGACGGGCGGCTATCCGAAAATCGCCCAGATTGCCAGTGTCGATCTGCCGCTCATCGCCCAGACCAAGCCGGGGGATGTGATCCGGTTCGTCGAAATCAGCCGGGCCGAAGCGGAAGCGCTGCTGCTTGAGAGGGAGTACAGCATTCGGCAGGCCAGGTTGGGCATTCAGTTCAAACTTGCATAGGAGGGATTTGCATGCACCGCGTGGATCTCAATTGCGACATGGGAGAGAGCTTTGGCGCCTACACGATTGGAAACGACAAAGCGATTCTGCCCTATATCACTTCCGCCAACATCGCCTGCGGCTTCCATGCCGGCGATCCGGGCACAATGCGCCGGACGGTAAAGCTGGCACTGGAACACGGCGTCATGATCGGCGCCCATCCGGGCCTGCCTGATCTGCAGGGCTTCGGCCGGCGCAACATGGCCGTATCTCCGCAGGAAGCGTACGATTTGATCGTCTATCAGGTGGGAGCACTGCAGGGCTTTGTACAGGCGGAAGGAGGCACGATGCAGCATGTGAAACCGCATGGAGCCTTGTACAACATGGCGGCTGCCAACCCGGAACTGGCCCGGGCGATTGCCGAAGCCGTCTATCGGATCAATCCGGAGCTTTACCTGGTCGGACTCGCGGGCAGTCAGCTTGTTGTGCAAGGGAAGAACATCGGTCTGCGGGTAATCAACGAAGTCTTTGCCGACCGCACCTATCAGCAGGATGGCTCGCTGACGCCCCGCAGCCAGCCGGATGCGCTGATTGCCGATGACGAACAGGCGGTCTCCCAAGTAATCCGCATGGTCAAGGAAGGTAAGGTGACCACACGGCAGGGGACAGACATCGAGATAACGGCGGAAACCGTCTGCATCCACGGCGACGGTCCGCACGCACTGACGTTTGCCCGCAAGATTCGTGCGGCGTTGGAAACGTCTGGAATCGCAGTCAAGGCGATGAAACATCCAATGTAGAGACAATCGGGGGGATCTAATATGAAAGCATCGAGAATCAGCCTGCTGTTGGGTGCCGCATTTTTGATGGCTACGTCCGCCATCGGACCGGGCTTCTTGACGCAGACGACTGTATTTACGCAGCAGTTGGCCGCCAGTTTTGGCTTTGTCATCCTGATGTCGATCCTGCTGGACATCGGGGCGCAGCTGAACGTGTGGCGCATTATCACGGTCTCGGAAAAGCGGGCCCAGGACATTGCCAACATGGTCCTGCCCGGCCTGGGTTACCTCGTCGCTCTGCTGATCGTCCTGGGCGGTCTGGCGTTTAACATCGGAAACGTCGCCGGAGCGGGGCTGGGATTGAACGTGCTGTTTGGCATCTCTGCAGAGACGGGGGCGTTGGTAAGTGCAATCATCGCCATCGGGATTTTCCTCGTGCGCGAAGCAGGCAAACTGATGGACCGATTTGCCCAGTTCATGGGCGCTGTCATGATTGTCCTGACCCTGTACGTAGCGGTCACCTCTTCGCCGCCTGTGGGGGAAGCGGTCGTCAAATCCTTTGTTCCCGACACCATTGACGTGCTGGCGATCGTCACCCTGGTGGGCGGAACGGTCGGGGGATACATCACGTTTGCCGGCGGCCATCGTCTCCTGGACGCGGGGATCAAGGGGGTTTCCTCCTTGCCGGAAGTGACGAAAAGTTCTGTCTCCGGTATCGCCATCGCGTCTGTCATGCGCATCATCCTGTTTCTCGCAGCGTTAGGCATCGTCGCCCAGGGGCTGCAATTGGACCCCTCCAATCCGCCTGCATCCGTCTTTCAGTTGGCGGCTGGACAGGTGGGGTACAAGATCTTCGGCGTGGTCATGTGGGCCGCGGCGATCACTTCGGTCATCGGCAGCGCCTACACATCGGTCTCGTTTATTCGTACCTTCCATGAAAAGATTGACCGTTACCACAACTGGATCATCGTCGGCTTCATCGCTGTTTCCACGCTGGTCTTTGTGCTGGTCGGCCGTCCCGTGAAAATCCTCGTTTTGGTGGGGGCGTTAAACGGCTTGATTCTCCCGCTAACGCTCGGGGTGATGCTGATCGCCGCCTATCGCAAAAACATCGTCGGGGATTACAAACACCCGCTGTGGATGACCATTTTCGGCTTGATCGTCACGATTACGATGGCAGTCATGGGCGTATATACCTTGGTGAATGAGCTGCCGAAACTGTTCCAATAATCAGGAAGAATGGATACCGCAGGACGCTTGCCGCCGCCTGCGGTGTTTTCCGTGCAATCCACGACTGAATGGAGGGACTGAGCATGAACGAGTTTGCGTCGATGCATCCGAAAGAGGCCCGTATGCTGATGCGGGAAGGGCGTTGGGACAAACCGACGGCAGGAATGGCTGCCGGATATGCACAGGCCAACCTGGTGATTTTGCCGCAATCTCTCGCTTTTGACTTCCTGCTGTTTTGTCAGCGCAATCCAAAGCCGTGTCCCGTACTGGATGTGACCGAACCCGGATCACCCGTTCCGGCACTGGTCGCTCCGGACGCCGACCTGCGTACCGATCTCCCCCGATACCGTGTCTATCGGAAGGGTGTACTGGCGGAGGAAGTCACCCGGATTGACCATTTGTGGCGGGAGGATATGGTCGCCTTTTTACTGGGGTGCAGCTTTACCTTTGAACAAGCGCTGCTGGACAACGGCATTCCGGTGCGCCACATCGAACAACACTGCAACGTGCCCATGTACGTAACCAATCTGGACTGTGCAAAGGCGGGCCGCTTCTCCGGCCCGATGGTGGTCAGCATGCGGCCCATTCCGCACGATCAGGTGGTGCGGGCGGTACAGGTCACCTCCCGCTTTCCGGCGGTGCACGGCGCACCCGTCCACATCGGCGACCCGCGGCAGATCGGGATAGCCGATGTAAACACGCCTGACTTTGGCGATCCCGTCCCGATTTATCCGGGGGAGGTCCCCGTCTTTTGGGCCTGCGGCGTGACGCCGCAAGCTGTGGCGATGCGCTGCAAACCGGAGCTGATGATCACCCACGCTCCGGGGCACATGTTTATTACCGACCAGCGGGACGCGCAGTACGGGGTACTGTAACATGCGGCAGGCACTCTCGATCATTCAGTGGGCCATGTTTATCCTCGCCGGCAGTGTGGTGGCTCCGCTCGCGATCGGGCAGGCGTACGGCATGACGCCGGTGGAAATCGCCGACTTTGTGCAGCGCTCGCTGTTTGTCCTGGGGGTCGTATCGGTCCTGCAGGCCCTCTGGGGACACCGGCTGCCCATCGCCGAGGGGCCCGCAGCGCTGTGGTGGGGCGTGTTTCTCCTGTTTGCTTCCCTGGCTCCCGCGATGGGACTCCAGCCGCGCGAGGTTCTGCCTGCCCTGGAACTGGGGCTGATCGCAAGCGGCCTGATTTTCCTTGCACTGAGCGCGTTTGGCTGGATGGACCTGATTCGCCGGCTGTTTTCGCCGACGGTGGTCGGCACGTATTTTCTCCTGCTGGTGGCGCAGATGAGCGGACCGTTTGTCACCGGCATCCTGGGAGCAAAATCGGGCGCGATTGACGGAAAAGCGGCGGCCATTTCGCTCGCTACGCTCATCGTGTCGCTGGTCCTGGCAAGGAGCCGATACCAACTGCTGCGCAGTTATTCGGTGCTGATCGCAATTGCGTTTGGCTGGTCCTTGTTCGTCCTGGCGGGCCTGTACCAGAAAATCGAAGCACCGGCAGAGGACTGGGTTTCCCTGCCTCATCTGCTGTCGTGGGGATGGCCGCACGCTGACGGCGGCATTATGCTGACCTCGCTCATCGTCACCGTCCTTTTGCTGAGCAATCTGATCGCCAGCATGGAGGCGGTGAAACGGGTGGTCCACCCTGCCGAGCCCGTCAGTGCCAACCGGTCCGGCATCATCATGGGCATCAGCCAACTGCTGTCCGCCGCGTTTTCCACGATCGGCTTCGTGCCGGTGTCCTACACGGCCGGCTTTATCCTGACCACGCGGATGAAGGACAAATGGCCGTTTGTGATGGGCAGTCTGCTGCTGGTCGCGGTCAGTTTCATACCGGCGGTCACGCTGTGGTTTGCCTCGATCCCCGTCTCGGTGGGGTACGCCAGCGTGTTCCTCTCGTTTGCCAACATGATTGGCATGGGAATCCAGGAGATCGCCAAAAGCGGGCTGGATGAACGGCAGGGGTATATCGTCGGCGTTGCGCTGATGGCCGGTGTCGGCTGCATGTTTTTGCCCGCCTCATTCCTGGCGCAGCTGCCGCCCTACATCAGTCCGCTCGTCAGCAACGGTCTTTTGATGGGCGTGCTGATCTGCATGGCGCTGGAGCGGCTGGTCCACTCGCGGCCTGCGTCCAGCCGGGAAAGCGAATAATTCTTCCCATTTTTCTGCAAACGTGGTATGATGACACAGAACAAACGTTCGAGTTGGGAGGAAGACAAATGGAATGCGTGCTGGACGACGTGACGGTTCATTACGTAGAATACGGTGAGGGATATCCTGTATTGATGCTGCACGGATTTTCACCTGATCATCGGCTGATGACGGGCTGCATGGAGCCTGTCTTCGCCGACCGTCCGGGCTGGCGGCGGATCTATCTGGACCTCCCGGGGATGGGACGGACCAAAGCAGCGGATTGGATCACAGGATCGGATGAGATGTTGTCGGTCGTCGAGCGGGTGGTGGAGCGGCTGATACCGCACGGAGCGCCGTTTTTGGTCGCGGGAGAATCCTACGGAGGCTATCTCGCCAGGGGGCTGCTCACCCGGCAGGCGCATCGAATGGCCGGTATGCTGCTGATCTGTCCGGCCATTCACGCGGAAAAGGAGAAACGGGACCTGCCCCCGCTTACCGTGCTGGCTCGGGATGAGAAACTGCTGGCCGAACTGACGCCGGAAGAGCGGGAGGAGTTTACCTCCATTGCTGTCGTGCAGGACCGCTGCAGCTGGGAGCGCTTTGAGCGGGAAATCCTCTCCGGCTTACAGATGGCCGACAAGCACTTTCTGAACAAGCTGAAGCAGCGATTCTCGTTTTCCTTTGATGTGGAACCGCTGGTCGGGCGGTATGACAAACCGGTGCTGATCCTGACCGGACGGCAGGATGACTGCACGGGCTACCGGGACGTGTGGACGATCCTGGAACATTATCCGCGGGCTAGCTTCGTCGTGTTGGATCGCGCGGGCCACAACCTGCAGATCGAGCAAAGCCGGCTGTTTACCGCGCTCGTCCACGAATGGCTGGACCGTGTGGAGGAGGAGCTGCGCAGGGAAAAACGGTAGTCTGCGTCAGTCAGGCAGCCGGTTATGTTCCTATGTCTCCGTCTGTCGTCCGCACGAGTAACAATTTCAGCGTGCAGACACAGGACACGGCGTACCATCCTGATCAGGAACGTATTTTTCAAATAAATTGAAATCATTCACAAAAGTGAACATTGCGAATATCGCGTTGCTACTGGATTCCCGGCGGAAAAGTTGATAGAATCCCTCTCTATATAGGAGGAGGGAGCTATACTGTGAAACATACGCTGTCCAAAAAGGACATGGTCCTGATCAGTTTTATGCTGTTTTCCATGTTTTTTGGGGCGGGAAATCTCATTTTTCCGCCGTTTCTCGGTCAATCGGCCGGTGAGCAGGTGTGGCTATCCCTCGCAGGCTTTCTGCTGTCGGCGGTAGGGCTGCCGATTCTCGGGGTCGTTGCCATCGCCAAGGCGGGCAGCTTTTTCGCGCTGTCCCAACGCGTGCACCCGGTCTTTGCCTGGCTGTTCCCGCTCTTGATCTACCTGTCGATCGGTCCCGGTCTGGCGATTCCGCGCGCCGGAAGCCTGGCGTTTGAGATGGGAATGGCGCCGTTTCTGCCGGCTGCCTGGTCGACGCAGCCGTGGGGGCTGGCCGTGTACTCCGCCGTCTTCTTCGCGGTGGTCTTCTGGCTGAGCCTGTCCCCGTCCAAACTGGTGGATCGCTTCGGCAAGTTGTTGACCCCGACGCTGTTGGCAATCATTTTGCTCATCTTTGTTAAAAGCCTGCTGTCTCCGATGGGGCCATCGGCGCAGCCTGTCGGGCCGTACGCCGAGCATCCCGCGTTTCAGGGATTTCTCGACGGGTATCTGACCATGGATGCGCTGGCCGCTTTGGTCTTCGGCATCGTCGTGGCCAACACGCTGCGCGCCAAGGGCATCGAGGACAAAGGTCGCCTGTCCGTCTACATGATTGGCGCCGGTCTCGGGGCGGGTGTGCTGTTGGGCGTCATTTACGTGATGCTGGGGATGATTGGTTCCGCCAGTTCGTTCTTGGGCAAAGCGGACAACGGGGCGCAGATTCTGACCAACGTGATGGGCTACCTGTTCGGCGCCAGCGGGAAAGTGCTGCTTGGCGTCGTGTTTACGGTGGCGTGTCTCTGCGTTTCCATCGGACTGGTCACCTCGTGCAGCCAGTACTTCAACAGCCTGCTGTCGCGCCTTTCGTACCGGGCCTGGGTAAGCATCCTCTGTCTCGTCAGCATGACGATCGCCAACCTGGGGTTGACGCAAATTCTCGCGGTCTCCGTACCAATCCTGGGAGCGATCTATCCGGTCGCCATCGTGCTCATCCTTCTGGCGCTGGCCGACCGCGTCATTTCCGCCCGTTCGTTTGTCTACGTGACCACGGTCAGTCTGGTCGCGCTGTTTGGCGTGATTGATCTGATCAATGCGACGGCGGGAAATCACCGCTGGGACACCTGGCTGAATGCGCTGCCGCTGTATGCGCAGGGAGCCGGCTGGGTGATGCCGGCGCTGATCGGGTGCTGCGCCGGCATGGTGCTTGATTTCAGCAGACGAATCCGGGGCGAAAGAAGAGAGGAGCAGCCGTCCTAAGACGGCGATGCAGGGGGGAAGAAGCAGACGATTCTGCTTTTTCCGCCCTGTTTTATATTTCCCGCGTCTTGCGTAAGAAAGCTCGGGATTCATACCGGCAGCATCTCGTGCTTGCGCCCTTGTTATTCTGGAAGATTGTGACTTTTTGCCGGTACGTTCGTAGTAACCAAGGGAAGATTACATAGGAAAACACGGAAGATACGAAAAAGAAAGGATGACGCGAGTGAAGGCAACACCCGTCTCGGCTGGGGAGAGGATCGCCGAACTGGATGTTCTGCGCGGATTTGCCCTGTTTGGCATCTTTTTGGTGAACATGCCCACTTTCCTTATGCCTGACCTGTTTCTCCCAGATGACCGTTTGCCGCTGTCGCATTCGGTGTCGGACGATTGGATTCGGCTGCTGTTCGACATGTTTGTCCAAACCAAGTTTTACACCATCTTTTCATTTTTGTTTGGCGCCGGATTTTACCTGTTCATGAGTCGGGCAGAGCAGAAGGGATATGCGGCCAAACGGTTGTATCTGCGCCGCTTGACCGGGCTGATGCTGTTCGGGCTGGTCCACCTGCTGTTTTTCTGGTATGGGGACATTCTCCACACCTATGCGCTGGCGGGCTTGTGTTTGCTCTGGTTTTTCAACAGATCGGAAACGTCCATACGCAGGGCGGCACTCATTCTGCTGATCGGGTGGAATCTGTTGATGGCGCTGACGCTGTTGATTCCCGGCGAATCTTCGTACAGCGCTGAAACATGGCAGCTTGCACAGGAAACGATCTCCGTGTACAACCAGGCGGGGCTGGCGGAATGGCTGCAGTTCCGCTGGACCCATGAACTGCCGATCGTGCTGCAGAACGATTTGATAAACGTCTTGTCCATCCTGCCGCTGTTTTTGCTGGGATTGTACGCAGCCAAAAAGGGCGTCTTTCATCGTCCCGAACAGCACATGGCGGCCATCAAGCGCGTCTGGCTGCTGGCGCTGGCTGCAAGCGTTCCGCTGGTGGCGATGATTCCGCTTGTCCAATCTGGCGTCGTGGACCTGCCTGCACCGCCCGACATAGCTGGACTGGTGTTTATCGGGTGGAGCGGCCTGGCGCTGTGCGCGTTTTACATCACGTCACTGCTTCTGCTGATGCGGACAGGGCGAGGACGAAAGCTGCTGGCACCACTCGCGCCTGTGGGGCAGATGGCACTGACCAATTACCTGGCGCAGACCGTTCTGTCGCTTTGCATCGTCCGGTTTTTCCATCTGTACGGGGAGGCGGAGATGTGGCTCGGACTTGTGCTGTGCCTGGTGATTTTTCCGCTGCAGGTGGCGTGGAGCCATTGGTGGCTTGCCCGCTATCGATTCGGACCGCTGGAGTGGCTGTGGCGCTGTTTGACATACGGTATTGTTCCACAGATGAAACGATGAGGCACATTCGCATCGGTCCGCCGCCCGCGCTGCACTTTCAGGCCAGTGCGGCGGATCGGCAGGATGTGAATATCTGTATTTTTTTGAACGGGAGAAAGGGTTGGAAACGAGTCAATGGCCCGAAAAGAACGAATTGTTGAACTGGACGCGTTACGCGCTTTTGCCTTTTTTGCAGTGGTGTTTCAGCACGTGATCGGCGTCTACATGCGAAAGCCCGGAGTGGACGAGATGACGGCATTTTTGTACGGAAATCTATTTCACCTGTTCAAGTTTGCCGTTCCGGCTTTCGTCTTTATTACCGGACTGGTGCTGTTTTACAACTACTACGACCGGGTGAACTACCCCGGCTTTATCCGCAAGCGGTTTACCGAGATCGTCGTGCCCTACGCGATCTGGTCGTTGATCTACATGGTGTGGCGCCGAGACGTGACCGGGTGGGACGTCTCGGCGCTCGTCAGCTTCGTGAAATCGTTGGTCGCAGGCACCGCCTCGTACCACCTGTGGTTTGTCGTCATGATCTTTCAGTTTTATCTGCTGTACCCGCTGCTGTTAAAAGGCTTCAAGGCGGCAAAGCAGCGTTTGTCCGGCCGCGCGGCACAGGCGCTCGCCGTCGCAGCGGCGGCGTTCGTGTACGCGGGACTGATGTGGGTGTCGGCACGCTATCTGCCAGCTCATCCGTTCCGTTTTGACGTGGCCTGGCTGGACGCGTATCTGATCACCTGCAGGGACCGCAATTTCCTATACTATTCCTTTTATTTCCTGCTGGGCGGGATGGTTGCGTTGGCACTGCCCGCGTTCCGCTCGTTTCTGCAGCAGCGCTGGCCCTACCTGCTGATTGTGTTTGCCGCTGCCTACGCGTACATCGGGTATGAGCTGGTCAGGGATTCGGGCGGCTATATGGTCAACCTCAACGTGGCCACGTCGCTGAAACCGTCCATGTTTATCTATACGGTGGCCCAACTGCTGCTGATCTACCTGCTGGCCGTCCTCGTGACAAAACGGGACTCGCGCTGGACTGCCTTGTTTGCGATGATCGGCCGGAATTCGTACGGGGCGTACCTGGTTCATGCTCTCGTGCTCACGTACGTGATGAAGGGTTTGAACCTCTGGGATGTCACCTTTAGCAGCATGTTTGGCAGCGTGATTGCGTTTCTGCTTTGTTCATCGGCTTCGATCGCTCTCTCGTACGGACTGGCCAAACTGCCGTTTGGAGCATTGTTGGTCGGGGCGGCGGAAAAAAAGCGGACCAGTGCGCCGGGACAGGCGGACAAGCAGTGGAAGCAGGCGATGTAAGAGGATGATACGAAAAAGGCTTCTCTACAGGGGAAGCCTTTTTGCATGTGCTCCGTCAGATTGACAATTTCCACGGCGTATCTGTATACTTAGCTGGGTAAAAGTTAGCTAGGTAAATAATTGACGGGAGGAATGTGTCACCGTGTACGGACACAAGGTGAATCAACTGGGCAGGCGTTTTTCCAAGACGCTGAACGAACGGCTGACCCCGCTGGGTCTGTTCACGGCCCAGTGGGCTGTCGTCGTGCGGCTGCTGGAAGGGCCGGCCACGCAGACGGAGTTGTGCCAATACCTGTGCGTGGAAGCGCCAACAATGACCCGCACGCTGGCCCGGATGGAGCAGGCAGGATGGATCGAGCGGCACAGCGGTGCGGACAAACGGGAGCGGCGGGTGGCACTTACGGAGAAGGCCCGAGCGATGGCGGACGAGTGGATGCGCGCATCAGACTTCGTCGAAGCGAAAGCCGTGCGGGGAATTTCCGCCGACGAGCTGGCTGTGTTTTCTAGCGTGATAGATCGCATGATGAAGAATTTGAGTGAATCGTAGAAAGAGCCGCAGCAGGCGGCAGGAGATAGGAGAGGAGCAGAGATTGCGATGAAGCGAAAACAGGCAGGGTTGAGGCGTGCGGGGGTTTTCGGCGCCAAGCTGGTGCTGTTTGTCGCCGGTCTGATGGTGCTGGCGCTGGGCGCCGTGTCGTTGATGCGCGCCGCGGTGGGCGTCGCCACCTGGGACGTGCTGCACATCGGGTTGGCCGGGCTGACGGGCTGGTCGATCGGCACGTGGGTGCAGATCGTCGGCATCGCGATGATCGGCATGGCGTGTGTGCTGGACCGTCAGTGGCCGCGTATCGGCAGCGTCGCCAACATCCTTTTGATCGGCTATTTTGTCAACGGATTTCTCGACGCCGGGATCGTGCCGACGTTTTCGGCCTTGTGGGCCCGGTTTGCCCTGTTGCTTGCGGGGATTGTGCTGATGGGGATCGGGTCCGGCATGTACGTGGCTTCCGGCATCGGGGCGGGGCCGCGAGACGGGCTGACGCTGTCCCTGGCTCGGCTGACCGGCCGGTCGATCCGGCTCGTCCGCACCTTTCTGGAAGGGATTGCACTCTTGTGCGGCTGGCTGGCAGGCGGTCCCGTCTCCGTAGGGACGTTTGTCTCCGTGTTCCTGATTGGTCCGGTCATGCAGGCCTCGCTCGGCTTTTGGCGCGGTCAGGTGCAGCGCTGGGAACGCTGGGGCGGGGAGCAGTCGGGACCGCAGGCGATTCCCCGTGTTCAAGGCCAGGCAGAGCGCGCCTCCTGATTGAAAAGCGTCAAAGAAAAAGCGTTTTGGCGATAGAAGCCAAAACGCTTTTTTGCTGGGCGGTGCCGTGCTCTGCTATTGTTGTCCCTGCAGGTCTTTTACGCCGCTGTACACCAGGTTGAACAGGTCCTCGATCTGTTCCTCCTCGATGCAGGAAAAGGCGATGCGCAGATCGGTGTCGCCCAGAGCGATCGTGCCGACGCCGTATTTCTCCAGCAGGTGCGTGCGGAGCTCTTCTGCGTTGACGGTTTTCAATTTGAGGCACATGAAGTAGCCGGAGTTGAACGGATAGTAGGTCCAGGCGTCGTCAAACCGGCCGCTGTCCAACAGCTCTTTGACGCGGTTGGCCCGGCGCTTCATGATCTCAAATTTTTCCTGCTTTTGCGCCTGGAATTCCGGGGCGTTCAGCGCATGCAAAACAAAGGTCTGCGACGGATGCGGACCGCTGGAGATGGTCGCCCGAATGATGCCGAGCGTTTTCTGTTCCAGTGCGGCCAGTACCGCATCGTTGGCTGCGCCGTACGTGATAAAGCCGACGCGGAATCCCCAGACGTATTCCTCCTTGGTGGCGCCGTCCACCTTTACCGGCAGCACGCGCGGATGCAGGCCGCACAGCTCGGCAAACAGGGATTCTCGCATCGAGTCTTCGAAGAACAGGCTGAAGTACGCGTCATCCGTAACGGCCACGATGTTGATACCGGCTTCGGCCGCTTCCTTCAGTGCGGCAACAATCTGCTTGCCTTCCTCGATGCCCGGCGTGTACCCTGTCGGGTTGTTGGGGAAGTTGAGCACGACGATGGCCTTGCCTTTTTCCTTTTGCGCCAGGATGGCATCGCGGAGGCCGGCTGCGTTAAACTTCATGTCCGCGTTGTAGAGCGGGTAGTAGACCAGTTCTGCTCCACGGCGAATGGAGAAGGTGAGCTCGTAGTTTTCCCAGTTTTTGTCCGGCAGAATGACGGCGTCTCCCGGCCCGGCGAACAGATCAGCGACCACGCTCAGCCCGTGGGTCAGCGCATTGGTGACGATTGGATTGCCAAAGGTTTTATCCGCAAGCGACGGATGTTCCTCGATCATCTTTTTCCGCCATGCCGCACGCAGTTCCGGTTTACCCGCGGGCGGGGCGTACTCGTACAGATCCTTGGGATTGTAGGCGGACAAGGTGCTTTGGATCACGTCCAGATGCATCGGTTGGCCATTTTCCAAGGCAATTCCAATCGTGGCATTGTATTTGTGCCCTTTTGCCTTGGCTTCGGCAGACTGGCTGAGTATGCCTTCCTTGGGAAAGTAGATGAGCTTGCCCAGGTCGGACAGCATGGCAAAGACGTGCGGATTTTCTCGCTGAAGCGTATCGTTGAGCTTTGCTGCCAATGAATGCATGGTTTCCTCCCTCTTCGTTTCCATCATCAATCATGTTTACCATTAAAGATAGCGCATATAAGTGTGTTTGTCGATTGAAAAAACGGACGGAAGCCGGCGCAGATCAATTGACGGATGTCAGGTGCATTTGTTACGGTGAATACACGACAGTCTCAAACGAGAGGGGAACCGATATGGCAGAACGGCTCATCGTAAAATTGGGCGATCCGATCCTGCGGCAAATCTCGAAGCCAGTGACTGCCGTCACGAAAAACGTGGAAAGAATCTTGAACGACATGGCGGACACCATCTACGCCGACGAGGGCAGGGCAGGCTTGTCCGCAATCCAGATCGGCATACCGAAGCAGCTGGTCGTGATGGACTGCGGTACCGGCCTGGTGGAGCTGATCAACCCGCGGATCGTGGAAAAAAAAGGTGCAGAGATAGGGGCCGAAGGGTGCTTGTCCATTCCCGGCGTGGTCGGCAGAGTGAAACGGGCCACGTACGTGAAGGTAATAACGCTGAACCGGGCGGGCGAAGAAGTGGTCCTCGAAGCGGAAGGCTATTTGGCCCGCTGCATCCAGCACGAAATCGACCATCTGAATGGCATCCTGTACATCGACTACGTCAACGTTCTGTATGATGCCAGCACCGGCAAGCGGCTGAAACCCGAGGCCGCCAATCCGATTCTCGCGCATAAACGCCCATTGATCCGGTATTAGCGGTCTGCCCGGCATTGACGAAACGAGCGATGCAGCTGACGTCGCCGGCAAAAAAGCCGTGCCTCTCATGCGAGAAGCACGGCTTGCTGTTTCCATTGTTCATCGTTTATCCGGTAAATTCCTGCACCCAGTAACCATTGTAGTACGCCACGCCAATTTTCGTGAAGTTCGGATTCAAAATATTGGCGCGATGGCCTTGGCTGTTCATCCATTGCTGCATGACTTCCTGCGGGCTGCGCTGACCCATTGCGATATTTTCGCCGGCCGTTCTGAACGTGATGCCGTATTGTTTCATCATGTCAAACGGAGAACCGTAAGTCGGGCTGGTGTGGCTGAAGTAGCGGTTTTGGTACATGTCGACCGCTTTGTCCATGGCCACTTTGGACAGGGCGCTGTCCAGCGTCAGCGGCTTCAAGCCGGCTTTCGCGCGCTCCTGATTCACCAGGTCGGCCACCTGCTTGGCAAATTGAGAAACGGACGGTGCCGCTTGTTGGGCCGGTGCTTTCGGCTGGGTCACAGCATTGTTGTTGGCGGGAGCTGTCTGATTTTGTGCCGGTTGTTGCACCGGTTTATTAACAATTACCGGTTTCTTCACGATTACCGGCTGCTTGACGGTTACCGGCTGTTTCACAGTAGTCGGTTGTTTCACAATGACCTGGTTGTTCACGGTCCAGATAGGGGTAATGCTCCGTACCTTTTGGTAAAAATCGGAATATTGAACCAATTGTTTTTGGCTGGTGATCGATTGGTACGGGCACGTCGCGGCAAATGCGGACGTGGAAATGCTGGTTACGGCCAATCCCATAGCGATGGCAAGAATCGGCTTGGCAAATCGTTTCATGTGCACATCGTCTCCTTTTCTTCGCCTACGAGGTTAGTTGTCGGGTTAGGATTGAGGAGACAACCCTTTGCCATGCGGCAATTCACCCCATGCAGACCGTCGTCTGCAAAAAAAATCCCCCGCACTTCCACTCTCGGAAGTTTCGGCTTGTTTTTGGCTCGCTTACGAGAATAACAAAGATACCGGAAAAAAGGAACCTTTAAAATATGGAAATGAGATGGAAACGACGGTCACTTAGCGCCCGCCGTGCCCGCTGTTATCGGCCGTATAGCAATCTCGGATTTGCAACCATACTAAATGGGAAACCAACATGGGAGGCGATCAGCGATGGACAAGCAGACAGATGTCAATGTGGAACTGCAGCAGGTGGGCGCGTATCCGACCAAGCAGAAAATGCACCAGCAAAACGTGACGCTGCTGGATGAGAAAGAGCGCGAGACGACACCGACGAAGCAGCCGTCCAGCGAAAATACGCAGGGCTAATCAGGCAATCAGTCCGCGAATTGATACCAACAGGAAGTCATGGTACAAAACGGTTATCCTGCCCAGACGGGATAACCGTTTTTTTATGACGTTCGTGGACGTTCGTGACAAACGGCGCAGGCATGTCGAGGTGCTCTCGGCCATGCTGCCATCATAAAGAACATGTATGGAAGTACCAGAATGTTCTTGTTATCAGAAGCATGGATGATATAATGAAAAAGCTGCCATTTTTGGGAGGTGTAGCATGAACGGACAAATCGAATGGCTGCGAAGCAAAAGTCCCGCACTTCGATCAGCAGTCGGCTTCGAGCCGATCACCAATGGGTTTTCGACAGACAGAAAATATCTGGTCCAGATGGTGTCGGAAGAACGGCGAATCCTGCGCATAGCAGACCAGAGCAACTGGGAGCGGAAGCGGTCGGAGTTTCATATTCTCCACGCCCTGCAACCGTTCGGAGCGAGCATTCCGCAGCCGATTGAATACGGGATATCAGAGGACCTGCAGATTTGCTACATCCTGTTGTCCCATATCGACGGAGAGGTCGCCCGGGACATGCTGCCTCTCTGTACGGAAGAAGAACAGTTTTTTATCGGATGGCAGGCGGGTCAAGACCTGAGAAAACTGCACCAGCTTCACGCGCCGTCCGGCATCCCCGCCTGGAATTCGCGAGCCGTTCAAAAACACGCGAGATACCTCGAAGCGTATCGCACTGCTGGCAGTGCCATACCGCACGACGAGAAAATCATGGCGTTTGTGGAAGTAAACAAGGCGTATCTGCGCAAGCGGCCAAACCGGTTCCAGCACGATGATTTCCACGTGGGCAATCTGATCGTAAAGGACAAGCAATATGCCGGGACCATCGATTTCGACCGGTTCGATTGGGGAGATCCCATCTGCGACTTTTGCAAGCTGGCCTTGTTCAGCAGAGAAGTAAGCGTCCCCTTTTGCTTCGGACAGATTATCGGATATTTTTACCCACGCAAGATCCCGCCGGAGTTTTGGACGTTGTACGCGGTATACGTGGCGATGAGTCTGTTCTCCGCCGTGGTCTGGACTGCCCAAATGGGTCATGAGCAGCGTCAGGAGATGCTCGGCAGAGTGCAGCTCATTGCGGAAGATCACCTGTATTTTGAACGCATGGAACCGGTGTGGTTTTCACAAGATCGAGACAAGTGGGAAGCGTTCGCGCAGTCGCATTGTCAACATTGAAGAGGGACACGCAGTCCTGGAAAGGAAGGGGAAGCAAATGGCGGATGTGGCAGTGTTTCAGCAAAACGGATTTCACGCCCGTTTTGATTGGGGGTATGAAGGGGTGAAAGCCTTGGCCCCTGTTTCCGACATCGTGGTGATCGTCGATGTGCTCTCGTTTACGACCTGTGTCGATGTGGTCCTCGCTCGGGGCGGAGTGGTGTATCCATATCGCTATCGGCATGCGTCCGCCTCGGAGTACGCAGCCAGCGTACAGGCCGTATTGGCCGGTAAACGCGGCGAGCCCATCTCGCTGTCTCCCGCTTCGCTCTCTGCGATTGACGAGGGGTGCCGGATCGTACTGCCGTCGCCCAACGGAGCCACGTGCGCCTTTTTGGCAAAGGACAGCGGCGCGATTGTGGTGGCCGGCAGTTTGCGGAATGCCTCGGCGGTGGCCCGGTTCATCCGAAATACAGGGGGCATCGTCACGGTGATCGCCAGCGGAGAGCGGTGGCCGGACGGCAGCCTCCGTCCCGCATTCGAGGACATGGTTGCGGCAGGGGCGATCCTCGGAGAACTTCACGGATACCGGCTGTCACCGGAGGCCCGCCTGGCTGTCGCTGCCTTTGACGCCGCCAAGTCGGAGATGTACCCGCTGCTGTGTGAGTCTGCCTCGGGACGGGAGCTGATCGCGGCGGGATTTGCCGAGGATGTGGCGATCGCTTCCGTTTGGAATGCCAGCCAGGTGGTTCCCGTGCTCAATCGCGAAGGGGCATTTGTTTCCGGATATTAAACATTTGTTTAAAAAATTCCTTCGTCTCACTCGCAAACGCTCCTCAATCATGATCTGCATCGTTGTGACAAACACGGACGCAGGGCCTCACTGTGCCATGTGGCCTTGCTCAAATTGATTGAACAATCACATATTTTTAATTATTCGATTACGTCAGAAATGTTGATTTACCAATGTTTTTTTTTACTTGCACAATTGTCTTCGCGAAGAAAACATATTACAATACAATTACTTCAGCGCGAAGCAGAAGGAAAATAGTGTACAATTTTTCTCACTATTAGGAATGCTGAATAAAAATGGTACTGTCAAAAAACGGGATACCTGCCGCGTCATCGCGGACGAAAGGAGTGTCCCGCAGCATTCCTGAAAAGACAGCCGGTGTTGGCAGAAAGGAAAGAGGGAGCGACTAGTGGCGAACAAGGAATTGAAGCGGGGCCTGCAAGCGCGTCATATTCAAATGATCGCGTTGGGCGGAACAATCGGAGTTGGTTTATTCATGGGCTCGGCGAGCACGATCAAATGGACAGGCCCGTCCGTGATGCTCGCGTACGCAATTGTCGGGATTTTTATCTTTTTCATCATGCGTGCAATGGGGGAAATGCTGTACCTGGAGCCCAGCACGGGATCATTTGCGACCTTTGGACACAAGTATATCCATCCCCTGGCAGGTTATGTGACGGCCTGGAGCAACTGGTTTCAGTGGGTCGTCGTCGGGATGTCGGAAATCATCGCCGTCGGGACGTACATGAAATACTGGTTCCCGGATTTGCCCGCCTGGATACCAGGGTTGATCGCGATGCTGATCCTCGGTGCGGCAAACCTGTTCTCCGTGAAATCGTTTGGTGAATTTGAGTATTGGTTTGCCATGATCAAGATTGTGACCATTGTCTTGATGATCGTTGCCGGGTTTGGACTGATTTTCTTCGGTTTTGGCAACGGAGGAAACGCCATCGGGTTGTCTAACCTGTGGGAACACGGCGGATTCTTCGCAGGCGGCTGGACAGGCTTTTTCTTTGCGCTCTCGCTGGTGATCGGGGCTTATCAAGGGGTGGAGCTCATCGGGATTACCGCCGGTGAGGCAAAAGATCCGCGCAAAACGCTGACAAGTGCGATTCAAAGTATCATTTGGCGGATTCTGATCTTCTACATTGGTGCGATCTTTGTAATTGTAACCGTTTACCCGTGGGATCAACTGCAGTCGATCGGCAGCCCGTTCGTGGCAACCTTCGCGAAAATCGGGATTACGGCCGCAGCAGGGTTCATCAACTTTGTCGTCATCACTGCCGCCATGTCTGGCTGCAACAGCGGCATCTACAGTGCGGGTCGCATGCTGTACACGCTGGGGGTAAATGGACAAGCGCCGAAATTCTTTACCAAGCTGACCCACAACGGCGTGCCGCTGCTCGGAACGCTCGGCGTTCTCGTAGGGCTGGCCGTAGGTGTTGTCTTGAACTACCTGGCACCGGAAAATCTGTTTGTCTATGTATACAGTGCCAGTGTGCTGCCCGGCATGGTTCCGTGGTTTGTGATTCTGATCAGTCAAATCCGCTTCCGTAAGGCAAAAGGCGCCGAGATGGCACAGCATCCGTTCAAAATGCCGTTTGCACCGGTATCCAACTATCTGACGATTGCCTTCCTGCTCATGGTGCTGGTAGGGATGTGGATCAATCAAGAGACGCGCATCTCTCTTGTGGCGGGGCTGGTCTTCCTGGCTATTGTCGTGATCAGTTACTTTGCGTTTGGAGTGGGCAAGGCCAAAACCACGACGCAGGCGGAAGCCCATGAGGAAATCGCGTAAGAACGGATATGCGGTTAACGAAAAACGAAAAATCGATCTGTAAAGAGGGACATGTAAAAATGTCCCTCTTTTTTATGTTTATGCTCGCAATCAAAAAATAACTTGACTAAATAACTTAACCGGGGTTAACCTTTTAACTGAAGTCAAAAGATCAAGTGGAGGGATTAGCAAATATCCGGATTGCAGGAAAAGATACAACCGGAAGCTATCGGAAAAGGAGGGCAGAACCAACTGATGGGTAAAAAGGTGCCACTGCGTGAGCTCAAAAAGGCGAGGTCGAAAATCGCGCTTTTTCAGGCCAGTCTCGATCTGATCGGCAAAAAGTCGTTTAAAGACGTGAAGGTGGAAGACGTATGCGAAAAAGCGGAAGTCTCGAAGGTCACTTTTTTTAAATTTTTTCCGCAAAAAGAAGACGTACTGATTTACTTCATGTGCTTGTGGCTAACGGAGCGTATGATCGAACTCAAGCTGCATCCGAAACGGGGTATCGAGGCGATCCGTCATCTGTTTCAACACGTTGCCGCAGACGCCAGGGAAAGGCCGGGACTGATGCTGAGCTTGATCGGGTTTATGACGGAAGTAAACATGCACCCCCATATGCCGACCCTCAGTGAAGCGGAAATCCAGATTCTGTATCCCGACAAAGAAACGCTTGTTGACGCGGAAGCGCCCAATCTCGGTGCGTTGTTTACTCAGTTTATCGAGGAAGCGAAGGAAGACGGGGACATACCGGACCACCTGCCGACGGATGACCTGGTGAAAGCCACGTTCACCATTTTCTACGGCGCTTATCTTACCGCGCATCTATACAACTCTGATCAATTTATGGAGTTTTATGACCTGCATTTGCAACTATTTCTGTCAAACGGAGTGTACAGGTGAAGATGAGAAAAATATGGATGGGAGTCGCGTCTGTACTGGCTTTGGTCGTTTCCGCGTATGCGATTGTGCAGTTTGTCGTGTTTAACCCGAAAAGCGCCGGGCTGGTACAGCTGCATTTGTTGGATAAAGAGTTTCCTTATACACAGTGGGTCAATTTCCTGTATCTGCATGCCGTCGGATCGGCGATCGCTCTGGCCGTCGGGCCGTTGTTGTTCAGCACGCGGCTTCAGACAAAACACCTGCGCCTGCATCGCCAGTTGGGCAAACTGTATGTATTGTCGATCGGGGTTGGCGGGGTCTCCGGCATCTACCTGGCCTTTGAGGCACTCGGAGGGGTGATGAGTCAAGCGGGATTCCTGGCGTTGGACGTGGTCTGGCTGGCGGCCACCTATCTCGGGTACAAACGGATTCGTCAAAAGCAGGTCGAGCAGCATCGGGAATGGATGCTGCGCAGCTACGCGCTGACGTTTGCAGGCGTCACGCTGCGGTTCTGGCTCGGTTTGCTGGGGATGCTGACCATCCCGGTTGAAAGCCTCTCACAATCCGACTTGCTGTTGGGTGACTTTAACCGCATCTACCGGATTGACGCCTGGTTGTGCTGGGTCCCCAACCTGATCGCTGCCGAATGGCTGATCCGCAGGCGGCGCAAAAGCGGAGCCCAAGCGCGCTTTCCGCTTGCCGACTGACATGCGGCACTCCGATTTTCCTGTACGAAAAACAAGGATTGGATGGAAATGGGGCAGTCGTGTTTTTTGTTCATGCAGGGTATGCTATGTGTCATATACAATAAAATCCAGTAGGAAAGGGGTTGTTCCCCATGACAACGCACCGCAAACCCAATCAATTGGCCAAAGAAAAATCACCGTATTTGCTTCAGCATGCCTACAACCCCGTTGATTGGTATCCGTGGGGAGAAGAAGCGTTCACCAAAGCCAAACAGGAAGACAAACCCATCTTCCTCAGCATCGGCTACTCCACCTGTCACTGGTGTCACGTGATGGAACGCGAATCGTTTGAAGACGAAGAAGTGGCCGCGCTGCTGAACGAAAAGTTTGTCGCCATCAAAGTGGATCGGGAAGAGCGACCGGATGTGGACCACATCTACATGACGGTCTGCCAGGCGATGACCGGACAGGGCGGATGGCCGCTGACCATTGTGATGACGCCGGAGAAAAAGCCGTTTTTTGCCGGGACGTATTTTCCCAAGTCGGCCAAGTGGGGACGGCCGGGCGTGATGGACATTCTGCGGCAGCTTTCCGAGGTCTGGGAGAATGACCGGGGACGGATCGACCGCAGTGTGGACCACATTTACAACACACTGGCGCCGCAGATGGCCCGGACCGCTCCGGGGACGCTGAGCCGGGAGACGTTTGGGAAAGCGTTGGAGCTGTACAAACAGCAGTTTGACGACATCTACGGGGGCTTTGGCGAAGCGCCCAAGTTTCCCACGCCGCACAACCTCATTTTCCTGCTGCGCCACGCCAAGGCGGCGGGTGAGACGGAGGCGCTGCAGATGGCGGAAACCACCTTGGAGCACATGCACCGCGGCGGCATTTACGACCACGTGGGATTCGGATTCGCCCGCTACTCCGTAGATCAAAAGTGGCTGGTGCCGCACTTTGAAAAGATGCTCTACGACAACGCGCTTTTGGCCTACGCGTATCTGGAGGCGTACCAGGCCACCGGCAAACGCGACTACGCCCGCGTCGCCCGCGACATTTTCACCTACGTCCTGCGCGACATGACCGACCCGGACGGAGGCTTTTATTCGGCGGAAGACGCCGATTCGGAAGGAGAAGAAGGCAAATTTTACATCTGGACGCCGTGGGAAGTGCGCGATGTGCTGGGTGATGAACTGGGGCAGCTTTACTGCGAGGCGTATGACATCACGGAACACGGCAATTTTGAAGGACGCAGCATCCCCAATCTGATCGGGACCGATCTGGATGCGTTCGCCCGCCGCCGGGGAATGACTGTTGAGGAATTGACGCAACGATTGGAAGAAGCCCGCCAGAAGCTGTTTGCCCGACGGAAACAGCGGACCCATCCGGGCAAGGACGACAAGATTCTGACGTCCTGGAACGGCTTGATGATCGCGGCGCTGGCCAAAGGGGGGCTGGTGCTGGGAGAGCCTGCATATCTGGAGGCGGCGGAGCGGGCATGTGAGTTTATCGAGAGCAAACTGCGCGACGCCAACGGCCGTCTGCTGGCTCGCTACCGCGACGGAGAAGCGGCGTATCTCGGCTACGTGGACGACTACGCTTTTCTCATCTGGGGGCTTACGGAATTGTATGAGGCCGGACAGGAGCCGCAGCACCTCAAGCGGGCGCTGGAGCTGGCCGATGATCTGCTCCGCCTGTTCTGGGATGAAGAAAACGGCGGACTGTTCTTCTACGGCAGTGACGGCGAACAGCTCATCGCCCGACCCAAAGAAATATACGACGGCGCGACTCCTTCCGGCAACGGCGTCGCCGCCTACACCTTCCTGCGGCTGTTCTACCTGACGGGACGAAGCGATTTGCGCGACAAGGCGGAGCGCCTTTTGACGACATTTGCGGGGAGCATCAATCAGTACCCCATCGGGTACAGCTTTTCCCTCTTGGCGATGCAGCTGCTCCTGCATCCGGTGCGGCAGGTGGTTATCGCGGGCCCAAGAGACGATGAGCGAGCGCAGGCGTTTCTCCAGGAGACGCGCAGCGGTTACGCCCCGTTCACAGTGACTGTGCTGCACGATCCGACCGAAGAGCTGGGCAGCATGGCCGAAGTGGTCCGGGACAAAGTGATGCAGGGAGGCGAAGTGACGGCCTACATCTGCGAAAACTTCGCCTGCCGCGCGCCGATTACCGATCGGGAACAGTTCCAAGCAGAGCTGGAGCAGACGCGCGCGTGAGGGACCATTCCTGAAAACGAAAAAGAATTGACAGCTACCACATATTACTATATAAAAGAAGCCTCACCGACTGGCTGAGGCTTCTTTTTTTCTCCTATTCAAATCAGAAACATGGCCACCAGCGTGGTCACCAGCAGGCCGATCACGACCGGGTAGAGATTGCGCCGCGCCAATTCGAACGGATCGACTCCGCAGATGGCGGCAGCCGGAAGCAGCGCCCACGGGATAATCGTGCCGCCGCCCACCCAGATGGCGGCGATTTGCCCGAGTGCTGTCAGCGTCGCCGCTCCGCTTCCCAGTGCGGTCGCAAACAGTTGGGCAAGGGAACCGGCCAGCGTGATCCCGGAGAACCCTGAGCCATCCAATCCTGTGATGACGCCGATCGTCGTCAGGGCGAGAGCGGCCACCTCCTTGCCAATCGGGATGGTGTGTGCGAGAGCGACGCCCAGATCGTTGACGATCCCATGGGAACCGTTCGGCAGCATCTCGCCAAACACGCTGACGAAGCCGCTGTCACCCATGTAGAAAAACGCAGCGATGGGGATGACGGGACCAAATACGCGAAATCCGAATTGGAATCCTTGGATCAGGTGAGCGGTTACCTGTTCCAGACCAGCCTGTCTGTGGGCCAGCACGGTGACCATTAACAGGATCAACAGCGCGGTGCCGCCGACCAATGCGGTGGCGTCGCCTCCTCTCAGATCCAGCGCGAACATGGCCACGACATCCAAAAGAAACAACAGGGGAACCAGCGTCGCCAGCCCGCTGCGCAGCACGGGCGAAAGCCGGACAGGTGCGGTGTCGCGAGGCGCGGAGAGTATGGCTGATGCTTCCGGATCGACGCGAAGTGCTCCGCTTTTCATGTCTTTATTCAGGTACCAAAACGCGGTCAGAGTGGTAACCGTCCCCATCACGATGACCAGCGGCACGCTGGCGGTCATCACTTCGGCGACGGGAAGGCCGGCCGCCTTTGCGGTGAGCGTGGGTGCACCCTGGATGATAAAGTCACCGGACAGGGCGATGCCGTGACCAAACAGGTTCATCGCGACGGCTGCGCCGACAGCGGGCAGCCCCACACGGAGAGCGACAGGCAGCATCACCGCGCCGATCAGCGCCACAGCTGGCGAAGGCCAGAAGAACCAGGACATGATCATCATGACAATGCCAATCACCCAGTATGCCAGCGCCGGCGTCCGCACCAGCGAGGCCAGCGGCCGGATCATCGTTTCGTTGATGCCCGTCTCGGTCAGCACGCGGCTCATCGCTACGATGATGCAGATGACCAGAATCGTCGGCAGCAGTTCCGTTATCGCGTATATGAAGCTGCCGAACACGCCACCCACCGCCGCCGATATTGAACCGGTAGCCGTCAGGCCGAGCGCGGCGATCCCGGCGATGCAGATGAGACTGGTATCGCGGCGGAGCACCATGGTGGCGATAATGCCGATTACGAACAGGACGTACACCCCGTGGAGCCAGGACAGTTCAACACCCATGCCCATCCCTCCTTCTCGTGTGTCGGGCAAACCTCTCTTGTTCACACACTATGCGGAGGTACAGACATGGGTGATAGCGGATTCTATCTTACAATTTTTTACAGTTTACTATAGTAGAGCACGCGCCACACTTCCCACATCCAGTGATGGGTGACGTGGTCCAGCTCTTCTGTTCGGCTCAGGATTTTAAAAATCCGTTCCATCAGATGATTGTATTCTTCATCAGACAGGTGAAGCTGGGGCATGACGATCCTCCTTTTGCATGTTTTGCTCTTGTTGGATATTGTTTCCAACACACACCTTCCATCATACGCGCGTGCCGCCGCGTTCATGCCAGCCGCCGTACCCCGCGTTCGTGCATTGGCTTGTGTGGTCCGATCAGGATGTATACACTACAGGTAGAGAGTGCCAACCGATACCAATCACATCTTGCACGAGGAGGGGGAACGGCGCAGCACGTCTGCCGTGACAGCACGATTGCGCCAGCGATGATGAACAAGTCAATCCCATTGACACACAAATTGGAACAAGCAGTCGAACTACTGGAGCGCCGTTTTCTCGAACGAAGCGAGCTGATCCGTCTGCTGCTGTTGGGCATCATGAGCGGAGAGAACGCCCTGCTGATCGGGCCGCCGGGTACGGCCAAATCGCAGATGGCCCGGGCCGTCGCTCAACTGTTCGGCTCCGAACACTGGTTTGAATACCTGCTGACGCGATTCACCACGCCCGACGAAATTTTCGGCCCCGTGTCACTGCAGCAGTTAAAACAGGACCAGTACGTGCGCAAGACAGCAGGCTACCTGCCGTCTGCCCAATTTGCCTTTCTTGACGAAATCTTTAAAGCCAACAGCGCGATCCTCAACTCCCTGCTCTCCATCCTAAACGAGCGCGTCTATTTCAACGGGAGGGAAAAAGAGGCGGTGCCGCTGCTGTTTTTAATCGCTGCGTCCAACGAGCTGCCGGACGAGGATGAACAGTTGACCGCGCTGTACGACCGCTTTCTCATCCGCTACGAGGTGGGCTACCTGCAGCAGGCCTCCAGCTACGAAAAAATGTTTTCACTGCCGAGCGAACCGCTGCCGGTTGTCTTTTCCCTCCATGACGTGAAGGACATCCAGCACGAAGCGTCCCGGGTCAGCATCCCGGAATCGCTGATCTACTTCCTCTACCGCTTGAAGCAGGACATGGAAGCAAAGGAGTTCGTCCTCTCTGACCGGCGATGGAGCAAGATTGCCCACGTCTGGAAAACATCGGCCGCCCTTCACGGCCGTGAAAGTGTCTCGATCTGGGATACGGTGTTTACCCCGCACATGCTCTGGGACGTGCCGGAAGATTTGCCTGTATTGCAGGAACTGTTTGACCAGCGCTTCACCGAACAGTTGAAAGCAGACATGGAGCACGACTTGCCGCTTCGCCGTTCAAAGCAGACCGCTGAAAAGTGGATGGAAAAAGAAGCCGATCTGCATGCGTTTCAGTTTAAGAAAGAGATCGGGGCCAAACTGGGAAAAGAGGCCGCCGAGCACTACCGTTCGCTTCTCGACGAATGCCGGTTGGAGCTGGAAGAGACCGGCCGCGACCTGCGCAACCGCCTGCTTCAGTGGCAGCAGCGGGAGCAGGATCTGACCGCGTTCGTGCGGGAGAAAAACCGACTGCTGCCCAATCCGGAAAAATACACAGTCAAATACGCCCATCTGCGCATTGAAGGTGAGCGAATCCTGCAAATGCTGCAGGGCATCTACCGTACGGTATTTGACCGGGAACTTCCCGGCACCGAATACGATTACACGCTGTAGGAAGGCAGGATGCAATCGCATGATCATTCGTGCCAGTCGGGTCGACCGCTACTTGTTTGATGCGTACCAGTACTCGTCGCGCACAGCGCGCGAATGGATGGAAGAAGCCAAAGCGCGGGCGCCGTGGTTCGACCGCGAACTGTTGGCCGATTTTTTCCTGGCGTTTTATCTTGTCCATCCCGAACTTGACCAGACGAAAGACGCACCGCCGTTTCACCGCTGGATGGTGCAGACGCTGATGAAACAGTATTTTTACCGGATGATCCACCCGCGGACGGCAGGCAATGAGAGCGCCGCCTTCAAGACGGCCATCAAGGCGCTCATGTGGCTGACGGCGTCATACGCGGAAGAAGTAAAACGCCGGGAGCGGGAACAGCAGCTGACGCCCTTGGTCGCCGGACTTCAGCAAAAGCAGGGACACGAGGGCAGAGAACAGGCCCAATTGTCCGAGCTGCTGACGGAAAAACAGGTTGCCAAACTTCAGCTTGTCGGCTACACGCTGCAGCAGGGCAAGCGCATGGTAGAGGACAAACAGCAGGCGATGGATACCCGGCCGCTGGTGGAAGCGGAGATCCGCTCCCTGAAAGCGCGCATTCAGGAACTGCGGGAAGAGATGCGGGTGAATGTGACCAAGCGCCCCAAGCTGCAGCAAAAAGTCAAAAAGCTTGAGGACGAGCTGGGCCAGCGGGAAAAACAGCGAGAGCGGCTGTCCAGGCAGGAACGGGAGGCCGTGGCCCAGTTGGAACAGGAGCTGGGGCAGTGGCTGGACCGTTCCCTGAAAGAGACGCTGTCGCAGGAATCGGACGACACGTTGTTCGTCCATGAGCTGCTTACGGCCAGCCAGAGCTTTGCCAACCGCCGCTGGGGGCATGAGTTGGGCAAGCTCCGGCGCCAGAGCTTTGAACAATATATGAAGTGGCTGGAAAAGTTGAAACGGCATCCGGACCTGGTTGATTTCCTTAACGAGGTGGGGCGCAACGTCCATCACGTCCGGATAAAAAGGAAGCAGATGCGCTCGCGGCGGCTGCCGGAAGAATACTACGATCTGAGGCAGTCGGGCGACATCGCTCACATGCTGCCAAGCGAAGCCGGCCTTTTGGCCGATGCGGATTACGAGACGTATTTTCTGCTCAAGTGGGTAGAGCAGAAGCTGATGACGTACGACACTGTCGGATGGCTGGAGGAGCCGCCCAAAGGTCCCGTGATCTGCATGCTGGACACTTCCCATTCGATGCGGGGGAGCAAACTGCGCCTGGCCCAGCTGTTTGTCATGACGTTTGCCGCGCTCAGCCTCCTGGAAAAACGAGACTTTTTGCTGCTGCTGTTTGGCGCAAAAGGAGAACTTCGCGAACAGGCCCTGTACCATCGGCGGCCGGACTGGCCCGCGTTTTACGCGCTGGCGCAAATGGCTTTCGGGGGCGGAACGCACTTTGATGCGCCCATGAAGCGGGCGATTCAAATCGTGGAGGAGAACCAGCAGTTTCGCGGGGCTGATTTCGTCATGGTGACGGATGGGGTGGGCGGCCTTTCCCTGTACGTGCGCGAGATGCTGGCCGATCTGGCCAAGCGCAAACAAGTGCGGCTGCACAGTCTCATCGTAGGCTCGCCCCGTCAACACCTGGTCCAGAAGTACGACATCCTGGGGGTCTCCCACCGGGTCCGCTTTGCCGCGACATGGGACTGCCAGGAAGAAGAGAACACCCGTTTGCTTCTCGATGTATTTGAGGAACGATACAAATCGTGAACAACCGCCGCGCATGTTAATTGAAAAAATCCCGGACCCTTATTCAAAAGGGCCGGGATTTTTCGCGTGCACGTTGGCGGTACGACTGCTCCGAGCGTATTCTTGCTCTGTCCTCGAGCTGTCACCATCATGGCAGACGGCGCTGTCGTGACTCAGCTTACCCTGCTGACCAGCGTGCGGCCAAACTCCAGTTCGGCAAACTTTTCACGAACGCGCTCCGGATCGTATTCCCATTTTGCCGCTTCGAGTGAAAAGTCGATCGGCGCATCGCGGAAAATCGTCGCCAGCTTTTTGCTCAGATACACCTGTTCGCGGTGTTCTTCCAGTTTGGCGCGCATTTTGGGCGTGCATGCATCCAGATTGGCGTACAGTCCGTCCAGCGAGCCGTGGGCGGCAATCAGCTTGACTGCCGTCTTCTCGCCGATCCCCGGGCAGCCGGGAATGCAGTCGGAGGCGTCGCCCATCAATGCCTTTACGTCGACGACCTGTTCCGGATTGATCCCGCGGACGGCCAGCAGGCTGGCGGGTGTGTAGTGTTCGTGCTTGCCGCCATTTTTCAGGATTTTCACGCTGACCTGCTCGGACAAAAGCTGCAGACTGTCATAATCACCGGTCGCGATGACCACCTGATGTCCCTCGGCCTGAAGCCGCGTGCTGACAGTGCCGAGAATGTCGTCTCCTTCATATCCCGGGATGCCCAGGTTGGGGACGGAAAATGCATCCGTCACCTCCTTGACCAGATCAAACTGGGGGACCAGTTCCTCGGGCGGTGCCACCCGGTTGGACTTGTATCCCTCGTACCACTGACAGCGAATCAGGGTTTCCCGCGCAGCCACATCCCAGCCGACGGCGACGTGGGTGGGGCGCACCAGATCGATGTAGTCCAGCATCATTTTCGTAAACCCGTAGACAGCGTTTGTATAAACGCCTTGTGAGGTCTGCCGATACCCGCCCGCCCAGGCGGAGGCGTAAAACGCACGAAACAAAAAACTCATACCGTCAATGAGCAGTACTTTTTCGGGGTGGTTCACAAAAACGCGACTCCTCTCGTGTCCAACTGTCTCGCCCCATTATAACACAAAGCGTACGATCAACCTTGACAGATTTTACATCGACGAACACTGCATGGATGCGTTCAACGGAGGGATGATAGTAACACGAGAGAGCCAGAGTTGCTCTCACTCCACCGCCTCTCGGTCTCAACGGAGAGAAGCGGCTTCGCTGGCGGTTCAACCCCGTCCCGGGAGAAAACTTGTTATGAAGGAGGAATCACACGTGGCAAACAACACTGGTGGATCCAACAACCTGGTAGTTCCTCAAGCAAACGCAGCGCTTGACCAACTGAAGTATGAAATCGCTGCTGAATTCGGCGTAGTTCTTGGCCCTGACACCACCTCCCGTCAAAACGGTTCTGTAGGTGGCGAAATCACCAAGCGTCTGGTAAGCTTTGCTGAACAACAACTGGCTGGTCGCAGCTAACATCTGACAAAAAGCAAATAACTGGATGAACGAGGCCCCGGACAGGGGCCTTTTCTTTGCGTGTGCGTGGTGTACCCGCCCTTTCTTTTTCTCCCGGTGTAAACACACAATCATATTCCGGGACTAGTCATATGGTGTAGGGAACAGGCAAACTAACCATGGCTGACGGAAAGGAGTGACGTCCGGGAATGAAAAAGAAAGAAGTAAAACGCCTGCTGCGGGACAATCCCGATTTCAAGGCGTGGCTGATGCAGGACGCTGCTCGCATCTCCAGTATCCGCTCCAATCCTGAAAAGGCAGGGGAGCTGTTCAGGCGCTGGAAGGACCGAAAAAAAGGGAAGATTGACTTTACCTCCATCTCGCAGAAGACAAAACGGGCAAGCGAGATGCTGACGAACATGACATCCATCATGGAGATGATGGCCGATTACAACAAAAGACAGGCGGAGCAGGAACAATAGGAAGGCTGGATGGTTAGCCTTCTTTTTCTTTTTCCTTTCCCGTATTCTTTTGGTATACTGGAAAATGGAAGGGAATGCGTCATTTTGATTGCTCGCCCATATACCTGGTCATTGGATTTCCATTCCCTTAAATGCGAAAGCCGGGCGCGTACCTGGTGCTGTCGGTGGACAAGCAGCATTTCGCCAACCTGATCATCGCCCCCAACACGAATGCCGCCGACAAGCTGACTGTCAGCACACAGATGAACCAGATGCGGCACAACACGGAACGAATCGATGCCGACCAGACAGAGATAAACGCGGCACACTTCCGCTTTAGATGCCGTATTTTTCCGATACGTATCTCATGCCTGCCCCAAGGCCGTATGACGACGCCGTTTAGCTGTCAGCGCGTCGTCACGGGAAAGCCGCAAATTGCCTTGCGGACAGGCTCAGACGCGGCCGGATAATCGGCCGCATGGGGAGCACCGTTTTTTTCACAGGTCCCCATCCATCTTCACTGCGGCATGCTGATTTCACAACACGTATATGAACCTGCAGCCGCTGTGGAGATTCGCCTTTCCTCTGGGAGTGACATGGAGGTGAATTTGCATGAGTACTACACACGTACCCAACAAGGTGCTGAACAACCTTGTTCATTTTCTGGCCCCGTACGAACAGGCTGTCGATGAACTCAAGCTGAAATTGAAGGGCATCAAGTACGGTTTTTTGAAAAGAGGCCGCTATTCACCCATCGAGTTCGTCGTCGGGCGGGTGAAAAAGGTTGACAGCCTGATCAAGAAAGCGCAGGAAAGAGGGATCGATTTTCAGCAGGACACCTGGCAGGAGCGAGTGGCCAGGGAGATTACGGATATCGCCGGACTGCGCATCGTCTGCCGGTACATTGATGACGTGCGTGAAGTCCAGCAGCTGTTGCAGGAGCGGGAGGACATCGAAGTCCACGACATCAAGGACTACATCGCAACGCCCAAGGATTCCGGATACCGCAGCATCCACATGATCGTTTCCTACACAGTGTACCACGGAAGTGAAAAAATCACGCTGTTCTGCGAAATTCAAATTCGTACGTTGGGCATGAATTTTTGGGCGACGAACGAACACGAGCTGCGTTACAAATACGCCGGGAACATCCCGGAAAACGTGATGCAGCAGCTCCACGAGGCGTCCGTGATCACGCACCAGTTGGACGTCTTGATGAACAGCTTGCGCCAGGAGATTTTGACGCCGCCCGAAGTGAACACGTCGCTTGAGGAAAAACTGGAAGAAATCTTCTCGCTGTACGTGAAGCAGGATTTTGAATCAGCGGCAGCGTTGTACCGCGAACATGTAAGCGGTTTTGAACAGGCTTTTCAAGACAATCCGAAATTTAAAATGATTCACGATCTGCTGGGCAAGCGACTGGGCTAGCCGAGCACGCGTGCTGATGCCCGCAAGTACAAAGAAAGGAACCGACAACCATGCGTCTACTGCTTACGTACCTGCTCGTTGCAGCATGCGTTTTGTGCAGCTTCAACGTGCAGCCCGCATCCGCCCGTGGGGAAGACAATCTGACACCCAGCGGCATTTACGGGGAATCTGCCATACTGATTGACGCGGCAACGGGTCAGATTTTGTTTGAAAAAAATCCGCATCTTCGCCTGTATCCGGCGAGCATTACCAAAATCGCCACCGGGATTTACTCGATTGAAAACGGCAATCCGGATGATATTGTAACCGTCTCCAAAAGAGCTCGCTACGAAGAAGGCACACGCGTGTACCTGGGCGAAGGGGAGCAGGTCACCCTGCGCAAGCTGGAGTACGGGCTGCTGATGAATTCCGGCAACGACGCGGCGACTGCGATCGCGGAGCATTTGGGCGGCAGCGTCGAGCATTTCGCCGATCTGCTGAACACATACTTGCAGGAAAAAGCGGGTGTCACTGAGACCCATTTTGCAAACGCACACGGCCTGCATGATCCCAATCACTATACGACTGCGGCAGACATGGCCAAAATCGCCCAATATGCGATGAAAAACCCGACCTTCCGCGAGATCGTGGCCACTGTCCGCCTGCCGTGGAACGGTCGCGAATGGCAGACGGAGCTGATTAATCACAACAAGCTGCTCCGCAATTACGAAGGGGCGACCGGGATCAAGAACGGTTTTACCGACCAGGCGATGCACACGCTGGTGGGTTCGGCCAAGCGCGGCGAAACAGAACTGATCGCGGTCACGATGAAAGCAGGGTCCAGCGCATACGCCTACAAGGACGTGACCGCCATGCTGGACTATGGGTTTGCCCACTATGAGACCAGACAGGTGGCCACTGCCGGCCAAACATTTGGTCAGGAAGCGGCGGCCAACGATGCTGCACCTGCGGTCACCTATCAGGCAGAGACTGATCTGTACGCCACAGTCCCCAAAGGGACGGAGCCGCAAACGGAGCTGACTGCCGACGGCCAGCTGCTGGTCAGGGCAGGGGAGATGACGCAGACGCTGCCGTTACTGCGGAAAGATCCCCCTCGCGCCGCCGCGCTTGCGGATGCCGCACCCAAGGAGAAGGAAGCGGATTCCACATGGCCGCGATACGCGATTTTCTTTGCCTGGCTGATGTTAAACCTGTTTTTGTTTGTCCTGACGGTTGCGCGATCTCGCCGCCGCCGTCGGGAGAGACTGCGGCATCTGCCACGCCGCGCGCATTGGTCCTGATTCCTGAGGATGGACGTCCCCAACTGGGGCGTCCTTCTTTCGTATGGAATACCGCTTTCCAACAAACACTGAGCATGTGGGATCATGAGTTGGGACAGAGCGGATCGGTGGTGCACATGCGGCCCTTTAATTCCGCTCAGGGACAGCTGTGACAGCAGCCGTGTCCATTAGCCTCCTCCCGGCGTATCGTAGGATGAGAACCGATATTCCTGCGAAGGGGGAAACGCAATGGACAGCACGACATGTCCTGCACCTGAAGTGTCCGTGATTATTTCCGTCCAAAACGAGGCCCAGCGAATCGTCCGGGTCATCCAAGAGGCACGGCGTGTGTCCCCTTCAACGGAAGTGATCGTCGTATGCAGCGGCATGACGGATCACACACCCAAACGGGCGCTGGAACAAGGAGCCAAGGTGATCGAAGCGGTTCCCACTCTCGGTCAGGATGTTGGTCGTGCCATAGGAGCTTTTTTTGCCAGAGGCGACATCATGTTGTTCATCGATGCGGACTGTCTGGTGCCGGCTTCCAAACTTCGTCAGTACGTGGACGAAGTGAAAAAGGGATGGGATGTGGTGCTCAACGCTTCCACCGGCTGTCGGTATAACGGAACAGTCACCCAAGCCAGACGGCTGTTGAATCACATCGTGGGGCGGCCTGATCTGGCCGGCAGCTCCCTGACCACCGTTCCGCACGCCATGAGCCGGCAGGCGGCCGAACGGATCGGCTTCGAGGATTTGGCTGTCCCGCCCAGGGCGCTGGTCAAAGCCGCACTGCAAGGTCTGGCGATTACCAGAGTCTGCCCGATCAATACGGCGCGGCTGAACAATTCACGCGCCGGGCGAAACGATAGAGCTGTTGATCTTGAATTGAGCGATCACGCGGATGCCATCGCCACCTGTCTGCGAGAAAGGGGAGAGCGGGCAGGATTTTACGATCACGAACGTCATCGGGATCTGCTGTTAGTCCCTCCGCAGTTGCACCTGCGGACCGTATACAGTCAGATGATGAGAGGGACGACAGGGGGGGATTGGCGTGGCGTTCGAAAAGCCAAACAAAAGACTCAGCGCAAAACCGGGCCCAAAACGCGTCGTCCGCGCTAAACCATCATCCGGGCAGCAGCTAACGCCCCAACAGCTGGCAAGAAACAGCCGGATGCTCTCGGTAATTATCCCGGTCAGCAATGGAGAAAAGACGATTGGAGCGGTCCTGCGGCAGGTGGAAAAGCTGCGGCCCAAGGAAATCATTGTGATTGTCAACGGCTGCCGCGACCGTACGGTGGACATGGTCTGGAGTCACCCGGTCACCTGTGTGGTTTATCCGTTCGAGTTGGGACGCGACGTCGGGAGGGCCATCGGCGCTGGGGAAGCCAGCGGGGAGGTCTTGCTGTTTCTTGATGGCAGCTACGTCGTGCCCGCAGCGTCGCTGCAGTCATTTGCAAACGCCTGCTATCGGGGGGCGGACATCGCGCTGAACAACGCCAATCCGTTTTACCGTCAGCCAGCCAAACTGGACGCCGTCGCGATGGCGACATATTATCTCAACCGGATGCTGTCCCGCCCCGACCTGCGCTATTCGTCACTGAGCGCGGCACCGCATGCGATGAAGCGAAGCGCTGCTGCCGCACTTGGTTTCGACAGTCTGATGGTTCCGCCAAAAGCGCTGGCGATGGCGATTGCCAACGGGATGGTCGTCGTCCAGGCAGAGAGTGTGAACGTGTTTCGCCGAAAACTTTCACCCAAAATTCAGGAGCTGCTCCTGGGCGATCACCTGGAAGCGATACAGTACGTGCAACACGTGAAGAACTCTGACCGGATGGGTTTAGAAGACCCGTTTCGGCAGCGGGACGTGTTTTCGCACGTGGAGAAGGCGAGGATCATCAGCGATCGGCATGTCATACTGCCGTTTGAGACATAAAAAACTGTCCGTGTGCCAGTACCACCGTTGTCACCTCATCGGGGTGGCGGCGGTGGTTCGTTCTGTAAACGGATATACTTTGCGAATTGGGTCGTTTGTAGTACGATTACTTCGTAGGACAATCTGGAGTAGAAAAGGAGCAGATGATTTATGAGCATCCATATCGGAGCAAAGGCCAATGAGATTGCGGATACGATTCTGTTGCCAGGCGATCCGCTGCGGGCCAAATACATCGCAGAAACGTTTCTCGAAGATGCAGTGTGCTACAACAACGTTCGTGGCATGCTGGGCTTTACCGGTACATATAAAGGTAAGCGGGTGTCCGTACAGGGGACAGGCATGGGCGTGCCATCCATCTCCATTTACATCCATGAGCTGATGGAGGAATACGGCGTGCAAAACCTGATCCGCGTCGGGACCTGCGGCGCCATCCAGGAAGACATCAAGGTGCGCGACGTGATCATCGCCATGGCGGCGTCCACCGATTCGCAGGCAAACCGGCTGCGCTTCCAGCAGGTTGATTTTGCGCCAACGGCCAATTTTGATCTGCTGCACAAGGCATACCAGGCCGCCAAAGACCGGAATCTGTCCGTGAAGGTGGGCAATGTGTTCACCAGCGACACGTTCTATCAGGAAAGCCTGGACCTGTACAAAAAACTGGCCAGCTATCAGGTACTGGCTGTGGAAATGGAGACGGCCGCCCTCTACACACTGGCCGCCAAATTTAAGCGCAACGCCTTGTCCATCCTGACCGTCAGCGATCATATTTTCACCGGCGAAGCCACCTCAGCTGAAGAACGTCAGACCACGTTCAACGCGATGATCGAAGTGGCTCTGGATGCGGCGCTGCTGAAGTAACACGCGGCCACAATCGAGGAAGAACTTTTGTCCGCAGGCGAATATGTCTGCGGATTCTTTTTTCTGCGGATTCCTAAAGCTTCTTACTTTATTTACAGCGATTTATAGCGGAAAGATATTGCGAAGCGGATCGATTTTCTTTTGAGTCCGATAATATATATTATGTAAACTGATAAACATTCAAGAATCGCCATGTACTGGCGGTTCTCAGCAGGCATCCCATGATACAGACAGCGTCGCAAACTCCAAAGCAATAACGCTAATAGTGACACGAACAATGATTATCCAATAATAATCATCCGATGAGCATCCGATGACGTTTACCAGACAATCCTCATGACAAGAGCTCGATGACAAGTCCTTGATTGGAAACATGCGATCAGTAAGGTATCAGACACAGACATGCGACCATCACAATGGTTGTCGGATATTTTATATGATATTCCATCAAAGAACTCGTCGCTGGCTAGCGGTTCAAGCAGCATCCTGGCATAGACAACGTTGCCAAAGCCCATACAAAACGCAAGTTGTCAAGAACGAACAATATCGTTCGCCAAAAATGGAGAACAGCTGGTGCCTTGTGGATGGCTTTCTGTCTATTTTTTGTATCAGTTCATGAAAATGCCATTTCATGAACTGATAATATGCTTCTTTTCAACCATGTACGCTGTATCTATTCCTATGCCATGTCCATGCGTTCTTTGAACCAATAAAAACGGAACGAATGAAAAACGCAGGTACGCCTTACTGGGTACCTGCGTATTCACACGACTCGATTTTTGTATTCCTATTTTATTCCGTTTTATTCCGGCTGTACGACTTTTTGCGGAGCTCCTCCCTGCTGCTGTTTGAGCAGCGGTAGAATCACCGCCACCCCAATGAAGAACAGCGCGGTAGCCACCTCGAACATCGTCACCAGCGAGAATGTGGCTTTCAACCATCCGGTGATGCTCATCATCAGCACCATCGCGCCCATGAACAGCGGGCTTAGAATGCCGTTGACACGCCCGACAAACGATGCTTCGGTGTTTTGCAGAATCAACGTGTTGATTCCGATATGGATGCACGGTATGACCAGACCGTTGATGAATTGGGCCGTCAGCGTCAGCCACAGTTCAGTCGACAGTCCCATCACCAGGAAACCGCAGGCGCTCACGGTCATCCCCAGCATGAGGAGCTTTTGCGGGGCAATTTTTTTCGCCAGGCCCATCATCACTCCTCCACCGAGGATCATGGCGACGCCGTTGACGGCCATCAGCCATTGCAGGTTCTCCTTCGGCAGTCCGAGACGTTCGGTGACGAGGAATACCACCAACGGCTGCGTCAGACCAATCGCAAACCCCGCTGCAGCAAAACAGCCGCCGAGGAGGGTCAACGTCCGGTTCCCCTGCACATAGCGCAAGCCTGCCTTCATCTCCTGCCAGAAGGTGGTGTTCTCATCCTGCTTCTCCACGTCGCGATCAGGCGGCAGCATCACAAGCACGACAGCGGACAGCAGGAAGGCTGCACCCGTGATTGCGATTGCGGCGCCGACGCCGTAATGCTGATACACAAATGTACCGACAACCGGTCCCAGGATCATGAACAGTGCAATCAGCGTCTGGTACATGGACATCCCCATCTGAATGAGCTGTTCCGGCACGTGCAGTTTGAACAACTTCATGCCGGACGGCTGCGAAAACTGCGACAGCACAGACGAGACCAGTGTCGCGAAAAAGATGGCTTTCCAACTGCCGAACACCAGCGTAAGCAGCACGACAAACATGGAAAGCGAACTGAGCAGGTCACACCAGATCATTGTTCGCTTGGGGCGCCAGCGGTCGGCAAACGTGCCCCCGATAAAGGAAAACAGAAAAATCGGCGCAAATTCAGCCACGGAGATGAGCGATACGGCAATCGGGTCCCCATTCGTCTGCTCCATCACGTACAGCAAAATAGCGTAGTTGCGGACCCAGATGCCGATCTGCAAAAATAACGCCGACAGCAGAATGGTCCGTACCACCCGGTTGCGGAACAAATTTCCCGCCGAATTGTTAGCAGTCGTTTGAGCTGTCATACCATCCCTCTTTCTTTTGTTTTTGTGTTTTTGTCATGTACATGTAAATGTCTGATAATAAGTCCAGCCGCATGTTTTGGCGATCACTCCTCTGTGGTCCGGTTGCGTCCCGGTCCGGTATTCAGCTGCCCATTCTCCACACTCCTGTTGCGTTGATCGGGCAACCCTCCACTGATTCGATTGCAGCGCACAGATTTACGTAAAATGTGACAGCGGTTTTACCATGCATGAATGGCGGGTGTCCGGCACCTCGTCAAGCGCAAAAAGACGCCGGGCGTTTCCGACGTCTCACGCTGTGCACGAAGACGCGGGAACATTAATCATTCCGGCGTCTCGCGCTGCGCACAAAGAGGCCGGCACATATCTCCAGCGTCTCGCAAACACAAAAAGACGCCAGGTTGTTATCTGACGCCTCGTGCGGATTACGAAGACGCCGGGCTTTCCCCGCCATCTCGCAAACGCAAAAAGACGTCATGGTTCTTCCCGACGTCTGTGTTCATGCATGTATGGTTCCGGCTGTGCCGCTCGCCTTTCGCAATCCCTGATCCCATGGAACGGAAAGGGAACGCGAAAGAAACCTACGCTGCAATCGAACGATCGGGAAGTGTTTTCGTTTTGGCTGTTTGTACGAATTCACTTACCATGATCGTTCTTGCCTCCTTACGCAAAGTTTCCCTGTTACAGGATTCCAGGCACAAACCGTTTTGCCTGACATGGAAAAAGTATAGTATGGGTATTGGCAACTGTCAAGCAGTTTTTTGAAATATTTTCGAAGAGTGGTACGCCCTAATTTCATTTCCGAAACAATTCAATGTAATTTCTCAATTAGTCATTTTTGTCAGTCAATGTTAAAATGATCGCATCACGCAACTCTTCTTTCCACAAAGGTTGTGACGACAGATGACGTTTTCCTGGAAGCGAAATCTCGTTGTGCTATGGATCGGGGTGTTTTTTTGCAGCACGGCGTACTCCATCTCCATACCGTTTCTGCCCCTCTTCCTCCACACGTCTCTTGGCGTCGATGAACATCTGGAGGCGTGGTCGGGCATTTCGTTTGGCATTACCTTCCTGGTGAGCGCCTTGATCTCTCCCTACTGGGGATCGCTCGCCGACAAGTACGGACGGAAACCGATGCTGATGCGGTCAGGGTTTAGCTTGGCCGTGTTGTACTTTTTGAACTATTTCGTCACCGATCCGTATACATTTCTGCTGCTTCGGGTACTGCAGGGGCTGCTGGCCGGTTTTGTCCCGGCATCCATCGCCCTGGTGGCGACGAACACACCGGAAAAACACGTGGGCTACGCGCTCGGCATCATGTCGACGGCCGGCGCCACCGGAGGGATTGTCGGACCGCTCGTGGGCGGCTTTGTCAGCCATTTGTGGGGCACCCGGGAAGCGTTTCTCTTCTCCGGGTACGTCGTGTTGGTGGCGGCGCTGATCGCCACGTTTTTCGCAAAAGAGACCAATGTAAACCGTTCCGCTGAGCGTTCCAACATACGCGACGACCTGCGCACCGCTCTGGGCAACCGCCCGTTTGTTGCCGTTCTGGGATTGTCGATGATCGTTACCGTGTCCGTCATGCTGCTGGAACCGCTGCTGACCGTGTACGTATTGCAGCTTGGAACGTCCCGGCAGGATGCGTCGCTCAGCGCGGGCATCATCTTTTCCGCCGTAGGCATCGCTACGGTGCTGGCCGCGCCTCGGTGGGGAGCGGCAGGGACTCGGCTCGGTTATACCAGGATTTTGTTTATCGGCCTGGTGGGCGGGGCCATTGGCAATCTCCTGCAGTTTTTCTTCACTCATCTGTACGGCTTCGGCGTGCTGCGGTTTGTGTACGGGCTCTTTTTTGCAGCCGTCTATCCGTCGATCAACGCGCTGATCGTCAGCGTCACCGCACCGGAGTTTCGCGGCAGAGCGTTCAGTCTCAATCAGTCCGTCACACAGTTGGCCACCATGATCGGCCCCGTGATGGGCGGCTTTTTGGGCGGACTGATTCCGATTCGCGCGGTGTTTCTCATCAATGGTGCGGCGCTGCTGGTCACGGCTGCACTGGTCAGATCAGGCAAACTGATCGGGAACGACCGCAGACAAGAGCGGCGTGCATCTGAAGGACACGTCCCAATCCAGGGGTAACGATAAACGCAAAAAAGAGGGGGAACTCCCCCTCATTTTTTATGACTGTCGCTAGCGGATAGCCGCCGGCTGCGGGCAAGCGTTTTGCGCCGTAAAAAACTCCTGGTAGAGCGCCAGCACCGCCCTGTCGGCATCGTCCACCTTGACGCCAAAGATCATGCTCACTTCGGACGATCCCTGATTGATCATCTCCAGGTTGACCCGCGCGTTTGCCAGGGCAGTGGTGGCTCGCGCGCACACCCCGACGGAACGCCTCATCCCCTCTCCGACGATCATGACGAGCGCCAGATTTCGTTCGACGGAGACTTCATCCACATGCAGTTCGTCCATGATCCGCTTGATGACGCGCGACTCCGTCTCCTCGTCAAAAAACCGTTCCCGCAAGATGACGGAGATGTTGTCTATACCGGACGGCGTGTGTTCGTACGAAATGCCTTCTTCTTCCAGAATTTGCAGCAGTCTGCGGCCAAAGCCGATCTCCCGGTTCATCAGGTATTTGCTCACGTAGATGCTGCAAAAGCCTTTGTCGCTGGCGATACCGGCCACCGGCGCGTCTTTCGTTTCCCTGCCGGAGACGATCTTGGTCCCCGGCGCGGCGGGATTGTTCGTATTTTTGATGCAGACCGGTATGCCGGCGCGAAATGCGGGCAGCAGCGCCTCTTCGTGGAAAACGGTAAAGCCGGAATAGGCCAGCTCGCGCATTTCCCTGTAGGTGACGACGCGGATTTCTTTTGGATTGGCGATCAGGTTGGGGTTTACCGCGTAGACCGAATCCACGTCGGTAAAGTTCTCGTACAGGTCAGCCTTCACGGCGGCAGCCAGGATGGAACCTGTTATGTCCGAACCGCCACGAGAAAACGTGACAAGAACCCCGTCCGGCGTATACCCGAAGAACCCGGGGAACACGACGATGCCCTGCCGCTGGCCAAGAGACTGCAGCCGGTCGTACGCCTCCGGGAGCACCTGTGCGTTGCCGGCTTCATCCGTTACGTACAGTCCGGCTTCCCGTGGATTGACGTACTCCGCCTGCTCGCCAAGCTGGCGCAGATACGCCGCAACCAACTTGGCGCAGGTGTCTTCACCCGATGCTTTGACGGCGTCCACAAAGCGTTCGGGCTGATCGACGGGCGCCGCAGCCAGGCTCTCCTCCAGTGCGGCCACGATCTCGCGGGAAAGCTGTGCAGGAAACGCCAATCCCTCCATAATCTCCACAAACCGGTCGATGACGGCCTGCTTCTCGCTTTCCGCTTCGCCTTCGTTCAGGCGGCGTTGGGCATAAGCGATCAACAGGTCCGTCACCTTCGTATCCGCTGGATGCCGTTTTCCCGGCGCCGAGACGATCACGATCCGCCGCTCCTGGTCCGCTCTCACAATCTGGCACACTTTTTTGATCTGCTCGGCACTGGCCAGCGAAGTTCCCCCGAATTTTGCTACCTTCATCTCCTGATCCTCCTATCCCTCTAGTGAGGTGATCTCTCCTGGTTTTATCTTTCTTCTCTTCTTTTCATGGCATGTTTCCGCGGTCCCGACGCCGGCCGTGAAAGAGGAAGCCACCCTTTCGCCTTTGCGCGATGGCGGCTGATGCCGCGGCCGGACGATTGGCCCTGATGTCAATTCTTAGCTTACGCCATTTACGTCAAAAAGACAACTGTCTATTCCACATGGACATAGAGTAACACGGTTTGGCCGCAAACCATACGCAAACCATTGTAAAAACGCCTGCCATACCGGCAAGCGTTTCCCGGAACCTCTATTCACCTTTTGGCACCTCACATGCTGTTTTCCACTCCCCCGCTATCTCGTACAGCAACCGGTCAACGGTAACGTCAATGCGCTTGGAAGCCTGCACAAATGCTGCGCCCAAAAACATGTGATAGGTGTTCTCACCGCTGCCGCTCTGCCCGTATTCACCGGGCTCGCCCCGCTCGTTTGTCGCCGTTACCGTCAGCGGCAGTTTCCGATTGGTCCCCACTTCAGCATCGTTGGGCTTTCCGACAATCAGATGCATTCGAGGCAGTTTCTCCGCTTCCTGATGCTCATAGCGAATGGAAAAGGAAATGCCCCTGTCGTCGTAGTACAGTTCATCCAGATAGACATCGGTGTTTTTGATCGTGGCGAGGTGCTTCGCTACTTTTTCACGGTAGGAGTCTGTTTCATTGTTTAGGTGGCGGTCGTATGATTCAGAATCAATCGAAAAATGGATTTGGTCGTCTCCCGCGAGCCAAAGCGAATGCAGGATCAGTTCCAACTTTGCCGGCCGTTTGTCAAACGGTTCAAATTCGACGTAATGCTGCCCGTTTGGCCCTGTTTCGATCCGGCTCAGGTTGGAGTCGCGCACCTCTCCCGCTTCGGAATGCAGGGTAAAGGACACATGGCTCAACTGTTCGTGTGGTTCCGGGGAACGGAAGCGAAAGTACAGCCGATTGACCGTCGTGCCCAGTTCCAGGGACTCCAGGGTGATCGTGCGGTCCATCGGGTGCAGTTCCTGCTTCAACGGTACCGAGACCGTCACCTCCTGGCGAACGTCAAAACGAATGGGGAGAGTAATATCAGGCAGCGGAATGGTTTGTCCCCCGATGCTCACAGATACATCCCGCAGTACGATCTCGTCGACCTTGGACAAAATGTCGGTCATGCCATCCTTGTAAAGCGGGTTGGTGGTCGCGCGGTTGTAAAACCGCCCGTCGTAAATGACACCTTCATTTGGTTCCCAGTTCAAGGTAAAGAGCGGATGGCCCGGTCCATCCTGCTGATCCCCCGGCAGCCCCATCACAAACGAGACAATCGGCACCTCCCTCTCATTGGGGAGAGCCCCCAGAAATCCGGAAGGTACGTCAATGCTGGTAAAGAAAAAAACATGGTTGCTGTTGTACCAGATCTCGTCGATCGACAATGTGCGGCCGGTACCGGGTACAGGGATCTTCATGTCAAAGGTACGGACAAGATCCAATTCTTCCGCCCGTTTCAGTCCAGGGGTCTTGGTATATTGATACTGCTTGACTTCCTCCCACCTGTCGACTTTGATCACCTTCTGATCGACTGGTTGGTCCCATCGTTTCACAGCAAACAGGACTAGAAGCAAAACGACCAGAAGGATGACTCCTGTTCGTCTGTTACCGTACACCTTTTCCATTCCCCCCTGGATTGCAACAAGCGTGCTCAGCATTTCGCGAAACACCCATATTATACCAACGGGAACGAAATTGATCTAGGAGCGAACTCTTTCCACGTGAAAAAGCCCGACTCGACAAGCGAATCGGGCCATTCGTCCGAACCGGAGATTTACCTATCGTATCCCAGACCGTAACCAAACGGGTACAGGGTACCGCCTTTCCCGTCCGGAATGCTGACCGGCAGTGTTCCCGTCGGCTCGTTTTGACCGAAGATCGTCTCTGCTGTCGCGTGAAAGCTGGCGGTGCGAAAGCCGTATTGGGCCAGGTAGGCATCCACTTCCGGGTACGCCATGATGTCGTACGGATTGCGGATGCCCACGCCGATCACGGGGGTGTCCGCTTGCTGGCTGATCTCCCGGTAGAGTTTCATCAACGGGTTGTCCGAGGAACGTCCCTTTACGTCAAACGTGTAGGAACCGATAATGACCGCGTCTGCCTCCTCCACCTGCTTTCGCTGTTCGTCAGTCAGGGTGTTGTTTGTCACCTTGATCGTGACGGTGTTGGCATGATGTTTCCTGATGGCATCAGCCAGTTCGTCGACATACGTGGTGCCCACCACCGCAATGGTCGCTTTTTCGTCCATGTTGAGCGGCAGTACCCCGTCGTTTTTAACCAGGGTCACAGAACGAGCGGCTGCTTCCGCTTCCACCCGCTTGTGCTCCGCCGAGCCGACCACCTCGAGGGCACGGGCGATCTGGTCCTGTACATCAGCGGGCTGCTCGGCTTTAAAAATTCCCCGTTTTACTTTCAACGTCATAATCCGGCGGACGGACTGGTCGATCCGTTCTTCGCTGATTGTGCCGTCGCTGACGGCTTTCAGGACACCGTTTGTCACTTCTTCCAGTCCAACCGGCATCAGCACGATGTCCACGCCCGCCTGTATCGCGCGAATGGCAGCGTCCACCGGACCAAAGTGGTCGGCGATCGCCTGCATGTCCATCGCATCGGTGGAGACCACGCCGTCAAAGCCCAGTTCGTCGCGGATCAACCCGGTGATCACTTTGGGAGACAGGGTGGCAGGCAGTGAGATTTCCGTTCCGTCTTTGCGGGAGACGACTTTGGTGTCGTCGATTTTCGGGAAGGTAACATGGGCCGTCATAATTGCGTCCACCCCCGCTTCCATCGCCTGCTTGAACGGGTACAGCTCCACATTCATCAGCCGTTCCTTGTCGTGGGGAATTTCCGGCAGTCCCAAATGAGAATCGACAGCCGTATCACCGTGGCCGGGGAAGTGTTTGGCCGTAGCAGCTACGCCGTATTCCTGCAGTCCTTTGATGTAGGCCTCACCCATCTCGGCCACGAGCTTGGGATCTTCACCAAATGACCGCACGCCGATCACCGGGTTGTCCGGGTTGTTGTTGACGTCCATGACCGGGGCAAAGTTGGTGTTGATGCCCAGGACGGAAAGCTCCCTGCCGATCACCTTGCCCACCTGATGGGCCAGTTCCGTGGAACGGGTGGCTCCGAGGGCCATGTTCCCCGGTGTGTCGGTGCCCTGCTGCAGCCGGGTCACGATGCCTCCCTCCTGGTCGATCGTCACGAGCAGTCCGTATTTTTCCGCCGCCTGCTGGTAGTCGTGGACGAGACGGACCGTTTGCGCGGTGTCCACCACGTTTTCCCTGAACAAAATGACGCCGCCGATGTGGTACTTCTTCACCAGCTCTTCAATTTCCGGAAGCATGCGGGTCACATCGGTGCCGTTCCACTTGCGGAAGTCGGGCATCATCATCTGGCCAACTTTTTCTTCCAGCGTCATGCCGGCGATCGCTTTGCCGATGATGTCGTACCGCTTCCCTTTCTGTTTGACGATCTGTACCTGCGGCTCCCCTTTTTCCTTGTAGTCAATGGCGATGCGATCCTCAAATTTGCCGTCCGTTACGGAGATGAAGGTTCTGCCGTTGTGTCCGGTTATCGTGACGGTGCCCTGCGCATCGACACTGGCCACATTTTTGTTGGAGGAGTGCCATCTCAGCTTGCGCGACGTCTGCTCAAAATGGCCGTCCGCGTACAGATGCAGCGCCTGAAGCTGCAGCGTCATGCCCGACACGACCGCATCTGCCTCGGGGATGTTCAGGCTGATGATCAAATCGGTGACGCCGACCTTGTCTCCTTCTGGAGTCACAGGCGCTGCGTCTGCGCCAATCACTGCCGGGCAGAACATCAGCAGCAGCGCGAAGAAAATTGCCAGCCCTGCATGCTTTTTGTGCTTCACGATTATCTCCCCCTGTTTTTGCCTTCGTATGTCCAGCCTAGCGGGTTCCAGACGGTTTTAACCGGCTTGCCGGACGGGTCGGTAATGGTCGGGTTCAGCACATACCAGCCCCGGCCGTTCACGCTGGGATCAGTAGCGTAGCGGAACCGGACCTGTTGTGTACCAGCAGGAAGCTGCCACGCAACCGTCTGCCAGTCGCCTTCACCGGTAAGCGCAGTCCCCACCTCTGTCCATTGTTCGCCGTCTACAGACGCTTCCACATGGCCGAAGTCGCTCTCGTTTTCAATCCGGTACCAGGTGTCAAATGTGAGGAGTCCCCCTTCTGGCAGATCGGCCGTTGCCGTCAATGTGTTGTCCAGCTCATCGCCTGTCCCCGCAAACCAGGCACCGTCCTTTCCGGGCAGGTCCACCGGGATCGCCAGTGCGGCCAGACGAGCGACTCCCCGGCGAACCGGGTTGGTGGAGACGGTGTTGCGGGTGGGATGGACGCGGTTGGTCAGCACGATGCAGATCGTGTCGTTGTTGGGACTGACGACGATCGACGTGCCGGTGTAGCCGGTATGCCCCATGGTCCGGGTGTCGCCCAGCGCGTCCATGTACCAGCCCTGGTTCAGCTCCCAGCCAAGCCCATGGTCGTCCCCAGGGAATTCCGGGATCTGGTTTTCCATCATCAGCTTCACCGATTGTTTGGACAAAATCCGCTTTCCGGCGTAGGTGCCGCCGTTGAGCATCATCTGTGCAAAGACAGCCAAATCGCGGGCAGTGCTGAACACCCCGGCATGCCCGGCGACGCCGTCCAGCGCCCATGCATTCTCATCATGCACCTGGCCCCAGACCAGCTCCCGGTTTGTCCAGGGCTGGTACTCCGTCGCCGCCGTCCGTTTCTGCAAGCGCTCAGGCGGATTGTACATCGTATCCGTCATGCGCAGGGGCTTGGTGATGTGCTCACGGACGTATTCGTCCAGGCGCTGGCCGCTCAGTTTCTCCACCAGCACCCCCAGTGCAATCAGGTTGAGGTCGCTGTATACGTACGCACTGCCAGGCTTGTTGACAAGGGGATGGCGAACAGCGATCTCCAGCCGCTCCTCCCGGCTGTTCCCCATCTTGTACAGGGGAATGAATGGTTCAAAGCCGGAGGTGTGGGTCAAGAGCTGTCGAATGGTCACGTCCTCCTTGCCGTTTTCCGCAAACGCCGGGATGTACCTGGCCACCGGATCATCCAGTTGGAACAGCCCTTGCTCGTGAAGCTGCATGACGGCGGTGGAGGTAAACAGCTTGCTGATTGACGCCAGGTCAAAGATCGTGTCGGTCCGCATTGCGACTGGTTGGTCCAGCAAAGTCCCCTGGTCGTCGGCGAAGCGGGCGGCATGGCCATACGCCTGTTCCTTGACAATCACCCCGCGTCTGGCGATCAGCACGACCGCACCCGGCATCACGCCGTCCTGGATTGCCGTTTCAATGAATGAGTCGATTTCTCGCAACGGTGCAGGCGTCATCCCTGCGGCGGCAGGTGCTCCCGGATGCAGGATGGCGGAGGAGGGGCCGGGTTTGTCCCAGGGATGAGACAGCGGGTGCTTGACAGGCTTTGTCTTTTTTTCCTGCGCTTCCAATGCCGAGTGCGCCTCTTCGCCGTGCTTGGCGGCAACTGTCGGCAGTATGAACGCTCCCCATGACAAGCAGACGCACAGTCCAATCATTGCGGCGCGTTTGTTCATCGTCTACTCCTCCCTAGTGGTACAGCAGATAGGACTTGCGCAGTTTCTTGAATGCGTCCAATTCACCCCGCCACGATTTGACGATCTCCTCGACAGGCGTGCCTGCGTCCATCGCCTTGCGGACCTTGTCCGATCCGGTCAACTTGTCGATCCAGTTGTCGGCTCTCCAGGCGAAGTCGTCCGGATACAGGTCTTTGACTTCCTCGATGATGGCGAGAGCTGTGTGAATCGGATCGTACTTGTTCCGGTCGGTCACGTATACCTGCAGCCCGCCGACATTCACGCCCGCGTGCTTGGAAAACGTCGGATTGAAATACGCCTCGCGGAAGCTGACGCCAGGCAGTCGGCGCGCATTCATCCGATCGGCCAGCTCCCACGCCTTGATGTACGGTGCACCGATCAGTTCAAAGGGCCGCGTCGTTCCCCGGCCTTCGGACAGGTTGGTCGCTTCAAACAGACAGTTGCCCGGATAGACCGTCGCTGTCTCCAACGTCGGCATGTTGGGGGAAGGCAGCACCCAGGGAAGACCCGTTTCATCATACCACATGTCCCGCTTCCAGCCTTTCATCTTCACGACCGTGAGATCCGCTTTTTTCCCGATCTCCTTTTCCAGATACTGATCGTTAAACAGCATGGCCAGTTCACCCACGGTCATACCGTGGCGAATCGGGATGGGGTAAATTCCGACAAACGACTCGTAACCGGGCTCGAGAACGGGGCCCTCCACTTTTTCCCCGCCGATCGGGTTGGGTCTGTCCAACACAATAAACGGTTTGTCCTCCAATGCGGCCGCTTTCATCGCGTACGCCATCGTTGATATGTAGGTATAGAATCGGGAACCGACATCCTGGATGTCAAACAACACGACATCCACATCCCGAAACAGCGGCGCGATCTCTTCCGGCGACTTGTTGTACAGATTGTAAAACGGCAGCCCCGTTTTCGGGTCTTCGTAGGTGCCAGGCGCCGAACCGGCCTGTTCTGTTCCGCGAATACCGTGCTCCGGTCCGTAGACGGCCACCAGGTTCACTTTTTTGGCCAGCAGGGCATCGACGTCGTGCGTCAGATCACTGGTAACACCGGTCGGGTTGGTGATCAACCCCACTCTTTTCCCTTTGACCAGATCCGGTTTGTCAAGCAGCACCTCGATGCCCGTCTGGACGCTGCGGCCGTTTGGCTTATCCTTGGCCAATCCGGGAGCGGCCGCACCCGCCATGCTTATCGTACCCAGCAGTGCCAGTGACAGAAGAAGCATCGACCAGCGGATGAGTTTCAACAGGATCACCTCGTGTGTGAACATAGTCGACTGCAAATGGAAAAAGCCGCGACATTCCCTTTCACCTTGTCGAGAAAACCCGCTTGACTCCTGCACCCTCCTCTCTGGAATGGAGATTTCTTTGACAGAAAATTCTGTAAGTATATCCTAATCATATAGGCTGTCCAGTCTTTTTTCTTGGGAATGATTACCTATATTTATGTATTTTCTTCAATTATTTCCCTTACTATACACCTAGTTCCTTTTGACTAGATAGATTGGCAGGAAACGTACGCGGCCAGCGCTCTACTTTCGTACGAAAAAAAGCCGCGCCCACATCCGGACTGGATGCAGACGCGGCCGCATGCTCCTGGTGGGCAACAATTACGGGGAGCCCACGGGCGTTCTCCGGGACACCGACGAACGGGCAAACCATCGTGCGTCGGACTGGATATCCCGGTCAAATACGAACACCGTGATCGCGACATCGCTTGCGAGATTGATGTCCGCAAACAGCGTAACAAGTTTCGCGTGGACCAGTTTTTCCAGTTTCTCAACCACCTCGGCATGTTTGTAAATGTCTTTGACCATTTTCGTTCTCGTCTCATGGATGATGCGCCGGCCCTCTTCCGAATCAATCATCCACTTTTCCACGTCGGTCAAGTTGCCAGTCATCTCGGTGATGGCCCACGGGCCCACGAATCGCGTCCGGATCTGCTGCGGGCCGCAGCCCACGTATTCCTTGCGAATCTCGCGTACGAGCTTGCTGAATTCATGTTCCACACGTCTGGACATCCAATCACCACATCTCATGCCAACATTTACTCTTTCAATCCCTGCCCCATGCCTTTCAACAGGTTGAGGCCGAAGCTGATCGCCCGGTTAATGTCAGGGTCCTGCAGCGCTCTGACCAGGTCAAACAGGCCCACTTTGCTGTCCTGTTCGAGCCCTGCTTTGGCCTGCTGCAGCCCTTGGACCAGACTGCCGACCAGCTTTTTGGTCATGTCCGGCTCGATTTCCGCCAGAGCTTCGGCCGCTGCCATCGCGTTGTTGATCGAGTTGGTGACAGGCGGGCGAAGCAGTTGGCCCACGGCGATCTTGGCCACCTTTTCCTTTGCTTCGATGAGCGACTTCAGCGCCTCCAGGATGCCGCTGTCATGCAATTCCTGCAGCAGTTTCAGCGCTTCGCGGATGCCTTCCGCGTGCTGCGCCGCATCTTGTTTCACCTGCTCCAGCGCCTGCGCCTGCTTTTCTGCTTCGGTGAGCACAGGCCGCACGATTTTCGTCGTCGGTTTTGCCATTATTGCGCACCTCCTGCCGCGTTGACATCTGCGATGGGCTCGTAGTCGCTGCGCGCCCATTTGCGTTCCACCTGCACGCCCAACTGCGGGTTGCGCTTGGCGTAGCGCGGATTGTATCTCGGCAGCGGATTTTCCCCGTCCCGTTCGAGGATTTCCATGCGTACCTTGGCCTGCTTGTAGGCCGGGGTCTGCGTCCGCACGTCCACGGCGTTGCCGGTCAGGATGTTGATCGCGTTTTCGTGGCTGGCGGAGTGCATCGGGACAAACAGTTCCTTGCCGTGGACGCGATTGGTGACCACCGCCCGCAGCTTGATTGCGCCGTACGGGGACACCAGGCGGACCAGCGTGCCGTCCTGAATGCCGCGTTCGCGGGCCAGCTCCGGCGACACTTCGACGAAGACGTCCGGCACCTTGTAGGTAATACCTGAAGATTTGCCGGTCAGATTGCCCTCGTGGAAATGTTCCAGCATCCGGCCGTTGTTGACGACGAGGTCAAATTCCGCCGGATATTCGACCGGCGGCACGTAATCCACCAGCGACAAGCGCGCCCGTCCGTCCGGGAAGTTGAAGCGCTCCTTGTAGAGAAGCGGTTCGTCCGTTCCATCCGGGTGAACCGGCCACACCAGGCTGTTCCAGCCTTCCAGACGATCGTAGGAGACGCCGGCGAAAAACGGCGTGAGCGAGGCGATTTCGTCCATGATTTCGCCCGGGTGGCTGTAGTTCCAGTCGAAGCCCATCCGCTTGGCGACTTCCTGAATGATCCACCAGTCCGGCTTGGACTCCCCAAGCGGTTCAAACACCTGGTACAGACGCTGAATGCGGCGCTCCGTATTGGTAAACGTCCCTTCCTTTTCGAGAGACGGCGCGGCCGGCAGAATCACGTCGGCAAACTGGGCCGTCTTGGTGAAAAAGACGTCCTGCACGACGAAGAATTCCAGCTGGCTTAACATCTCATGGACGTGGTTGGAGTTGGAATCCACCCAGGCCATGTCTTCGCCTACCACGTACATCGCTTTCAGCGTGCCTTTGCCGATCGCTTCCAGCATTTGAATGCTGGTCAGTCCCGGCTCGCTGGAAATGGATACACCGTAAGCGTGTTCAAACCGCTTCCGGGCCACCTCATCTTTGACGCTCTGATACCCCGGCAGGAAGCTGGGCAGCGCCCCCATGTCGCAGGTGCCCTGCACGTTGTTGTGGCCGCGCAGCGGATAGGCGCCCGCCCCCGGACGGCCGAAGTTGCCGGTGATCAATAGCAGGTTGGCAATCGCCATGGAAGTGTGCGAACCGGCGACATTCTGCGTCACGCCCATTCCCCACAGCACGCACGTGCCGTCCGCTTCGTGAATCATCGTCGCGGCTTTGATCAGCTGTTCCTTCGGGATGCCGGTCACCTCTTCCGCATAGTCCAGCGTGTACTTTTCCACATGTTTCAGGTATGCTTCGTAGTTGTTCACGCGGGCTTTGATAAAGGCTTCGTCATGCCATCCCTGATCGATGATGTACTTGGCCACAGCCGTGATCCAGACAAAGTCTGTCCCCTGCCGCGGGTGCAGGAACAAGTCGGAACGTTCCGCCATCTCGTGTTTGCGCAGATCGGAGACGATCAGTTTCTGGCCGTACAGCTTCTTCGCCCGTTTGATGCGGGTGGCAAGCACCGGATGCCCCTCCGCCGGGTTGGCTCCGACAATGATCACCAATCCAGCGGATGCGATGTCCTTGATCGTGCCGGAGTCACCGCCAATGCCCACCGTGTTCATCAGCCCGTCTGAAGCCGGCGTCTGACAGTAACGGGCGCAGTTGTCCACGTTGTTGGTTTCAAATACCTGACGGGCCAGCTTCTGCACCAGGTACGCTTCCTCGTTGGTCGTCTTGGACGAACTGATGAAGCCGAGCGCGCTGCCGCCATGCGTTTGCTTGATCGCGCCCAGTTTCTCGGCAATCAGCGTGAGTGCTTCGTCCCAGCTCGCCGGAACGAATGCGTCCCCTCGGCGGATCAGCGGCGTGGTCAGGCGTTGGTCGCTGTTGACAAAATCCCAGCCGAACTTGCCCTTGACGCATGTGGAGACGCTGTTGACCGGCGCATCTTCCGTCGGTTCAATCTTCAAAATCTGGCGTCCTTTCGTCCAGACTTCAAACGAACAGCCCACACCGCAGAACGTGCAGACCGTCTTGGTCTTCTTCGTGCGGGTCTCGCGCATGGCCGCTTCGATTTCGGAAATGGCCATGATGCTGCCATAGTCCGGCTCCACTTGCTTGACCAGATCGATCATCGGATTGAGCAGGTCTTTGTCCAGGCCGGTCATGAACCCCGCTTGGCCCAGCATCGACTTCTCCATCAGCGCGTTGCACGGGCATACGGTGACGCACTGGCCGCAGGAGACACAGGACGACTCGTTGATCGGCTTGTCGTCGTCCCAGATGACCCGCGGCATATCCCGCGCCCAGTCAATGGTCAGCGTTTCGTTCACCTGCAGATCCTGACACACCTCGACGCAGCGTCCGCACAAAATGCACTGGTTGGGATCGTAGCGGTAAAACGGGTGGGACATGTCGACTTCGTACCCTTTTTCCCGGAACGGACGGTTTTGATGCTGCACGTGCAGGAGTTCTGTCGTGTTGTGCACGCGGCAGTTTCCGTTGTTGTTGTCGCACACCGTACAGTAGAGCATGTGGTTTTCCAGTACCCGGTCCATCGCTTCCATTTGGGCGGCGCGGGCACGGGCGGATGCGCTCTCGATCTGCATGCCCTCGGTGATCGTCGTCGAGCAGGCGCGCATGATCTTGCCGTCGACCTCGCACATACAGGTGTCGCAGCTCTGAATCGGCCCCAACACCGGCGAATAGCAGATGTGCGGATGTTCGATCCCGTTCTCCAGCATGTAGTCCAGGACGCGGGTGCCTGTTTTGGCCTCGTGTACCTCACCATTCAAGTGGAATCGCACTGTTTTCTGTTCCATCGGTCCCTCCTCTGAAGCAAAAAACCCACCATAAAACAACCCGCGCCTGCAAAAAGCGCTCAAGCTGTTTTATGGTGGGTTAATACTTAGCATCTTCCATACCAGTTATCAATCCCGCCATAAGAACTGAGAAGCCAGGATGTGCCAGAAATGAGTGCATTCCTGCAAGCATCAATGAACTTCTCACCCTCATTATAACCAAATGGAGGAAGATTGCAAGGTAAAAACGCTTGCACGCGGCCTCATCATCCGACAGGAAATAGGATGTTTATGGCGAATCTCATCCAATATAAGAGAGAAAAACAAAAAAGGAAGGATGCCGCAATGGATTGCATTTTTTGCAAAATCGTGCAGGGAGAACTGCCGTCGAAAAAGGTGTATGAGGACGATCACATCCTGGCGTTCCACGACATCAATCCGATCGCGCCGGTGCATGTGCTGGTCATTCCGAAGAAGCACATCTCCTCGCTGATGGAGATTCAGCCGGAAGACAAGGAGCTGATCGGCCATCTGCACCTGGGTCTGCAAAAAGTAGCCGAGCTGACCGGCGTGAACCAGGACGGATTCCGCGTCGTGACCAACATCGGCAAGCACGGCCAGCAGACCGTCTTCCACATTCACTACCACGTGATCGGCGGCCGTCAGCTGCAGTGGACGATGTAAGCGGCCACTGCACCGAGCCGCATGAAAAAAGACAACGCTTGCCCGTACGGTAGGGCGCGTTGTCTTTTTTTCTATCCATCCGATTGGAGCAGACCGGCCAGATGGCGGGCGATCAGCTTGCCGTGGAAGCGGCCGTTCTCGATGAAGATGGCGTTGGCGTGGTGACCGGAGGCAATGACGCCGGCGATGTAGAGACCGGGAACATTGGTCTGCATCGTCTCGGGATCGTGTACGGGCACGCCGCTTTCGAGGTCTATCTTCCCGCCCAGGGCGTGCAGCAGCGTCCGGTCGGGACGGAATCCGATCAGCGATAAGACGAAGTCGTTTTCCAGCGTGAGCGTTTTTCCCTGTTGCACTACGTGGACTTCCCGCTCTGTAATGGCCTGCACAGTCGCTTCGTAGAGAATGCGAATCCGGCCTTTCTGCACCATGCTTTCAAACACGGGACGCGTCCACGCCTTGACGCGGTCGGACAACTGCGGCTTGCGGCAAATCACGGTCACTTCGGCTCCCGCCCGCTCCAGCTCCAGTGCGGCGTCCACCGCCGAGTTGTTGCCGCCGACAATCGCCACTTTCATCCCGCTGTACGGGTGGGCTTCCGTGTAAAACGACGAAACTTTCGGCAGATCCTCGCCCGGCACGCCCAAGCGGTTGGGGTTGTCAAAATAGCCGGTGGCGATGATCAGGCGCCGACACTCATACGTCTGCACCGCCTGAAACCGGTCGACGGTCGTCAGCCGAAATCCGTCCGCCGTCCGCTCCGCCGCCGTCACCGTCTCGTAACAGCGGACGCGCAGGTCATTGCGCGTTGCCACCAGCCGGTAGTAGTTGAGCGCTTCCAGTCTGGTCGGCTTTTCGTTGGCCGTGGTAAACGGAATATCGCCGATCTCCAGCAATTCCGGCGTGCTGTGAAAGATCATGTACGTCGGATACCGGTAGATGGAATTGACCAAGGGCCCTTTTTCAATCACGAGCGGGTCGATCCCTGCCCGCTTGCATTCCACCGCAGCCGCCAATCCGCACGGTCCGGCTCCGATGATAATCACCTGTTCCATATCCTCGTTCCTTCCTTTTCCTTCCTCACGTTCTGGCAGCCGTATTTTCATGATACCATACCCGCCGAGAGAGAAAAGTCCGGAATGTGCATCGAATTTCCATGAATTCATTCGATTTCCAGAAATTAAGCGGTGAATGTGCACATGGTTCCCTTTACACTGGATGTGATTGGTCTGCCGCCAAAAAAAATTTGACTATTTGAGTGAGTGCAACTATGCGAAAAAGAACCGTACATATGACAAGTCTATCGCTTCTGTGGATCGTTTCCCTCCTGTTTTTGACCATCGCGGTGCCCGCGTCGACAGCCAAAACCATGCCGCTGAAAGACATTGCCGACAGCTATGCGGAAGAGCAGATCCTGTCGCTGGTGAAGGCCGGCGTGATTGTCGGCGACCCTGACGGCTATTTCCGCCCCCACCAGTCCGTCAAGCGGGCGGAGTTCGTCGCCTTGCTGAACCGCACACTGGGTATTCGCCCCGTCTCCAGCCAGATTCAGGCCTATACGGACGTGCCGAAATACGTCTGGTCCTATGGCGACGTGCAGGCGTCCGCTGCCTTGGGCATCGTCAACGGCACCAGTGTGACGACCTTTGCGCCGAATCGCACGCTTACCCGACAGGAAGCGGCCGTAATCATCATGCGGGCGTTGGGCACAAAGCCCAGCGGGACGCCTAGCCTCCCCGTTGCTGATTCCTCCCTAATCGCGGCATGGGCAAAACCGTACGTAAGCGAAGCGCTCAAGACCGAACTGCTGGTCGGCTACGCGGGTCACTTCCGCCCCACTGATCCAATCAGCAGGGAAGAGACGGCCGTCATTCTGCACCGGGTGCTGTCGCGTCTGGCCAAACAACCGGCCAAACCTCCCGTCGTCCTCGGCTGGCAGTACCAGTCGACCACCCAGGAATTTCTCAACCTGGTGAACGGCTCCGAGGTCAATACGCTCTCGCCCCGCTGGTTTTTTCTAAATCCGGACGGGTCCATATCGGATTCCGCCGATCCATCGCTCGTCAAGTGGGCACACGAAAAGGGGAAGAAGGTGTGGGCGCTGTTCGGCAACCGCTTTGACGCGAAGGCGACACACGATGTCCTGTCAACCCCGGCCAAAATGAACGCCCTCGTGGACAAGCTTGCTGCGCTCGTGGATACGTACCGGCTGGACGGGATCAACGTCGACTTTGAAAACATGTATCCGGCCGACAGAAACGCCTTCACCGCATTTGTCCGCGAACTCTCGGCCGCCTTGCACGCAAAGGGAGCGGTTGTCTCCGTCGACGTGCCGCGCGATTTGCACAGCGACTGGAGCGATCCCTACGATTACGCCGCATTGGCCCAACATGCCGACTACCTGGTGCTGATGGGGTATGAAGAGCATTGGAGCGGCGGTGCGAAAGCCGGTTCCGTCTCCTCCCTCCCGTGGTTGGCCGACAGCATCTCGGGACTGGTTGGACGGGTCCCGGCCGGCAAGCTGATCGTCGGTCTGCCGCTCTACACGCGGGATTGGTATCAGTCGAACGGCAAATGGCTCTCCGCCGACCTGACCATTCCCCAATCCTACCAGTTGGCCACTGCCAGCGGTGCGAGCATCCGCTGGGATTCCACACTTGGCCAGTACCGGGTAAGTTATCGAAAAAACGGGGTATCGCACACGATCTGGATGGAAGAGAGCCGTTCCATCGGACGAAAAGTGGAAACCAGTCTGAACTGGCCAGTGGCTGGGTTCGCGTTTTGGTACGTGGGATCGCCGGTGCCGGATATTTGGACAGCGGTGTCCAACGCAATTACCCTGCAGCAGGTCAGAGCAAACGTCCAATTGTAGCGACAAAAAGAGTCCTGCCCCCTGCAGAATCTTCACTGGCAAGAAAACGGCTGTCCGTCAATCGGACAGCCGTTTTTATGATGACTTGTCATTCAAATTCGGGAGCATGCCGTTCGCTCAGCCGATTTCCTGAAGCAGCTTTCCGCGCAGCTTGGCCAGCATGTCCTCGGTCATCTTCTCCAGATCGTACTCCGCCTTGAAGCCCCACTCTTCCCGGGCAGCAGACGCGTCAATGGAGTTTGGCCAACTTTCCGCGATCGCCTGGCGCACCGGGTCCACCTGATAATCCAGCGTAAAATCAGGGATGTGCTTGCGGATCGCGGCGGCGATCTGTTCCGGCTCCACGCTCATCGCCGTGACGTTAAACGCGTTGCGGTGCTTCAATTTGGCCGGATCGGCCTCCATCAGCGCAATAATCGCGTTCAGCGCGTCCGGCATGTACATCATGTCCATGTACGTATCCTTGGCGATGTAGGAGGTATAGGCGCCGCGGCGGATCGCTTCGTAGTAGATCTCCACCGCGTAGTCGGTCGTGCCTCCGCCCGGCGGCGCGACGTACGAAATCAGACCGGGGAAACGGACGCCGCGGGTGTCGACGCCAAACTTGTGGAAGTAGTAGTCGCACAGCAGCTCGCCGGACACCTTGTTCACACCGTACATGGTCGTCGGCCGCTGAATGGTGTCCTGCGGCGTGTTGTCTTTCGGTGTGGTCGGGCCAAACGCGCCGATGGAGCTGGGCGTAAAGAACTTGCAGTTCAGTTCGCGGGCCACCTCCAGCGCATTGACCAGACCGCCCATATTGAGATTCCAGGCCAGGAGCGGTTTGGCCTCCGCCGTAGCGGAGAGCAGTGCAGCCAGGTGAATGATCGTATCCACCTTGTGCGTGCGTGCAAGCTCAAACATGGCCTTGTCATCCATCACGTCCAGGATGGCAAACGGACCGGACTGCACTACCGGGTTGTCCTCCGGCTGGCGGATGTCAGTGGCGATGACGTTATCTGCTCCATACACGTCGCGCAGTTTCATGGTGAGTTCGGAGCCGATTTGTCCGAGGGCCCCGGTAATCAGTATCCTTTTCATTTCAAAATCCCCATTTCTTTGCCCACTTTTTCGTAGATGTCCAACGCGCGGTCCAGCATTTCTTTCGTATGGGCGGCCGTCGGCATGTTGCGCACACGCCCTGTGCCTCTTGGCACCGTCGGGAAGACGATCGCCTTCGCGTAAACGCCCGCTTCATACAAGCGTTTGCTGAACTCCTGAGTCTGCTGTTCGTCACCGATGATACAAGGGGTGATCGGCGTCTCGCTGTGTCCGATGTCAAAGCCCAGCGCTTTCAGGCCGTTCTTCAGGTAGTTGCCATTTTCCCACAGGCGCTCCTGCAGTTCCGTGCTGTTTTGCAGAATGTCAATGGCAGTGATGCAAGCGGCCACGTCTGCCGGCGTCAGTGCCGTGGAGAACAGGAACGGGCGAGAACGCACCTTCAGCCAGTCGATCAGCTCCTTGCGGCCGGCCACGTATCCGCCGACCACACCGATCGCCTTGGAAAGTGTCCCGATCTGGAAGTCGATCTTATCCGACAGGCCGAAATGCTTGACTGTGCCTGCGCCGTTGCCGAGAACCCCGGAACCGTGCGCGTCGTCGACGTAGGTGATCAGGTCAAATTCTTCCGCCACCTCGACGATTTCCGGCAGCTTGGCAATGTCGCCGTCCATGGAGAAGACACCGTCAGTGATCACCATGATCTTTTTGTATTTGCCCGATTCCTTCGCTTCCTTGGCCTTGGCCCGCAGATCGTCGATGTCGGAGTGGTTGAACCGGATGATCTGCGCCTTGGACAGCCGGCAGCCGTCAATAATGGACGCGTGGTTCAGTTCGTCGGACAGGATCGCGTCGTTCTTGTCCATGACTGCGGAGATCGCGGCCATGTTGCAGTTAAACCCGGATTGATAGGCAATGGCGGCTTCCGTGTGCTTGAAAGCGGCCAGCTTTTCTTCGAGCTGAACGTGCAGCTCCAGCGTACCGTTGATCGTCCGCACCGCACCTGCGCCGACGCCGTACGTTTGAGCGGCCTTGACCGCAGCGTCGATCAAGCGCTGATCCGTGGCCAACCCCAGATAGTTATTGGACGACAGATTGATCAATTCTTTTCCGGAAATGGTAATGACGGGGCCGTTAGCGCTTTGCAGAGGATCGATTACGTTGTACAGCCCTTTGCTTTTCAAGTCGGCCAAATTCTCGTGAAGAAATTGTTCCAACACCTTGCTTGCCAAGATAAATCCCTCCTGACCGGATCGTCTTTTTCGCGACGGACCATCTGATTTCTCACAAACAGTCGCAATCCGATGCACAAATGTCCTCGTGGAAAAGACGTTTTATCCGTTTGAAAAAAGCGATAAATCAATGTTCTTTACTACAACGATATCATTGTTTTCACAAAATGTCCATATGACAAAGACAAAAAAGTAAGCGCTATCAACTCATGGCAGCATGTTTACCATACCCAGCGGCGTCTGTTCGCATGTACCTGATGCCCGCTCGGTTGTTCGGCTGCAGGCCGGCAAAAGGCAATTCTCAACCTATCCTCTTTTTGCTAGAATATATGTTCGGTATCTTAGACTAGAATGGTGATGTGAACATGACGGTGACCAAACAGCGTGACGCTCTGCAGCTCTTAAAGACCATCCCTTTGTTTCCCTGGTACGTGGAAAAGTTCGTGGAGCACAAGAAGGCGAAAAAACACTCCCCTTCCACGCTGTTGGGGTATTTGCGCGACTTCGCCTTCTTTTTTCGCTGGTTGATGGCCGAGGGGTTGACCGACGCGCCGGAGATGAAGCAGATTCCGCTGCACGTGCTGAACGACTTGAAAAAGGAAACCGTGGAGAGCTACATCCTTTACCTGCAGGAATCCCACCTCTACGAGCGGGCCGCTCTCTTGGACAAGCCCACGCGCAGTTCCCGCCGGGAGTACAGCGATCAGACGATCAAGCGGAAAATCTCCAGTCTGAAGTCGCTGTTCCACTACCTGGCGTCGCTGGCGGAAGACGAAAACGGTGAATCCTACCTCACCCGCAACGTCATGGCCAAAATCGAGGTGGAGGCGGACGAACTGACCCCGCTCGCCCGGGCTCACGCCATGCGCGCCAAGATCTTGATCGACGGGGAGATACACCAGTTCGTCGACTTTGTCTACAACGGCTATCTGGCCCACTGCACGACCACAAAAAAACAGCAGTACCATTACCAGAACCGCGATCGGGACGCAGCGATCATCGCCCTGATCCTGTCCGGGGGGTTTCGCGTATCGGAAATCGTCAACCTCAATCTGTCCGACGTGGTGCTGGAAAAAAACCAGCTCAAAATGGTGCGGAAAGGAAAAAAGGAAGACGCGCCGTTTTTCAGCGACTGGGGCAAAGAGTACCTGCAGCGCTACCTGCAGGTGAGGAGCAAGTACCAACCGGCCGCAGGGGAACAGGCGGTGTTTCTTGCCGTATCGCCGACCAAACCGCACGGTCATCGGATCGAGGTGCGCTCCGTGCAAAAGCTGGTGAAAAAATACGCCCAGGCGTTTGGCATTCCCGACCTGTCCGTTCACAAGCTTCGGCACAGTTTTGCCACCCAGTTTCTCCGGCTTAACCCCGATCCGCACCAGCTTCAGGCACAGTTGGGCCACTCCAAACTGGAAACGACGATGCAGTACGCTCATGTGCTGGAAGATGCCTTGAGCGAAGCGGTCAACCGGACGACCCGAACGGTGGGCACGCTCTCCCCCGATACAACAGAGACGCACGATCCGACGGAGGAATCCTAGGGGTTTCAAATGAGCAAGACCTGCTTGCCGCAGCGGGCCCCACTCCACTTCGGCGGCGACAGTGTGCGGCATGAAAAACAGGTCCGGCCATGCTGGCGTTCGGACCTGTTGTGCTTGGATGGATGTGCGGCCGCTGTCACGTGCGCATCCGGTTGCTTTCCCTCTGCCGAAGCTCGACGCGGCGGATTTTGCCGGACGTGGTCTTGGGCAGATCGGCGACGAATTCGATCTTGCGCGGGTATTTATAGGGGGCAGTCAGTTTCTTGACGTGTTCCTGCAGCTCACTGACCAGCGCATCGGACGGCGAGGCTCCCTGTTTCAGCACGACAAACGCTTTGACGACGTGGCCACGTTCCGGGTCCGGACTGGCGACAGCGGCGCATTCCGCTACTGCCGGATGCTTGACCAGGGCATCCTCCACTTCAAACGGGCCGATCGTGTATCCGCCGGAGATGATGATGTCGTCGGCGCGGCCCTCGAACCAGATGTAGCCGTCCTCGTCCATGCGTCCCTGGTCGCCGGTGATGTACCAATTGCCGCGAAAAGCCTTGGCCGTTCGCTCCGGATCGTTTAGATAACCCTTGAACAGGGCGATCATCCCGCGGTCGATGGCGATGTCCCCCACGCTGCCTTGGGGCACCTCGTTCCCTTCCTCATCGACGATGGCCACGCGGACGACGGGAGAAGGGCGGCCCATCGAACCGGGCTTGGGGTCCATGCCGGCAAACGTCCCGATCAGGAGCGTGTTTTCCGTCTGGCCGTATCCGTCGCGCACAGTGATGGAAAAGACTCGGCGGAAGGTGTCGATCACTTCCCGGTTGAGCGGTTCGCCGGCGGAACATGCCGTCCGCAGCGCCTTCAGCCGGTATTGTTCCAGACCGGAGACTTTGGCCATCAGCCGGTACTCGGTCGGCGTGGCACACAGGACGGTAATGGGGTACTGCTGCATCAGCGTGAGATAGGCGGTCGGGTCGAAGCGTCCCTTGTACACGAATGCGGTCGCCCCCATGCCCAGCGTGGAGACGAACGGGCTCCACACCCATTTGGCCCAGCCGGGTCCGGCCGTCGCCCAAACGAGGTCCTCCTCACGCACATCCAGCCACAGCTTGGCGGCCACTTCCAGGTGAGCGTACGGCCAGCCATGCACGTGCATCACGCCCTTGGGACCGCCGGTCGTGCCCGACGTGTACGACAAAAAGGCCAGTTCGTCCGAGCGCGTATCGGCGCAGACAAATTCATCGGATTGTTCGCCCAACAGTTCAGTCAGGGCAATCCAGCCTTCGCGCGCCTTGCCGATGGTGACCAGTACCGTAAGCGATGGACATTGGCCGCGAATCCCGTCTACTTCTTCCACGATGCCGTCAAAGCCGATCACAGCCTTGGCCGGTGCGTGATTGACGCGGTATTCGATATCTTTGCCGCGCAGCATCTCGGAACCAGGAATGATCACTGCCCCCAACTTGAGCAGCCCAAGGTACAGCCCGTACGCTTCCTTGCCTCGCGGAACGAGCACGAGAACCTTGTCCCCCCGGGAAATCCCGAGCGACTGCAATCCGTTGGCGATGCGGTTGGAAAAACGGCGCAGTTCGCCGTACGAAACGATGGTTTCCTGACCGTCATTGGCAACTTCCCACACGGCCGGCTTGTCGGGGTGGCGGTTGGCCCACTCATCCACCTGTGCGGCAAAATTGTATCGTTCCGGCATTGTAAGCTGCATGAACATTCCCCCATTTCAAACAGGTATATAGGGTTACTTCTTCATTTTTTCAATTTTTCCTTTTTGGAAAATCATTCGACTTTTCCGATCAAAGGTACTGCCTGGTTCAAACAAACTGCCTGGCAAAGAAGAAAAAAGCTCCCGCGCCGCCGCGCGAGAGCAAAGCCTGTCCGCTCGTTATTCCGGAATGACGCGTTTGATCGTGACGACGCGTTTTTCCCAATTGGTGCCAAAGAATGTGGAGTACGTGACCCCCGGCTTGCCATAGGTGTGCAGAATTTTTCCGTCCCCTGCGTAAATGGCCACGTGCGTGATCCGGTCTGAACTGCTGCCGGAACTGCGCATGAAGATGAGATCTCCTTTTTTCAGCTGGCTTTTGGATGCGGTTTTGCCGACAGTCGACTGCTGGCGGGAATCGCGAGGCAGGGTGATGCCTGCTTCCCTGAATACGCGCTGGGTAAACGACGAGCAGTCAAACGTACTGGTCGTATTGCTGCTGGAACCGTACTTGTACGGCGTCCCCAGGTACTTTTCGCCGATGCGGATGATCTGGTCCGCGATGCTGCTCACACTCTCGTTGCTGCTCGACGCTTTCGGCGCAGCTGACGCCGTCGCCACATAGCGGCGGGCCCCCAGAAACTTGCTGTCGTAACCGGAGAGCTGCTTGAGTACGACCTGATCCTCGCGTTGGGACGAATAGACGAACTGGCCGCCGCCGATGTAGATGCCCATATACGTCGGTTTGCTGCCGCCGCTGGACGAGAAGAAGAGCAGGTCACCCGCCTGCAGTTCATTCCTGCCCACCGGGGTACCGCCGCTGTACAGAGCCGTCATCGTATTGGCGATACGCATACCCGCCTGTTTGTATACGTAAGTCGCAAACTGCGCGGAACCAAACGATTCCGGTCCTTCCGCCTTGTATTGGTAGTCTTTTCCGATCAAGGATTTGGCCGTCTGCACAATCGTTTCGGACATGGCAGAATTTTGCGAATATGATGCTGCTTGTCCGACCTGACCACCCAGCAACAGGGATGTACTCAGCAAGAGGCCGATCGTTGATTTCCTTATCCAATCCCGTTTCGTCATCCTCTTTTCCTCCTTGTCATGATGTGATCCCGGTCAAGGGGTACATGGACAAGGGTAACGTAGGAAAAACAGGCAGATAACCCCTAAAAATTTTCCAATGCGGTAATTGGGACCTTGGAACCAGCTGCACTGCTACGTGACAGGACAGCGCTGCACACCGCTGTTCATCTGTGGGCAGCCCCATTTGGACAAGGTCGTTTCACACCAAAAAAACAGCCATCTATTGCCACAAACAGGCAACGAGATGGCTGCATGGTTGTCACACGATTACAAGATTACACCAGCTTGGCTGTAAAACTTCCCCATGTTTCGCCGCCCCACAGCAGCGCGAAGCGGTCGTTGTCCGCCACCGGACCGACGCCGGCCGGGGTCCCTGTGAAGATTACGTCTCCTTCGCCCACGCCAAAATGCTCATGCGTGTAGCGAATGATGGTCATCAGGTCAAAGATGACGTCGCGGATGTTTCCCCGCTGGACTTCCTCCCCGTTTTTTTTCAGAGAAAAATCGGTGGCGTGACAAGCTGCCAACCCCGGAAACGGCCGAAATGCCGTCAAGACGGCAGAATTGCGGAATCCTTTGGCCAACAGCCAGGGATGTCCTTTCTTTTTTAATTCGGATTGCACATCCCGCAGCGTGAAGTCTATCCCCAGGGCGATCTGATCCACCATCTCCTCAAGCGTCAGGCCCGGTTCGTACGGCCGGGCGATGCGAATCACCAGTTCGGCCTCGTAGTGAAGCTCGCCGCGGCTGCCCGGCAGCTCCAGCTGCTGCCCGTTTGCGTATGCGAGCGCATGCGTCGGCTTGCTGAACAGCATCGGATACTCCGGCACGGCATTGCCCAGTTCGGCCGCATGCAGACGGTAGTTGCGCCCTACGCAGTAAATGTTGCGGATCTGTTCCATGTCTATTCGCTCCTTTATATCTGTTGGTGCTGGCTTCCCCTCCTTACTATATCACGCCAATTTTTGGCTGGACAGCTACTCTGTTTCCCCGCTGCCCCATACAGCGCCGTACCAGAGCCGGGCATTGCCCTCCGCCTCCAGGGCGCAGACGGTGTCGCACAGCGAATCCAATACGGTTTCCAGATCGCGCTCCCCGCTGGCCGGCCAGTAAAACTGGTAATAGAGCATGCCTGCCGCTGTGTCCAATTGGTGAGCCGTCACCTGCAGGTCCCTTTTCCCGATGATGACGCTCTGCCGTGCCCGCAGCGTGTCGGAGAGGGGAAATATCCCGTCCCACGCCTGTGGATCGTATTGCGAGGTGACTTCCACCAACAGACGAGCGGAGTCGTGATCGCGCTGAAACACGACGCGATCCTCCCGATAGAAGCCGCGTCCGGAAGGCAGGTGGTCTTCGATGGCAAAGCGGATACCCGCCGGGAGATCGGCAGGTTTCAACGCCGTGACCAGCCTTCCCGGGAGCCAAAAAAAGTCGTCCGGATGCCGCACCAGCTTTGCTCCCATCACATACAAGCTGACACGCCCCCGTTCTTGCCGCACTTCTACAAACATGACGGCACCTCCTCGTCTTACAGTATGGTCAGAGGCGCTCGCCCCAAAACAAAAAGGGAGGCAGTCGTCGGATCGACTGCACTCCCGTTCTCGCAGCGTTTTCATTCCGTTGTCCGTTAGGAGTAAAAGCCAGGTCGCGATCCTCCCTGGCGCAGACGGCGGTTTGGGATTGGCGCAGGGGGTGATGGATCGTTACTGGAGTGTCGACATGTCGGTAGCCTGACGGAACGCTTGCAGGAAGTTGTCCGCCGGATGGGCGCCGGACAGCGCCAGTTTGCCGTCGATGATGAAAAACGGAACGCCGGTGATGTTCAATTCGCGTGCATACGCCAGGTCTTCGGCAATCTCCTCCCGTTTGGCGTCGGAGACAAGCTGGCTGCGGACCCAGTCAGCATCCATCCCCTGGGAGACGGCGATGGCGGCAAGCACATCCAGGCTGCCGATGTCTTTCCCTTCCTCAAAGTACGCCTGAAAAATCGCGTCCACCAGGTCGGTCGCCTTCTCCGGCGGCGCCAGTTTGATCAATGTATGGGACGCATACGTATTGGGCCACATTTTCACCCGATCAAAGCGAAACGGAACGCCTGCCGCCTCACCCGCGTTGGCGGCATGCTGCACCATACGCTCCACGACGTCGCGACCGCCTTTCATCGCCGCCATCGTGTCCCAAAACGGCAAGCCCTCTTTGGGCGTATCCGGATTGAGCTGGTACGCGCGGTAACGAATCGTCACCGGCTCGCCGTCCCACTGACGAATCGCGTCAAACAAATGTTTTTTGCCGATGCGGCACCACGGGCAGATCGTGTCCTGAAAAATTTCAATGATCATGCTGAAAACTCCCTTCTGTGCAACTGAGGATTTCCAAGGCAGGCACAATTCATGCTCGAATGGTGAGCGGACGGACTGCCTCACCATCCGAAACACATAAAAAAAGCCCAAGCGAAATGCGCTTGCGCTTTTTCGAATCTCGTCTAGGTTGTGGTTTGAGCTGATGCAAAAAGGTACAACGGTACGTGAACACGTACCATGTACCGTCTTGTACGGGATAGGTATGGTGCGGTCGAGAGGACTTGAACCTCCACGGTGTTGCCACCACTAGAACCTGAATCTAGCGCGTCTGCCAATTCCGCCACGACCGCATGGTACGGTGTGTATCGCAGGTATTCACATTGTCAATTACCTGCTGTTTTCCGGATTAAGCTGCCCGTACATGGCCCTGCTTGCACAAGAGGGATAATGGATGGTGCGGTCAAGAGGACTTGAACCTCCACGGTGTTGCCACCACTAGAACCTGAATCTAGCGCGTCTGCCAATTCCGCCATGACCGCATGTACATGGTGCCGAATCGCTGCACCGGTGTCGCTGTACGCGAAACGTTGTTTTAATGGCGGAGCTGACGGGACTCGAACCCGCGACCTCCGGTGTGACAGACCGGCGTGAACTCCAGCTTCACCACAGCTCCGTGTCTTCTGCCATCTGCTGATTTTCATCTCAGCGACTCTTGTAATATAGCATGGTCGAAAGGGAAAAAGCAAGCACTTTTTTGTCGTTCTTTGAAAAAATTTTTCATAGATTTACCATGCAAATTTCGCTACAATTTACCATAGAGACTTGCGGAAAATGCTGAATGATGGAGACGAACGACAATGAAACCAACTTCACGAATTTTCACTATCCTCTCCTTTATTGCCTTGACGACGTCAGCGGCGATCCCGACAGCCGCCGCGCAGGAATCTCCCGCTGTCTATGTTGTGGCGGCCGGAGACACCTTGAGCAAAATCGCGCGTGAACACGGGACGACCGTGCAGGCGCTGATGCAGATGAACAACTTGACATCCGACCGGCTGGCGATCGGACAGAAGCTGAACCTGCCGCTCTCCGAAATCGCCCATGCTGAAACGCCGGTTCCACAACTTGCTGATGTTTCGCCGGCTTCCGGCAGCGATGTCGGTGTCCGCCCACCGGATATTGCTGATAGCCGGAACATGACAGTGACGGCGGATGTGCTGAATGTGCGTCAAACGCCTTCCCTCGACGGCACGATTCTGGGAAAACTCCCCTTCGGCACCGTCGTGCAAATCCTGGAGCATGGTGCTGAATGGAGCAAAATCGCCTATGGATCGACGGAAGCATACGTCTACACTACCTATCTGAGCGACACCGCTGCCACTGCTCCTTCTGCTTCGCTGCCCGTTTTTTCTGATGATACCCGCGGCGCGGATCGTCTGCAGGCGATCGTCCAGCCGCTGCTGAAGACCCCTTACGTGTATGGTGGAACGACACCGGACGGATTTGACTGCAGCGGCTTTACCGCCTACGTCCTTCAGCAGCTTGGCGTCACGCTGCCACGCACGTCGGAGGAACAGTTTGCCGGTGGACAAGCCGTTCCCTTGGAACAGGCCGTACCGGGCGACTTGCTCTTCTACGACTCGCTGAACAAAGGGCGCGTCTCCCACGTCGCCCTCTACATGGGCAACGGCCTCATTGTCCACGCCAACGGAACCGACGTCCGTTACGAAAAAGTGGAAAACATTCACAAGCTCTACCCCTTTTACGGAGTGAAGCGCTACCTGATCCAATAGCTCCAATAGATCGCTCAGCGCGAACAAGAAACGGCAAGGCTTGCACTGGCCCTGCCGTTTTTTTATTTGTCATATACCCCTGTTGGCCGGTGTGGATATGACGCGCCAAGTCCTGTTCCGGACTGACGTCTGCGCCAAAAACGGGAGCAAAAATAAGACTTTTCGCTTTGTTTTTTTCCATCCTACCTGTGGTACAACTATGCTGAGTAATTCCAATCAGGAGGAAGCCGTTATGAAACTGTTTCGTCCCTCGTCGCGCGGCACGTGGATCGCTGCGGTAAGTGCGCTCCTCTTCCTGCCGTTTGTTTTTCCCGTACTCTCCCATGCTCCTGCTCCGGTTGAGGTCCAATCGGACGATCGCCGTCTAATCAAGGCGACGTGGCTGTGGGACGTACGCCGGATCGCGACCGAACCGGACGAGATCCTTTCGTTTTTGCAAAAAAACGGTGTGACTCTGCTCTACCTGCAGGTAAAGCCATCCGACGTCTCCGTCGATCACTACCGGCACTTCATTCGCAAAGCGCGGTCGCTTGGCATCGATGTACACGCCCTGAACGGCCAGCCTGAGTGGGCGCTGCGTAAACGCTATGACGACCTCCAGGCGTTTGTCGATTGGGTGCGTCGATACAACGATGCTGTACTGAGAAGCGAGAGCTTCACCGGCATCCACCTCGACATCGAGCCATATCTGCTTCCGCAGTGGAAAACCGACCGTGACCGAGTCATCCGCGAATGGAAGGAAAATACAGAACGCATCGTCGCGCAGATCAAGGAACACAGCGATCTGGTCGCCGGGGCCGATCTGCCCTTCTGGCTGGATGAGGTTCCGTCTGTTCCCGGAGAGACTCCCTCCGGGCAGCTCAGCTCGTGGATGATCCGGCAGTTTGATCACGTCACCCTGATGGCCTACCGCAACCAGGCAGTTGAAGACGACGGCATCATCGCGCATGTCCGCAGTGAGCTGAACACTGCCGCTGCCTGGAACAAGACCGTGCTGGTCGGCGTCAGCATCAACGCCACGAACGAAGGCGACAAGGTAAGTTTTTCGGAAAAAGGAAAGGCCGAGATGCTGCGCCAGTTGTCCATCACTGACGCGCATCTGCGGCCATTTGCCTCATATGGCGGGCATGCCATCCATGATTACGCCTCGTGGAAAGCGGCGAAGGACTAGATCGCCATGGACGGTTCCTTCGCCTCCACTGGCGCAATGGAGGTGCCCAGTTTGTATAAGTGCGGAACATGAATGCCGTCGAAAGCGTTACGCGTATCCAGAATGGCGACGCCCAGGTCGGCCAGTTCACGGTAATTAAACGCACTGTGATTGGTGATCAGTACCATGATGTCATATTTATTCCACTCGCGGATGTCGTACTCGACGCTCTTGACTTCTTGACCGTGTTTGTCTTTGAACGTGACGGCGTGCGGATCGTAGTAGTCAACGAACGCCCCTGCATCCTTGAACAGTTCGTATACTTGCAATCCCGGAGATTCGCGCACGTCGTCGATATCCGGTTTGTACGCCATACCCAGCAGCAGGACGCGCGAGTTGCGCAGCGATTTGGCGTAACGGTTGAGAATTACAGACGCTTTGTAGACGACGTAATCGGGCATGCCGTTGTTGATCGATTGGGCCAGGTCAATGAACTTGCTGAAGAAACGGTAGCCTTTTGCCTTCCACGACAGGTACATCGGGTCCAGCGGGATGCAATGGCCGCCAATGCCCGGGCCGGGATAGAACGGCATGAAGCCGAACGGTTTGGTCGAGGACGCTTTGATAACTTCCCACACGTCGATGCCCATCCGTTCGCACATGAGCGCCATCTCGTTGATGAAGGCGATGTTCACGCTGCGGAAGGTGTTTTCCAGCAGCTTGGACATTTCCGCCACTTTCGTCGACGAAACGGGAACGATGTTTTCAATGAAGTTGCTGTACAACTTGACACCCAATTCCAGGCATTTCTCGGTCGTACCACCGATGACTTTCGGTGTATTGGTGGTTTGGAAACGGTTGTTGCCGGGGTCCACCCGCTCCGGCGAGAAGCACAGGAAAAAGTCGACTCCCACACGGTAGCCCATTTTTTCCAGCTCCCACTGAATCAGTTCTTCGGTGGTGCCGGGATAGGTGGTGCTCTCCAGCGTGATCAGCGGTCCGTTTTGGACGTAGTGTTTGATCTGATCAACGACGCGGGAAATGTAGGACGTGTCCGGGTCCTGATTTTCACTCAGCGGCGTCGGCACGCAAATGCTGATTGCGTCCAACTCTTTCAATACGCGGTAATCGGCGGTTGGAATAAACCGGCCTTCTTCCACCAACGGGCGGACTGACTCGTTGGGTACGTCGCCAATGTACGACTCTCCCCGCTGCAGCGTCTCGATTTTTTTCAGATCCAGATCGATGCCAAACACGGTAAACCCGTGTCTCGCGATCTCGACGGCAAGCGGTAGGCCCACATAGCCCAATCCGATGACACCGACTTTTGCTGTTTTGTTTTCAATTTTTTGCTGCAATGCCGTAAATCTGTCCACTTGGCATCCCTCCGGTTTATTTGTATGTCTAGGAGACTAGCAAGCGCTTGATGCGCCAGTCCAGCTCAATGGGGGAAAATGGTTTGGTGATATAATCGGCAACGCCTTTTTGGAAGCATTTGGTCATGTCTTCCTCCAGACGTTTGTCCGTCAGCACCACAATTTTGCATCGCGCTTCAGGTTCCTGCTGCTCTCGAAGCCAATCGATCACCTGAAACCCGTTCATCACCGGCAGCGTTAGTTCAGTGATTACCAGGTCAGGACGCAGCTGCAGGTATTTTTCCATCCCCTCTGCGCCGTCTATTGCGGTATGCACATCGTATCCGCTGCGCGCGAACCGAACCGCCAGGAGCTGCCTGACGACGGGGTCGTTCTCAATTAGCAGCAGGCGGTGAGGCCGCACAGACGGTTGGCACACGACAAACTGCAAACTGTCTGCGGCTCCGGCCTTTTGTTCCAGTCGCCGGATCACTTCCTGATACAACGCCTCGAACGAATCGCCGCTTTCGGGAAAGCTGGCAATGTAGACGCTCCCTTGCAGCCGGTGGCGCTCCTGCAGCCTCTCCTTGACTTGCAGCGCCAGATAGTGCGTATCGGCCAGCGTTGTGCCGTCCAACAAGAGGAACAGCACCTTTGACTCGTCGTCGTAAAAGACCTGAGCAGCCTGCCGGGGATCGCGATCCTGGATATACTGCTGCAGTCCGGCCCATTCCGGGTCACCGTCTGATTCGCATCGGGCGGCAATCAGACCGCACGCCAGGTTGCTCGCCTCGTAGTACCGCAAAAAATACGACAGCTTTTCGGCAAACCGGGACTCTGCCACACGTTGGTTACCGCTTGTAGGCATCTTCTCCACTCCTTTGCAGATGCGTCACGATTGTCGCGTCTCTACTTTCCAACTCTGCCGCGTCATGACACCCCACGTGTTGTTCTTGCGGAAAAACTCAATGTGACCGAGGAGGCGCCAAATCGCTCCCAATTGGTAGTACCCGAAAAACATCAGGAATCCGTATCCCAGCAGCTTGGCCAGATCGCTCATTTTCGGATAACGGCGGAACGCCCGCTCTTCCAGCAAAATGGCGCTGACGGTGAGCATGTAGCCGTACAAGAGGTTGATCGCCATAAAGACCAGAACGATGTGTGCATCGGTCATGTCCATCAAACTGTATCCGATCAGGGCGAGCAGCCCGGTCAGCTTGAAATAGGGATTCAGCGTTTCAAACATCACGTTGTAAGGCATGGTCAACAGGCCCATGATCTTATACTTCGGATTGAACAGCATGTGCCGGTATTCCAGCATGTTTTTCAGGTTACCCCGGCCCCAGCGCTTGCGCTGACTGCTCAAGATACGGAATGTGTCCGGCGCCTGCGTCCAGCAGACAGCATCGGGACAAAAGGCAACACGGTACTTCAGCTTGTTCTCCAGCATGTACTTGTGCAATTTAATGATGATGTTCATGTCCTCGCCGGGGTACCCTTCGCGGTAGCCGCCAACTTTGATCACGCAGTCTTTGCGGAAGAGGCCAAATGCCCCCGACACGATGATCAAGCCGTTGATCGAGCTCCATCCAATCCGACCGCCGAGGAAGGCTTTCATGTATTCGATGGTCTGAAACATCGGCAGCAGTTTGTCAGGAAGCCTCACTTTCTTGACGATGCCGTCCTCGATCAGGCAACCGTTGGCGATGCGCACGTTTCCGCCGATGGCGACGGTCTCTTCCGGATTTTCCATGTACACCTGTGCCATCCGGATGAGTGCGTCTTTTTCCAGCAAGGAATCGGCATCAATTGACGCGATCAGCGGATAGTGGGACAAGTTGATGCCTGCGTTGAGTGAATCCGCCTTGCCGCCGTTTTCCTTGTCGATGACATAGAGCTGCGGGTACTGCGGGTTGTGATAAATCCCTTTAACGGGCGACGAGTGCACCACATTGCGGATCCGGGCGTGCGGCTGCCGGATCAATCCAAATTCCTTGATGAGCACCTGCAGCGTATCGTCCTTGGACCCGTCGTTGATGACAATCACTTCGTACTGCGGATAATGCAGAGCCAGCAGGGAGCGAACGTTCTCGATAATCGTCAGCTCCTCATTGAATGCCGGCACCAGGATGGAGACGGGCGGGACCCGATCCGATCCGGCAAGTGACTGATAACGGGTATACCGGGAACGCTTCATGATCTTCGAGATGTTCAGATGCGAGAAGATGGTAATCAGCAGGTATATCGAGTTGACCACCATGACGTAGTACATGGCAAACAACCCGTAACCCAGCAACAGATCGCGCATAATTCCTCCTTTCCCTCCGAAGAAATCTTCCATCGTAGACCTTCCGATGAAGTTGGCTTTCTCTCACGGAAGTAGTTCGTGCTGCTATCTCCCTTCTCGGGGAAGTATTCCACGCTTATCCTGTCATATGGCCTGCCTGCTGCGTGTTGAAATAAGAGTGGTACATGGCCTGCTTGGTTTTGGCTCCTGCGGCACCAGCCTGACCGCTGTCGTCGCTCTCGCTGCGGAGCGCTTCCTGGATGTTTTGCATGGCCAGGTCGGCGATTTCAGGCTGCTTCGCCTGCGAAGCGATCTCGCACAGGGCTCTGAATCCGTCGTCGCCGAGTGCGGCCAGGCTGCGGGCGGAATTGTACCGCACCCACCAGTTCTCGTCTTCAATGGCCCGACTGAGCAGCGGCACATAGCGGTCGTCTGCCCATCTGCCGATCGACTTGGCCGTAAGCGATCTGATCTCCCAATCCGGGTGCGTAATGAGCGATTCCACCTGCTGTGGCGTCACCCCATCCCCTGAACGGAGCAGCAGCTTGGCTGCGTTGATGCGGATCTCTTTCTCGTCCGCACCGATCAGCTTCCACAAGCTGCTGAGCAGCTCCTGGTCAGCCGTGGACGGCATCCCGGCCATCGCAACCAGCACCAGCCGCCAATCGGAATGTTCGATCCACTCCCGCATCAGCGGCACAGGATCGACAGCCGACTCGCTCAGAATCTCGGCCATAAGCCGGGGCGATTCCGGAGAAAGGGCGACCATGTGCGTAACCATTTCACGCAGATCCGCCGTATCTCTGGCGCAACGGGCGATAGCGCGGGCGATGATAAAGCGGCCCGGTTCGTCTCGCTCCGTTTTCAGGACCGACAACAGCGCAGGAGCAGCCTGGCTGCACCCCATCGCTCCCAATTTGTAGGCAGCGTCCAAGCGGCTCACGCCAAACGAACGGGACAGACGGGCCAGTTCCATTTCCGGTAGCCCCAGCCGCTCAAACAATTCGGCCAGCCGCTCGCGGTGTCTTCCTTTGACGCGCTCCGCCAGCTCGATCAACTGCTCTTCCAACACGGCCAGGTCCCACTTGTCGAGCGGACCAATCGGGAGTTTCAACTCCTCATCCGCATCGAGATGAGCGATGACGTACGCCACATAGTCCTGCTGCTTTTTTCGTGCTTCGTCTTTCATGCGAGCCACACGCAGGTTTCGCCACTTGAACACGAGCAGGAGGACCATCCCGCTGACAATCAATGCGGATGCGACGCAGATAAACCCGTATGCGATCTGCAGATGTTGAAACATGCTTCTCGCTCTCCTCTCCTCTCCTCTAACTTGACTACCTTGCCACTAGCGGTCGGCCGGAATGGTCTGCAGCGGTTTCTGGTAGATCGAATAGCTCTCTTTGAGTCGTTCCGAAAACTGCGGCAGTTCCCACTCCCGCCAGGTATACCGCTCCCATGTCGAGAGCGGAACAACGGTGCCGTCCACTCCCTGGAGCCGTCCGGACGCTTTATCCCCCCGCAGGGCAATGATGCGAATCCCTTCGGTCTTGACGGCGTCAAACGACTTTGTATTGCCGTCTCGATAGCTCAGGACGTGTTTTGTACTTGGATCGGTAAACCCGATCAGCATCCAGGGAATGCGTACTTCCAACCACTCACCGTTGACCTGCCAGTGTGCCTGTGAGCTGTAGCCTTCTTTTCCAACAGCGGTCGTCCCCCGACGTAATTTTCCTACCACCACCTCCTCAAACGGATGGTACTGCTTCGTATCCGGGGGAGTCATCTCCAGGCTGACCGCCAGCTTCACCGGCGTAAACACTCCGGAATTGTCTTGGCGCTCTTCCTCCGGGATGCTCAACATTCCGAAACGCTCTCCGTACAGTCGGCGATGGAAATCGTATTGGGCCGCCAGTTTGACCTGGCTTTCCTGCTCGGTTCCCAGCACAGCGAGCGCCTCCAGTCCCTCATCCAGCGACAGTCCGGGCAGTTCGCCGGATTGCCGGTTGCCGCCCGGTATGGTGTCAAAGCCGAGGTACAACGTTTCCTTCTCCGGCTGGAACGCACCGTCCAACCGGGCCAGCAAGTAGACGTAAGCTTCGTCATGCGTCATCCAGATGTCGCGAAATCCGGGCATATGTGCCGGCATCTTTCGTTTTTCCTCCGCCGGCAGCCTGTCCCAATCGTCCGCCTTTCCGTCGATGACCAGATCATCTTCCTTGCCGGCATCCATCGCCAGAAGCCCGAAGAACGATTCATTGGTCAGTTCGTTTTTCCAGTACGCCCGCCGGTCTTCCGGAATCTCGAACCGCATGGTGTTCCAGGTCCGTTTAAACCATTCGTCCTGCCAGGTGAACAGTATGGCGCCCGAATACCCTTCGGCGTAAATCTCCTGAAGCAGTTCCGCATTGATGCGTCCCTGCTCGCGCTCGTCGTGTCCGCCCTGATCGCGTCCCAAGGGGCCAAGGTGCGCGACTCCCAAGGACGAGGGAACACCAAACTCGGTAACCATGACAGGCATCCCTTTGTGGTGGGACTTCAATTGCCTGAGGTAGGATTTGTACGGATCGATCTCGCCGCGCTCGTTTTTCACCGTTCTGACCTCCGGATCAAACCGGAAAAAGTCCGGATAATACGGATAGACGTGATAGGCGGCGAAGAAACCCGCCTCCCAGTTGACGTTCTGGATATGCGTCGGATCGACGCTGACCATGTCCTCGTGAATGATCGGTTCACCCGGATGGGAGAGCGGATCGGTCGTGACCCAGTTGGTAAACGTCACCGGATGCTGCCAGCCCCGTTTGGCTTCCAGTTGGGCTGTATAATCAAGCATCTCCGCCAGCCAGCTCTCAAACGGCGTGGCTGCGGGAGCGGCCTGAAAGTGACGCCCGTGATACATCGGTTCCTGTCTGCGCACTCGGTTTGTCTGGCTCACCATTTCCGGGTCCCATTCGGTTCCGATATGCCAGCCCAACAGGTAGGGACCGGCATTGGCTGTGTATGTACCACTTGCTTTGCCCTGCCGTTCGGGAATCTCGATGTCTCCGTACACCGCTCCAACGGCGTATTCGATTTCCTGGCGAAACTCGGTCTTGATCTCCGGTAAAAACGCATCCTTCTTTTCAATCAGCGCTTCTTCCGGCGACCAGATTCCCTGAATCAGGTAGAGCGGATCATCGGCGTGCTTCCGATTGAACTCCACCAGTGTCTCGTAGAAGACAGGCTGATGGATGGTGTAAATCCGCACGGCTCTGACACCCAATTCGTACATCTGGCCGAACCAGCGTTCGTAGTCTTCTTTTTGGATCGGCAGTTCGCCAGGATAATGCCCCGGCAGGGATGCCCCCAAGTTTATCCCTTTAACGAAGTAGGGTTTCCACGTGCTGTCTTTATACATCTGTAGCTGCTCGCCGTGCGTGCGGAATTTTATATGGTGTCCCTCCGACGTTTGCACCGTCTCAACCTGGGCAGACGTGGGAAACATCCACATGGCAAAGCCGACAGTGGCGCCGGCGAATCCCGCGAGGAGCAGCCAACTGATTCGTTTGCGAATCCCAGCCTTCTCCATCTCGACACTCCCCGATCACGTTTTACTCGGATTGACACGCCTGTCGGTCATTATACGGCAGGAAATTCCACACCGGCCATAGTCGCAGTTTCCTGCTTCACGAACACCTGTTTTGTAACGAAAATGTAATACAATTCCATTTTCGTGCCCAAATTCCCAGATAAATCATCAACCAGTCCTGCAACCTGTCAAGGACATATGGACAAAAGAAATGGAATGGCAGGATATGTAAACGCATACATAGGTCCATTTTACTTGAAAAAATTGGTATGTTGCTCCCAAAAAAGAAGCCTTCCACTTTACATGGAAGGCTGATTTATTACATGTTCTTTACAACAAGGCTGGGTCTACTGGTGGGTGGACTGTTGAGAGGAGTGTTGCTGGCCAATCTCGATTTTGCCCAACGCCTGTTTCATTTTGTCCAACTGCAACTGGTAATCCCGCACTACCTCGGTCAAGACGCTGACCGACTCCTTGAAATCGGGTTCATTCGTAATCCTGTCGATGGCTCTATGTAAATGGAGCATCTTGTTTTCCGTTTCCCGCAGAAGATCAAGCAACTGCAATCCGTTCACCACAATATCACCTCATCCTTTTTTTCATATCGTCTCCACCTGACCGGCTGGCTATACACACGTAAAAGCCCGACGGTAATCGTCGGGCTCTTGGGTAGGTCGGTTAGCTGCGGGATGCGGCCAGGGAGACGAATGTCTCCACATCCTCCGCGATCAGGGCGAGCGAGCCGCGCCAGAAATCGACGGAGCGGACGTCCACGTCCATGATGGCGGCAACGTCGGCTATGTTCATCTTGCCGGTGACCGCAAGCAATTGGTCGTACTGTTCAACAAACGAAGCGCCGCGCTTCAGGTACTCGGCGTACAGCCCTTTGGCAAACAGGAGGCCAAACGCGTACGGGAAGTTGTAGAAGTTGTAATCGGCAAAGTAGTAGTGCGGCTTGCACACCCACATGTACGGGTGCAGGAATTCGTGGTCCAGGCCGTCGCCGTACGCCTCTTTTTGCGCCTGCAGCATGATTGCCTTCAGCTCGTTGACGGAAAGCGAGCCGTTTTCACGGCGCTTGAACACCTCCGATTCAAACAGATAGCGGCTGTAGATGTCGACAATGACTTGTCCTTCGCCGGAGATGGCATTTTCCAAAATGGCAAACGCCTCTTCCTCGGTCGCCTGCTGAAGCGCCGCTTTGGCGATGATCGTCTCGCAGAAGATGGAAGCGGTTTCGGCAATCGGCATCGGATAGTCGCTGTTCAAAAACGCTTCGTCTACCAGGCACTCACCGTGATAGCCGTGTCCCAGTTCGTGGGCCAACGTGCTCACGTCGTTGTACGAGCCGGTGAAGTTGGCCATGATCCGGCTTTCCTTGACGACGTGCAGGTTGTGGCAGAACGCGCCGCCCCGTTTGCCTTCGCGCGGTTCGGCGTCAATCCAGCGGTTGTCAAACGCACGCGCGGCGTAGTTGGCCAGCTTTTCACTAAAGCTGCCGAAGTGTTTGACGATAAAGTCCCGCGCCTCTTGATACGTAAAGCGCATGTCCGCCTCTCCCACGGGCGCAAACAGATCGTAGAACGGCAGTCCGTTCGCGTGGCCCAACAGCTTCGCTTTCGTCCGGTAGTACTTGTGAAAGACGGGCAGGCTTTCGCGCATCGCGGTCAACATCGCGTCCAGCGTTTCCTTGTCCATGCGGGAGTCCTGCAGCGTTTTGTCGAGAGCAGATTCGTAGCCGCGCAGTTTGACGGTGGTGATCACCTCGCCCTTGATGCCGTTCAGGCAGGCTGCAGACGATTCCTCGATTTTCTTGTACGCTGCAAGTTCAGCCTCATACGCCGTCCTGCGCACTTGCGGATCTTTTTCGTAGGCCATGTTGCGCACGACCGACAGCGGCAGCTGTTTCGCTTCGCCATCGACGGTGATGTCTACCATTAGTGTGGAGGTGAGCAGTTCCTGCAGCTTCGACCATGCGTTGGAGCCGGTGTTTTTCATCTTTGCCAGAATGATTTCTTCTTTTTCGCTCAGCAGGTACTTTGCCTTTTGCGCCGTCTCTGTGAGGAAGAACCGGTGCGTTTCCAGCAGCGGAGACTGGCTGATCAGACTGTCCAGGCCGGAAAGCGATCCCAACCACTTTTGAAACTGGACGCCTGGCTCCACCAGTTCCACCGCCTGCTCCTGAATCCGTTCCACCAATTGCAGGGCGCGTTCGTTTTTTGCGTCGACACTGGCGGTCAGCTCGGCAAAATGATACAAACGGGACTGCGTTTGCAGCACAGACGTCAGTTTGGTTATGTACGTTTCCATTTTGTTCACGGCGTCATCCTGCCCATGCAGGTGCTCTTTGCTCCACGCTTTCAGTTCCTTCATCTCACTGCACAATTTGTCCCAATCTTTTTGCAGTTCCGGGGAATCGAAAGACGGGTACAACACGTCCAAACTCCAGCGCATCTCCATACACACGTGCCTCCTTAGCAACTTCTTGATCAATTCCTTCCTTATTGTAAAAAAAATCTTATGGAGTGAGCAAGTTTTTCAAAAGGAACCCCTACCCTGATTCCGGGTAGGGGCAACGCTTACACTTTCATCTTTGTTTCGGGATGCTGCACCAGGGTCTGCCGCTTGATCGCCAGCGTCAGCAGGGAGCACAGGAGTAAAAACCCGCTGAGAAAAAACAAGCTGGCTGTCATGCTGCCCGTCGCTTCGTTCAAATACCCGAGCGCATAAGGGCCGAGAAAACCGCCCAGGTTGCCGATGGAGTTGATCAACGCGATGCCCACCGCCGCCGCTTCCTCGCTGAGGAACAGCGCAGGCAGCGCCCAGAACGGTCCAAAGAAGCTGTATATTCCAGCCGTCGCCACACCCATCATGAGGACGGAGAGGTACGGATCGTCGGTAAAGGCGCAGATGATCAACCCGAGCGCTCCCACCGCCGGAGGGATAGCCGCGTGCATCCGCCGTTCCCCGGTACGGTCCGAGCGGCGGGCCCATGCAATCATCGCCAATCCGCCGATCACATAGGGAATCATCGTAACCAATCCCACCTGCGTATTGGTCAGCTTGCCGGACAGCAGCTTGATGATCGTCGGCATCCAGAAACCGATTCCGTACAACCCCACGACCAATGTGAAGTAAATCAGGGCCAGATGCCACACGCGCGGGTTGGCCAGCACGTCTTTGGTCGTATACCGCTTTTGGTGCTGTTTGGCCATCTGTTCGCGAGCCAGTTCCGCATTGAGCCACTGCTTTTCTTCCGCAGTCAGCCAATGCGCGTCATCGGGACGGTCCGTCAGGTAGAAATAAGTGACAACGCCGCAGATGACCGCCGGGATACCTTCCAGGATGAACATCCAGCGCCATCCCGGCATGCCAAACCAGTAGATGTTGTCCATGATCCAGGTGGAGATTGGGGCCCCGATGATATTGGAAGCGGCCAGCGCCGTCATGAACAAGGCAAACGCGCGCGCCTGCTCCCGTGCCCGAAACCAGTACGTGATGTACAAGATGATCCCCGGGAAGAAGCCCGCCTCTGCCACGCCGAGAAGAAAGCGGAGAACGTAAAGGTGCATGGCGTTCTGCGCCCATGCCGTGACGATCACGACCAGCCCCCAGCTCACAATGATGCGGGCGATCCAGATGCGGGCACCAATCCGGTGCATCAGGATATTGCTGGGTATTTCAAATAGAAAGTACCCGATGAAAAAGATGCCGGACACAAGGCCGAACACCTCGGCGCTCAATCCCAGCGCCTGGTTCATCTCCAGAGCCGCGTAACCCAGATTGACCCTGTCCAAGAACGCAACGATGTACAGCAGAAAAATAAAGGGGATGATTCGCCGCATCACCTTGCGGACAGTCCGCTCGCCGACGGATGGCTGCACGGTTTGTTCCTGATTCATTGGCGTTCCTCCTTCGCGCATTTCAAGCGTGAACCGGCTGTGTCAGATAGGTCAGTGCGGACAGGGCAAACAGTTGGGTCGTCTCCACGAGTTGTGCGATGTCCACGTATTCGTCGACGTGGTGCGGGATGTGCCGGTCCCCCGCGCCGGTGGTCAGGATCGGGATGCCGGCCTTGTGCAAAAACGTCCCGTCGGTGGCGCCGGGCACTCCGTTGAAGACCGGCTCCTTTTTCGCCACTTCCCGGTATGCTGTCGCGACCGCCTGCACCACTTCCGCCTCCATTGGCGTCAACGTCCACGGGCGCTCCTCGATCACGTCCAGCACGGCCTTGAACTGGTCATCCTCGTGCGCCAGCCGCTCCAGAATGTCGTTCATCTCCCGGCGCAGCACATCGTGATCCTGGCCGGGCACCGTGCGGATGTCCAGCGTAGTCATGCACTGATCGGGAACGACGTTGATCTGCGGTTCTCCCTTGACCGGGGCCTGCACAATCGTCGGCGTGATGCTGGGCCACCCGAGCATGGGATGCTCTCCCAGACGTTCCTTCTCTCGTCGTTCCAACTCCTCCAGTGCGAGTATCACCCGGGCCATGCGGGTGTTGGGATTCACCCCGGTCAGCGGCATGGCGCCGTGGGCCATTTTTCCGTAGGTCCTGAGGATCGCCCGCATTGCCCCTTTCTGCGTGATGCAAAGCTGGTTTTCCTCGGGCTCGCAGATGATCGCAGCATCCACACCGTCCGCCCACCCGCGGCGGATGAAATCCTTGATCCCGATCATCATGCCTTCTTCGTCGCAAGGGATGCAGAGCAGAATTTTGCCCGGAAATGGGATGGCGGAACGCTGAATCGCCTTGACGGCACAGATTGCCGCCGCCAGGTTGCCTTTTGTGTCGCAGGCGCCCCGGCCGTAGATGCGGCCGCCTGCGATCTGCCCGCCGAACGGGTCGTAGCTCCACGCGTCGCGGTCCCCCTCCGTCACAACGTCCGTATGCGCCTCAAAGAGAAGCGTTTTGCCCGGACGGCCGGAATCGTAAAAGGCGATCACGTTGGGCCGCCCCGGCACCACTTCCTCGTAAAATACCTGAAGTCCCATCTGCTGCAGGGTCTCGGCGACAAATTGGGCGACCCGCTCTTCGTTGCCATCCGGCTGACCTGGCCGATACACGCTCGGGATACGCACCAACTCCTGCGTCAGGCGAACGACTTCCTGCTCATCGACATAGGAAATGACTTGATTCATGGACAATCGCTCCTCTCCAGATTCTGCACGGATACCGCGATGGGACGGCATTCCGCTGGTCCGTTTCCGTCAGTCCCCCTGCATCACAACTTCCGCCGCTGGCTCACATGCACGCAACCGACAGTACATCATCCCGCTATCACAAATCTCCTGAAATTTTTGACTTTTGTTTGCCGGCCGAGCCGATTTTCTTCCACGCCACCACGACAGCCAGCGTCACGATAACGGAGACGATCGCTTCCGGAAGGCCACTGAACACCGCTACGCTGGCAGCGACGCCGACCGGCATGTAGCCGCGGATAACCGCCATCCCGAGCACCAGGATCGTGTTTGTCATCGAACCCACAAAGCCGGCAAGGGCAATCGCTGCATGCTCGTTGAGACGCCGCAAACCCGTGTACGTCAGGTACGCCGTGACCCCGATAAACAGCCGCGGCAGGATGGCGACCAACGGGTCTTTAAACAGCGGAACTGTGGCATTTAAAAAGGAAGAAACACCGAAAATGAGACCAATCACCAACCCAACGCCCCACCCTTCCACAATGCCGCCGATCACTGCCGGGATGTGCATGATCGTCGCATTGCCTGCCGCCGTCGGGACCGGAATGAAGCCGAGGCGCGTCACGCCCAGCAGGATGGCAATGGCCCCTAACACACCGGCGATCACAATTTTGCGAACCGTCAAGCCCTTTTCCATGCGTCTTCCCTCCTAATTGAATGCTGATTATTGGCGATTTTTCCGTCCAGCAAGCACTCTCCACTACCAGGGTATCGCCACCATCACCGCAGCCATGACCACGCTTGCAGCAATGGCAGCGTAATCCCTGCCGTGCGCCTTGTAGTGGGCGTAGCGCGTCCGAGCCGCTCCCGGCGTGTAGCAGCGCGCCTCCATGGCGAGAATCAGGTCCTCCGCGCGAGACAGCGCCACGTTAAACAGCGGGATGAGAATCGGCAGCATGTCTTTCGTCCGTTTTACGATCCGCCACCACTCGCCGGTGCCAAAGTCGGCGCCGCGCGACGCCTGGGCCTTCATCATCTTTTCCATTTCCAGCGCAAAGGTGGGCACGAAGCGGATCGCGATGGTGATGATCAGGGCGAACGCGTGGACGGGAAACCGGATGGCTGCAAGCGGCCGTAACAGCCGCTCCATCCCGTGCGTCAGCTCGGTCGTCGACGTGCTGAGCGTCAGCACGCTGGAGAGAAAGATCACCTCCACAAACCGCATTGCCGACACGATCACCAGCCGAACGCTTTCGCTGGAGATGGTCACAATACCGTACTGGAGATAGATGGTCCCGCCTCGGGCGATTTCCCCGTAAAAAAGCAGCTGCAACACGGCCAAGATGAGGATGAACGGCACAGCCGGTTTTACCCCGGACAGGCCGTAGCGCAGCGGAATCCTGGCGAGGTGAAACAGCCACAAGCAGACAAGGAGACCGAACAGGTTGCCCGCGTAGGTGCCGCAGATCGCAATCGCGAGGATGAGGATGACAAAGGCGGCCAACTTAAACCGCGGATCGAGCCGGTGCACGATCGAACCTGTCGGCAGATACTGGCCGATCGTGATGTTTCGGGTCAATTCAAATTCGGCGGACATGCGAATCCCTCCTCACCGCCTGATCAACGTCACGATTTGCTCCGCTGCTTCTTCGGCGCGGTACGCCCCCACATCGACCGAATACCCCTGGTCCCGCAGCCGGTAGAGGATGTCGACGCTCTCCGGCGTTCCGATCCGATGGGCGCGCAAAATCTCCTGGTTGCCAAAGATGTCGCGCGGGGTGCCTGTGCAGACGGTCCGCCCGCCGGCCATGACATAGACGCGGTCGGCCAGCCGGGCCACTTCCTCCATGTTGTGGGAGACGAAGATGACCGTCAGGCCTTCCTCTCGGTTCAGCCGGCGTATCCGCTCCAACAGCTCGTTGCGCGAACGCGGGTCAAGCCCGGCCGTCGGTTCGTCCAGCACCAGCACCTTGGGCGCAAGTGCCAGCACGCCGGCCAGGGCCACCTTCCGCTTTTGGCCGCCGCTGAGCGCAAACGTCGGTCTGTCTTTCATCTCCTGAAACGACAGCCCGACCAGCTCCATGGCCCACTGTACGCGGCGCCGCACCTCATCCAGCGGCAGCCCCATCTTGAACGGGCCGTACGCTACGTCATCGCCGACCAGCTTCTCGAAAATCTGGTCTTCCGGGTTTTGAAAGACCAGCCCCACCTGACGCCTGAGCGCTTTTACGTCCAGCTTCGGATGGGAGACGTCCAGCCCGTTGACGATGACGGTGCCGGACTGGGGACGGATCAAGCCGTTGAAATGTTGAATCAGCGTCGATTTGCCCGATCCGGTGTGACCGATGATGGCGATACACTCCCCTGCTGCCACCTGCATGGTCACGTCGGTGAGGGCGCGGTGCTCCAGCGGGGTGTTCTGCATGTACACGTGTGACAGATTCCGTACTTCAATGATCGGCTGACTCATGATCCGCTCGCCTCCGCCCGTTTAAGCGTGAGCCTGTTTACTTCCGCCACCACTTCCTCGTTGTGAATCAGCGCGGGGGAAAACGCCGGCACTTCCCGGTGGACCCATGCAGCAATCCGGCTAGCGTCCGGGACGTCCAAGTGAAGCTCACGCAGCCGCTCATGCTGGGCAAACACGTCCCGCGGGGTGCCCTGCAGCGCGATCCGGCCGCCTTCCATCACGATCACCCGGTCCGCTGCCGCCGCTTCTGACATGTGGTGCGTCACGTTCACGATCGTCATGCCTTCGCGATGAAGTCTGCGGACGACAGCAAGTATCTCCTGCCGTCCGAAGCTGTCCAGCATACTGGTGGCTTCGTCCATCACCAGACACTGCGGTTTCATCGCGAGGACGCCGGCAATCGCGATCCGCTGCTTCTGTCCCCCAGACAGATGGTGCGGCGGCCTGTGGCGGAACGCGCTCATTCCGACGGACTCCAGGGCAAAGTCGACGCGCTGCTTCATTTCCTCCGGCGGCACGCCGATGTTTTCCAGCCCAAAGGCGACATCCTCCTCAACGATGGTGGCGACAAGCTGGTTGTCGGGATGTTGAAAAACCATGCCGACAAGGCTGCGGATCTCGTGCATCCGCTTCTTGTCCCGGGTATTGATGCCGTTTACCCAAACATCGCCTTCCCGCGGCGTCAAGATGCCATTGAGGTGTTTGGAGATCGTCGATTTTCCCGAGCCGTTGTGGCCAATAATGGCCAGGTGTTCACCCCGGTACACCTCAAAGGAGACGCCGTGCAGGACGGGAATCTGCTGTTCGTGGTTCACCTGATAGGAAAACGAGACGTTTTCTATGCGAATGAGCGGCTCGTTTGTCATGCGTTCCCCTCGCTTTCACTTAAATTCCCCGCCCGCCGTCCACGTTGACAATTTCCCCGGTCACCATTCGGGACAAGTCGCTGCACAGATAAAGAGCAGCATGAGCGATATCGTCCGGCTGGATCAGGCTGCCGAGCGGGACGCTGCTGACAAAGATCTCCTGCGTGTCCCTGGAGATTTTCTCCGCATCCCCGCTCATGAATTGGCGCAGCATCGGCGTCTCCGCCGGACCGGGATTGATCCCGTTTACGCGAATCTTGTAGGGAGCCAGTTCGATTGCCAACGCCTTGGTCAGCATGATCGCCGCTCCCTTCGAGGCGCAGTACGCGTTTAGTCCCGGGCGGGCGCGGATGCCGGCGATCGAACAGATGTTGAGGATCACGCCGCTTCCCCGCTGTTTCATGACGGGAACGACGTACCTGGACGTCAGGTAGATGGACTTGACATTGACATCCATGATCCGCTGCCACAGCTCTTCCGACACCTCCTCGACCGGGGTAAACGTCATCGGCACCCCGGCGCAGTTGACGACGGCGTCCACCGTGCCGAAGCGCTGAACTGTACGCTCCACCATCCCCTTTACTTCGGCGTCAACGGCCACGTTTGCCGGAACCGCCCATGCGTCAGAGCCGCACGCTTCGGCTGTCTCCCGGGCGGCTTCCCCGTTCCAATCGACGACGGCCACCCGTGCCCCCTCCCGCACAAAGCGGCGGCAGATCGCTTTTCCCATGCCGGAACCGCCACCCGTGACGATAACCGCCTTGTCTTTCAACAGCATTGGCACGCCCCCCCTACTGTTTCAGATTCATCACGACCATGCGCAGGTCGGTCATCTCTTCGATCGCGTAGCGCGGCCCTTCCTTGCCCAGACCGCTGTTCTTGATGCCGCCGTAGGGCATCACGTCATTGCGGTACGTAGAGACGTCGTTGATGATGACGCCGCCGTACTCCAGCACCCGTGCAGCCCGCATGGCAATGTTCAAATCGTTGGTGAAAATGCCTGCCTGCAGGCCGTAGCTGGATGCATTGGCGACGGCAAAGGCTTCCTCGATGGTGCGGTAGGGGATGATGGTGACGACCGGGGCGAACACCTCCAGACAATTTACCTTCATCTCCGGGGTGGTTCGCGTCAGCACCGTCGGATGGAACACGGCTTTGTCCCGCCGGCCTCCGCAAAGCAGCTCCGCCCCCTGCGCGACAGCTTCCTGCACCCAGTTTTCCGCTCGGATCGCTTCCGCTTCGCTGATCATCGGCCCGACGTCCGTCTCCGGGTCTTCCGGATCGCCTACGCGCAGTTGACGAACCTCGTGCAGGAATGCCTCTGTAAACGCTTCGGCGACACGCTCGGCCACGAGGATTCGCTGCACGGCGATGCAGGCCTGCCCCGCGTTGTGAAAGCTGCGCTGGGCGATCAGCTTCGCCGCCAGGTCAAGGTCGGCGTCTTCGTGGACGATGTTGGGGGAGTTGTTGCCCAGCTCCAGCGCCACGGGTCGCAGGCCGCTGCGCTGCTTGATGATGGCGCCCACCTCCGCCGAGCCGGTAAAGGTGTACATGGCGATCCGGGGATCGTCCAGCATCCATTCTCCCACCTGGCTGCCGGAGCCGGTGACGATGTTGACGTGCCCTTTTGGAAGGCCGGCTTGTTCCAACAGTTCCACCAGCAGAAAGGACGCGATCGGCGTGGCGGTCGCCGGTTTCAGCACCACTGTGTTGCCTGCGGCGATGGCGGGAGCGACCTTATGCGTGCCGAGGAGCAGCGGATAGTTGAACGGCGTAATCGCCCCGATCACCCCTTTGGGCACGCGGATGGCAAAGCCGATCCGGTTTTCCGCACCCGGCGTAGCCGCGAGGGGCACCATCTCACCGGCAATCCGCTTTGCTTCCTCGGCCGACAGCCGCAGTGTATTGATGACACGGTCCAGCTCGCCCCGGGCGTCTTTGCGTGTCTTGCCCACTTCCCTGACCAGCGACAGTTCCAATTCCTCCCGGCGTTGTTCGGCAATCCGGCTTGCCTCCAGCAGGATGTCTGCGCGCATGCTCGGCGTCAGGGTGCTTCGGCGGAACGTCTCCAGCGCGCATGTGACGGCGTCTTCCACGTGCTGCCGCTTTGCCTTGGCGATCGTGGCGATGACCTCGCCCGTGTACTTGTGAGTGACGGGAATGCACTCGTCTGTCTCCACCCATGTACCGTCGATGTACAGTCGGTAGTGATGCACCTGTGCCTGTGTCCTTTCCATAGGTCATCCTCCCCTGCGGTATAGTTGTTCACGGATGGCCTGCCCCATCTCCCGCGTGGTGGCTGTCCCGCCGAGGTCCGGCGTGCGGACGCGCCGCTCCGCCAGGACGTCTTCGATGCTGTCCAGCACCAACCTGCCCAGTTCCCGCTCGCCCAGGTGATCCAGCATCATGCTCACGCTCCAGATGGTCGCGATCGGATTGGCAGTGCCTGTGCCCGCGATGTCGGGCGCCGATCCGTGAATCGGTTCAAACATCGAAGGGTAGTTTTTTTCCGGATTGATGTTGCCGGACGGGGCCAATCCCAGCCCGCCGACGAGGGCCGCACCCAGGTCGGTCAGGATGTCACCGAACAGGTTGCTGGCGACGACGACGTCAAACGTTTCCGGGCAGCTGACAAAATAGGCGGACAGCGCATCAATGTGTGTCAGCCGGGTCTCAATCTCCGGGTACTCCAGGCTCACTTCCTTGACGATTTCGTCCCAAAACGGCATGGAGTGGTTGATGCCATTGGACTTCGTCGCCGCTGTCAGGCGCCGCTTGCCGGTTTCTTTTGCCAGCCGATAGGCGTAGCGCACGATCCGCTCCACGCCGTAACGGGTGAAGACGTTGTTTTGCACCGCCAGCTCATACGGTGTGCCCTCGTGCAGGCGTCCGCCCATGTTGGAGTACTCACCTTCTGTGTTTTCCCGCACGACGACAAAGTCGAGATCGGCGTGCCCCTTGCAGCGCAGCGGACTCTCCAGCCCGCGCAGCAGCTTGATCGGCCGAAGATTGACATACTGCTGAAACGCTCGCCGGATCGGAAGGATCAACTCCCAGACGGAGATGTGATCAGGCACGCTGGGATCACCGATCGCCCCGAGCAGGATGACGTCAAACTGCCGCAGGGTCGTCAGGCCGTCCTCCGGCATCATCCGCCCGTGCTCCTGGTAATACCGGCAGTTCCAGGGAAAAGTCGAGGTCTCAAAGGCAAGTCCGCCGTGAATCTCGGCAGCCGCCTGCAAGAGAGCGAGTCCCTCCTCCATCACCTCCGGTCCGATACCGTCTCCGGCAATGACCGCGACCGCGTAATGCTTCATCGTGGCTCCTCCTTTGCCATGAGGATGCCCTTTTTCACTTGCAAATCCCATACCACAGTCGGTATATTCATAATTTTCAGTCGTATTGTGGCATGTACGGTCGCTACTCGTTGCATGGCGTACACTCGTTGTTGCAAAACGTGCAACATGTGTTGCAATCCATGCAGCATGTGTCACCGGCGCGTTCCGTTGTATCCGTACTTTTTCAGCTTTCGCCACAGAGTAGTCCTGTCCATGCCGAGTATCTTCGCCGCCTCCATCCGATTTCCCTTTGTCTCTTCCAAAACTTTCCGAATCAGCATGGCTTCCTCAGATTCGCCCGGCTGCGGTCTATCGCGGACACGCTGGATTTTGCTGACAAAAAATTCGGCATCAGACGCGTCCAGGCGGTCGGATTGACACAACAGCACCATGCGCTCTACCACGTTGCGCAGTTCGCGCACGTTGCCGGGCCAGTTGTGCTGCTCCAGCAGGGCAAAGATCGCCGGGTCCACCTCCCTGATCGCTTTGTCTCTTCGCTCGCCCACCTCGTGAATGATCGACCAGACCAGGTCGGGGATGTCTTCTTTCCGCTCTCGCAGCGGAGGGATTTCCAGCGTCAGCACGTTCAGCCGGTAGTAGAGATCGGAGCGAAACTGGCCGGACGCTATCTGCTGCTCCAGATCGCGGTTGGTCGCAGCGATGATCCGCACGTCGACGGGCACGATGCGCTCCCCGCCGATTCGCCTCACCTTTTTCTCCTGCAGGACGCGAAGCAAAAGGGCCTGGATCGGCAGCGACAGCTCACCGATTTCGTCCAGGAACAAGGTGCCGCCGTGGGCCAGCTCAAACAGCCCCGGCTTTCCTCCCCTGCGCGCTCCGGTGAATGCTCCATCCTCGTAGCCGAACAATTCGCTTTCCAACAGGTTGCCGGGCAGAGCAGCGCAGTTGACGGCGATGAACGGACCGGCCGAGCGTTGGCTGACCAGGTGAATGCCCTGCGCAAACAGCTCTTTTCCCGTCCCGGTCTCCCCCGTAATCAGTACGGTCGCCTCCGTCTTTCCGAAACTGGCCGCCCACGCTTTCGCCTCGCGGATGGCCTGCGAGCAGCCGACGATGTCTTCCAGCCGGTATTTGGCCTCCAGTCCGCTCTCCATGTAGTGCTTGCGGATGCGCATTTCCATTTTTTGTACGTCGGTGATCTCCTTGAATGTGGAGACTGCTCCCACGATCTCGCCATCCACAATGATCGGCAGGCGGTTGATGATGATCTGCCGGTTGAGCACGGTAGCGATGTCGCCGATCTCCTTTTTGCCGGTCGCCAGGATGCGCAGCATGTCGGAATTCGGAATGTAGCGGGTGATCTTCTCTCCGACGATGTCGGCGGGGAGGCCGAGGATTTCGATCGCGTTCTTGTTTACCCAGATGACGGTGGAATCCCGGTCGACGGCGATGATGCCGTCATGCGAGGCGTCCAAAATGGCCTGGATGTGGATGTTGCTGTTCACTTTGCCGCATCCCCCTCTTGCGCCCGGTCCACCAGGGCGTTCACTTCCGCGGGCGGTTTTCGCGCCGTTCGCCGTTTGGTCCTGCGCTTCTTCTGCCTGAGGACCACCAGCGCCGCCAGCATCAACCCCAACGTTGCCAGCTGAATCGGCTGCACCATCTCGGGGACTACCCACCCGCTCATCCCGAGCAGATGGAATAGTACAGCCACGTACAGCAGAATGGCGGCCAGATTTTTGGCTTTCATCTCCCGTCACTCCTTTTTCCCGGCGTGGGGACGAGTTCATTTTCTGTGGGTGCAAGAAACTCCCGTGAAGCGCCATCGGCTCCACAGGAGTTTTTCAAGTGTCCGGCAGCCACCGCGTTCCCGTCAGATCGGACGAAGGGGGACGCGGTCCATTCCGGACAGGCGTTCCACCATCTCCACCCACGCCTGCGGCTTTTGCGGCAGGACGGCGTAGTAGCGGGTGAGGAAGGTGACGATCAGATCGGCTTCCAGGCTGTCCTGGTCCTCGTTAGTCGGCAGGAAGCACAGGTCAAGACCGGAAACGGCCTCGCCGTCATTTTGCCAGGACGGATGGACATACGGGAAGTCAATTCGCTTGTACCCGAAATGGGACAGCACTTCCCGCCGCACGAATGGGTCCATCGGCTTGATCCCGCCAAATTCGTGGTTCTCTACCCGGTACGGATCGTAAATCTCTGCGAACATGCCGTATAACTGCTTGCCCTGCGCCGCAGCGAGGGCGTTCAGGTCCTTTTGCCGTTCACGCGCGAGAAAACGTCCGATGCCAAGCCCCTCCCGCCCGATAATCGTAAAGTCGGTCATGGCCACGTTCAGGTCGGCGTAGTAGCGGTACTCGGTCGCCCCTACGACCTCGCCTTCGTGGACGGCCACAAATACGCGGATGCCCGGGTCTTCCAGCGGTTCTTTCCACAAGTCAAACGCCAGCACTTCTTCCGGCGGAAACACTTCCTGCATCAGGCGATGCATGCGCGCAAACAAGGGATCGTCAATGCTTGCAATGCGAATGTACTGCACGGATCTATTCCTCCTCGCCTATATTTATGGGCGCTCGATTGTCTGCATGGAGCACTATTGTCTCGTTGCGGACATAAAGGGGTTTTTCCACTCCATCAGCGCAGCGTAATTGCGAGATTCTTCGTCTTCCAGGTAGTTGGCCACCACTTTCAGGGGTGTGCGGCCGCAGCGCATCAGAAACGTCACGACCGGATCCTTCAGATCCCCCGCTACCACCTTTTCCAGGTACGCTTCCGCCGTCATTTGGTCGGCGTACCGGCCGTAGCCGGGCATGCGGCCGCCTCCCAACAGGCGCTTCAGCCCTTTGTGGACGACCAGTTCGTACATTGCCTGCATCATCCATTTGCCCAGCCCCAGCTTGCGGTGGGACGGACGGATGCAGATGTCCACGATGTACAGGGTGTCTCCGTTGGGATCGTGGTTGCGAATGTAGCCGCTGTCGGTCACTTCCTCCCAGGTGTGGTCCGGGTGAGCCGGGTCAAACGTGACCAGCAGGCCGGTGATGGAGCCGGCGAGAACGCCGTCCACCTCGACGCAGACGGCTCCCTCGGGAAACAGGGTGACGTGGTTGGTCAGCTGCTCCTTGTTCCACCACAGTTCCGAGGGAAACGGCGGCGGAAAGCTCTCCTGCTGGATCCGGATCAGCTCGTCAAAGTCGTCCGGCGTATAATTGCGGATCATCGCCTTGACCGGCTTGTCCTGATCAAAGACGTACAGCTCTTTGCGGTACATGAGGCTTCCCTCCGTTTTACTTCCAATCAGGATACAGGTCGATGCGGCGATCGCGCCAGGTGGTGACGGAGCCTTTTTCCCGCACGTCGTACAGGAGCTGCAGATCCAGGTCGGCGGTGACGATCATGTCGTGGTTGATCTCCCCTTCTGCCAGGACGCCGCGCGGCGGGAACGGCACGTCGTTGGGCGTCAGCACGGCCGCTTGCCCAAAGTTGGCCCGCATGAAATCGACCGTAGGCAGCGAGCCGACAGTGCCCGTGACGACTACGTACACCTGGTTTTCAATGGTGCGCGCATGGCTGGTGTAGCGGACGCGGTGGAACGCGTGCCGATCGTCGGTGCACGACGGGCAGAAGATGACGTCGGCACCGCGCGCCTTGGCCATCCGCACCAGTTCGGGAAACTCGATGTCGTAGCAAATGATCACGGCGATTTTCCCTTTCTCCGTCTCGAAAATCTCCAGTCCGTCTCCTGCGCCCATGTTCCATCCCTTGATTTCCCACGGGGTGATGTGGACCTTTTTCTGACGGCCGACACGTCCGTCCGGGTAAAAAAGGAAGGCTGTGTTGTAGAGCCGGCCGTTTTCTTCAATGATGTGGGTGCCGCCGATGATGTGCATGCCATGCCGGGCGGCCAGCGTGGAGAACAGATTGACGTAGTCCTCCGTAAACGATGGGAGGGCGGTAATGGGCAGGGCGCTGCCTGTCCCGTCGCCAATTGACATCAGCTGCGTGGTGAACAGTTCCGGAAACAGCAGGAATTCCGTTTCGTACTCCTCCGCCGTTTTCACGTAGTGCTCCACCTGGCGGGCAAATTCATCAAAACTTTGTATGGTATGCAGGTGATACTGCACCGCGGAGACGCGCATCTTCATGAAGACGATTTCCTCCTCGCAATATTCGTGATAGCTAAACTATAGCAAAAAAGCGCGCCAAAGTCTTCCTGCGGCCGCACTTTTGCCGCAGGTATCCTGAATACGGAACACGGCTGTCTGTACCAGGACAGACAGCCGTATGGAGAAATGCCGATTGGCGAAACCCATGACAGCCGGCGTTCACTAACGCCTATCGGAGCGCGGCCATCCGCAAGGCGGTGCGGTACAACAGTTCAGTGCCGAGCGCGATGTCTTCGGGGGAGGCATACTCCTGCGGGTTGTGACTGATGCCGTCCTTGCAGCGGACGAAAATCATCCCGTACTCGCAAGCGTAGGAAAGCGCCAAGGCGTCGTGGAACGGGCCGCTCATCAGTTCGGGCGTCGTAAGTCCCATCCGTTTGCTTTCCTCCCGCATCACTGCCTTGATCCACTCGGCGCAGTAGCGCGGCTCGCTGTTTGTGTCTTCGGTGATCGTGTACGCAAGTCCGCATTCGACCGCGGTCTGTTCGATTACCTCGCGCAGTTCCGCCTCCCGCCGGTTTCGCCGGTCAAGGTCGATATCGCGCAGGTCGATGCTGAACCTGACCCGCTCCGGGATGATGTTGCGCGAATCGGGGAAGACCTCCAGATGGCCGACGGTTCCCACCGTGGGAGCGTTCGGGTCCTGACTGGCGATCTTGTTCAGGGCGGCAATTACCTTGGCGGCCCCCACCAAGGCGTCACGTCGCATCGACATCGGCACGGAGCCGGCGTGACCGGCAAAGCCGGCAAATTCCACAGTCCACCAGAGCGGACCGGAGATGCCGGTGACAATGCCGACGGGCTGCCCCGCCTGATCCAGTACCGGCCCCTGCTCAATGTGCAGTTCCAGATACGCCCCGATTGCCCCGGCCGGATAGACGGAGTCGGCAAGCCGCTCCGGGTCACAGCCAAAGTCGATCAAGGCCTGTCTGCGCGAGATGCCGTTTTTGTCCGTTCGTTCCAACTCTTCGGCCTCCACCTGCCCGAGGATGCCGCGAGAGCCGAACAGCCCCTTTTGAAACCGGCAGCCTTCTTCATCGCAAAATGCGACCACCTCAATCGGCCGCTCTGGCTGAAATCCGTTTTCGATCATCGTCTGCACCGTCTCCAGCCCGCCGAGCACGCCGATCGTGCCGTCAAAACGGCCGCCATACGGCTGGGAGTCGATGTGCGAGCCGATCATCAGCACCGGCGCATCCGGCTGTCTTCCCTCCAGCCGCCCGATCAGGTTGCCAAAGTGGTCGATCCGCGTCGTGAGTCCCGCCTCCTCCATCCAGCGTTTGACCAGTTCCACGCCCGCCCGGTCCTCGGGGGACAGCGCCAGCCGGCACACCCCCGTCTCCCCGATTTTGCCGATTTGCGCCAATGCCTCGATCCGCTGCTGCAAGCGTTCCCGGTTGATCGCAAGCGCTCCTGCCTCGGTATTCATCCCTTCCTGACCTCCCTGCCCTGTTTTTGGTAGACAATCTCTCCGTCGATCATGGTGAGCTCCACTTGCAGGTCCCTGATCCGCTCCGGTGCTGCGTCGAGAATCCGCCCGTTCAAGACGACCAGATCAGCCAGTTTTCCCGCTTCGATGCTGCCTTTGATGTCCTCTTCAAAGCTGGCGTAGGCGCCGTTTACGGTAAACAGGCGAATCGCCTCCATCACCCCGATCCGCTGACGGTCCCCCACGACCCGTCCGCTTTTGCTCCTGCGGTTGACGGCGGCGTGAATGCCCAACAGCGGTGAAAAATCCGTCACCGGGCAGTCTGAACCCCCTGCCGACACGATACCGCTTTGGAAAAAGTCGCCGACGGGATACATGTGGCTGACCCGATCGCCGATGCTCCGGACGTAACCGTCGCCGTACTCGTAGAGAAAGGCGGGATTGGGAATCGGCACGACGCCAAGACGGGCCATCCGCTCGACCAAGTCGGGGGCGGAGACGCCGGCGTGCTCGATGCGGTGGCGGTGGTTGCCCCGCGGATGTTTGCGCAGCGCGTCCTCGATACAGTCGAGCAGCAGGTCAATGGCCCGGTCCCCCTGTGCATGAGCGGTAATCTGGAACCCTTTTGCATGCGCTTCTCCCAAAATCGTATGCAGCTCGTCCCGGTTGTAGTAGAGGATTCCGCAGTCGCCGGGACGGTTGTCGTACGGCTGCCGCATCGCCATCGTCGCTGCGGTGCTGGCTCCGTCCACGAACACTTTGGCGGGGCCAATCCGAAACCGCTCGTCTCCCAACCCTGTCACGACACCTGCCTCCATCATGCGGCGGACGAAGGCGTCTGACTCGTTCAACGCGCAGATCATCGCGTAGATCCGCACTTTTACGTCGCCGCTCCGCACCGCTTTCTGCATCGCCCGCAGGTTGTCCGGCCCGTATCCGCCCGCGTCGTGCACACTGGTGATGCCCGCGGCCACAAAATCGTCCGAAGCCAGGCGCAGGGCTCTCCGGTACTCTTCCTCGCTAAATGCCGCCGTTTCAAACATCTTCATGTGCGCCGTTTCCACCAATAGTCCCGTCAGCGCCCCCGTCTCGTCCCGGTCAAGCCGTCCCCCCTGCGGATCGGGCGTATGTTCGTCAAACCCGGCCAAGGCGAGCGCCCGGCTGTTGACGACGGAGTGATGGGCGCAGGTCCGCATCACGAAAATGGGATGCTCCGTCGACACCTCGTCCAGTTCCTGCCTGGTAGGGTAACGCCGTTCCTTCATCCGGTTTTCGTCAAATCCGGAGGCGCGCACCCACGATCCCGCCGGCGTCCGTTCCGCCTGCCGCTTCAACGCCTCCAGCAGGCCGTCCACCGAGTCGATGCCCGCCGCCTTGCAGTCCACCCCCAATTTGTTCGTGCCGTAGAGTGTGATGTGCAGGTGGGCGTCGATGAATCCCGGCAGGAGACTCCTGCCTTCCAGATCAATCACGCGCGTGCCCGCGTGCACATGGCGGCGCATCTCTTCGTCTCCGCCCACGGCGACGATACGGTTTCCGCTCACCGCCACCGCTTCCGCCACGCGGTTTTGCGTGTCTGCCGTCACTACCTGTCCGTTCAGAAAAACGATGTCAGCCATCTCATCCCCTCCCTTTTCCTGCCCCTAGATTGTCGGCGACTTTTCCGCCGCTGCCCGAGTCCCGGACGCTGTCAGCCGGGCGGTCAGGACATGGACCACCCCCATCACCGCCACGTTGATGAGCAGGGCAATCACGCCCACGTTGATGTCCTTGATGAAGGCCGGCAGCGATGGAAACAGGGTGCCTATCGTCACATCGGCCACCGTCACGTAGACAACCGTCAGCACGCCGCAGGCAATGCCCGCAAACGCACCGTACTTGTTGACCAGCGGACGTGCGGGCAGGCTGAACAGCAGCGCCGGAAACAACTGCGTCACCAGGCTGTATCCCATCAACAGCAGCGTGACCAGCGCCTCTCCCCCGCTCAGCGTGTAATACAGGCAGATCAGCGAGAGCACGGGCACCAGCCCTTTGGCGATGCGGCCGATCCGCTCTTCTGTGGCCGCAGGCACAAACACGTGGATCACGTTTTTCGCCAACAGGGTGGCAGCCGTCATCAGCAGCATCGACCCGGGCACCAGGGCCGTGAGCAAACCGGCCGCGCCGATCAGTCCCACCACCCAGGGGTCAAACGTCCGTATCGACAGCCGCAAAAGCGACAGGTCGCCCTCCGCTCCCTGCAGTCCGGGAACCTGCAGGATCGCGGTGAATCCAACGAAGAAGACGAACAGCAGCATCAGGGTATAAAGCGGCAGCACGACCGTGTTTTTGCGAAACACGTTTTCATTTTTGGCGGAAAACACGGAGCCGAACGTATGCGGCCACATGTAAAACCCGAACACGGTCAAGAGCACGGTGGAGACAAACCAGGAGATGCTCATCCCTTCGTCAGGGAAAATCAAGAAGCCCGGCTTGGCCGCATCCACCGCTTCAAACATCGGCTGTATCCCGCCGTAGTAGTGATAGGGCAGATACAGTCCGAGGAAGACGACCACGAAAAAGATCATGATGTCCTTGATTACCGCCGTCCAGGCGGAGCCGTGAATGCCGGAGATCATGACGTAGATGGTCACCGCCAGCACGCCGATCCAGACGGCGGCCGTCGGAGCAATCGTCCCGTACGAGGTCTCCGACACGATAATCCCGAGCCCTTTAAACTGCAGCACCAGGTATGGAATGATCGCCAGCACGCCAACCGTGGAGACAAGGATGCCGAGCATCGGACTGTTGTACTTGCTGACGAAAAAATCGGGTTGGGAAACCAGCCTGTGCTCCTTGGCGTACCGCCAGATAGGCGGCAGCAGCCAGTAGGACAGCACGTACGCAAGCGAAATGTATGCCAGCACGTAGTAGGAGGGGGCGCCTTTCGAGTACGCCCAGCCGCTGCCGCCCAGAAACGTGAATGTGGTGTAGATCTCGCCGGCAACGAGCAGGAAGATGAAGACCGATCCAAAGCCGCGCCCGCCTACCGTCCACTGCTCCATGTTCATGTCTTTTCCTCTCTGGGCGCGGATGCCGAGGAAAAGCGACAGGGCAAGAAACAGAAAAAGGATGACGAGTGCCGGATTCACAGCTTCTCCCCCTTTCTGTCGGATTGGTCCAGCTTGTTGACGGCCAACATGATAAGCGAGGTCAGCACCACCCACATGACAATCCAAAACAGCACAAAAGGCATGCCCAACACGTACGGTTCCACCCGGTTGACAAACGCCACCCCGCCCAGCATTCCAATAAACGGCAGCGCACCCAGCGCATATTTGACCTTCATTCTCATCCCCCTTTTGGTATGCGGTTTGTCCCATTGCCGGCCGGCTTGTCGGACTTGTATGCTACTATTATCGAAAGATTCACTCTTTTCCTTTGTCCCGTCAGCCAGAAAGAACCGGCGCTTTTTGTCTGCGGGACCAACGAACGACACATGCAGCGTATGGGGAGGAGTCAGATGATTACTGTGCGTGAATTGATCGAGGTGGCCGGCATGGACACCACTGATGTGTTGGCCGGGGAAGCGTTTCTGGACAAGGAACTGCACGGGGTCACGTCGTTTGATTCACCCGACGGCCATCTCTGGCTGCGACCGGGAGAATTTGTCCTGACGACCGGTTTTCCGTTTGTCGCCCAAGGGCGGGAAACCGCTTCCGGCTTGATCCAGTTGATCGACGCCCTGGCGGAACGGGGAACACCTGGGTTTGCCATCAAGCTGGGCCGGTACATCGACGCGCTCCCGGAAGCGGTGATTGACCGTGCCAATGAAAGGCAGATGCCGGTGCTTTCGTTTCCCATGGAAAAGGGCTGGTCGGATGTGATCGTGCCGGTCACCAGCTACATCAACGCCAAACAACGGCAGGAACTGGACCGGACCCACGCCATCTACGAACGGTTTCACCGCCATCTCACCAGCGGAGGGAGTGTGGAAAATCTGGCCGAACTGCTGTATCACATCCTGGAGCGGCCAATCAGTATCTACCTGCGTACCCCTCGGAAAAAGCTGGACGTACCTGCCTCTGTCACCCACGCACCGCCGCTGGAAAAGCTGCTCGGCCGGACAGGCCCGAATGCATCCGCCCGTGAGCCCCTCACGCGTTACCGGGATCGTCACCTGATTCGCTGGCTTCTGCACAACGGCGAAACACAGGGGGCCATCCTGCTGTGGGAGGTGGAACGTGACCTCCACCCGTGGGAAAAGGTGGCGATAGAACAGACAGCCGCGCTGCTTTCGCTGGAAATCGAGCGGCACCAGACGCTCGCAGCGGCCTGCCAGCGTTTTCGCAACGACTTCCTGCACTTGCTGGTCGGCGGCTGTGACGCTTCGCGCGACCTCCTCTACCGCAAAGCAGAAGAAGCCGGCTGGAGCCTGGCGGACCACTATGCTGCCGCTGTGCTGAGCGATGCCGGCGCTCCCGACATCATGCACACCTGGAGGGAGCGGGTTTCTCTATTGGAGGCGCTGCGGAGCGAGTGGGAACATATCTCCCCGTCCGTACTCTGCGGCCTGGACCGTGAGAACCGGATTCTGCTCCTGTTCCCCGCCGACGCGGGCTCGGCGGAGCCATCCCCAGAGGCCGTGGAGAGCGTTAAGCGCATCGCCCGCCGTCATACGCGCCCGCTCTGTTTGGGCATCGGACGCCTCCATCCCGGTTTGGAGGCCGTCCCGCACAGTTATCGGGAAGCGGTGATCGCGTGCCGGGCCGCCCTGAACGCCGTCTCGAATGCCTCCGCCGACGGCCAATCAGCGCCGTTGGTCGTGCGATGGTTTGCCCGGCTGGGCCTGGAACGGGTGCTGTTTGCAGCGAGCCCCGAACAGGAAGCCAGGCGCCTGGCCGATGAATGTCTGAACAGTCTGAACCGCTACGACCGGGAGCGGAACGGACAGCTCGTTCGCACTTTGCGCGCGTTTTTGGAGGCCGATGGCAATCACGCGGTGGCGGCGGAAAAACTGTTCGTGCACAAAAACACCGTCAAGTACCGGCTGCATCTGATCCGCGAGCTGACCGGCCTGCAGCCGGAATGCGGCCGGGACCAGCTTCTGTTTCGCATCGCGCTGACCGTGCACAGCGCTGGATGAGGAATTCTTTAGCCGGGAGACAGACAAAAAAAGCCCCTGCTCCTCACAAAGGAAGAGCCGGGGGCATAGGGGGAAAACGACCGGCCTTACGCGTAATGTTCTTCGCGCAGCCGCTTGATCTCTTCGCTTTCCAGGTATTCATCGTAGGTCATCAACTTGTCGATGACGCCTTTCGGTGTGATTTCGATAATGCGGTTGGCGATCGTCTGCACGAACTGGTGGTCGTGGGAGACGAACAAAATCGTGCCTTCGAAGTCGATCAGCCCGTTGTTCAGCGCCGTAATCGACTCCAGGTCCAGGTGGTTGGTCGGTTCGTCCAGAATCAGCACGTTGGCGCCGGAGAGCATCATTTTCGCAAGCATGCAGCGCACCTTTTCGCCGCCGGAGAGGACGTTTGCCTTTTTCAGCGATTCGTCGCCGGAGAAGAGCATCCGGCCGAGGTAGCTGCGGATAAATGTCTCGTCCTGTTCTTTGGAATACTGACGCAGCCAATCGACCAGGGTCAGGTCGGTATTGAAATACTCGGAGTTGTCCTTTGGGAAATACGCCCGGGACGTGGTGACTCCCCACTCAAACGTGCCGCTGTCCGGCTCGACTTCGCCCATCAAAATGCGGAACAGCGTGGTTTTGGCCAGCTCGTTGGGGCCGACAAAGGCCACTTTGTCCCCTTTGTTGATCGTCAGCGTCAGGTTTTCGAACAGCTTTTCGCCGTCGACCGTCTTGCTCAAGCCCTCAATCGCCAGCAGGTTCTTGCCCGCTTCCCGATCGGGCTTGAAATTGATAAACGGATAGCGGCGGTTGGACGGTTTGATGTCCTCCAGCGTGATCTTCTCCAGCAGCTTCTTGCGGGAGGTCGCCTGCCTCGACTTGGAGGCGTTGGCGCTGAACCGGGCGATGAACTCCTGCAGTTCCTTGATTTTCTCTTCCTTCTTTTTGTTCTGTTCCTTGGCCATCTTCAGCGCCAGTTGGCTGGATTCGTACCAGAAATCGTAGTTGCCCACGTACAGCTGGATTTTGCCAAAGTCGATGTCGGCGATGTGCGTGCACACCTTGTTCAGGAAGTGACGGTCGTGGGAGACGACGATGACCGTGTTTTCGTAGTCAGCCAGGAAGTTTTCCAGCCAGCGGATCGATTCGATGTCCAGGTGGTTGGTCGGCTCGTCAAGGAGCAGAATGTGCGGGTTGCCGAAAAGCGCCTGGGCGAGCAGCACGCGCACTTTTTCGTTACCGGTGAGATCTTTCATCTTTTTGTCGTGCAGCTCGGCCGGGATGCCCAGCCCGGTGAGCAGTTCAGCGGCGTCAGCTTCGGCCATCCAGCCGTTCAGCTCCTCAAACTCCGCTTCCAGTTGGGACGCGCGCATGCCGTCCTCCTCGCTGAAGTCCGGCTTCATGTAGAGCGCGTTTTTCTCTTCCATGATTTCATAGAGGCGCTTGTGCCCCATGATGACGGTTTTCAGCACCTCGTATTCGTCGAACTCGAAGTGGTTCTGTTTCAGCACGGCGATCCGTTCGCCGGGCGTCACCGAAACGTGTCCGCTGGTCGGCTCGATTTCTCCGGCGAGAATTTTTAAAAACGTGGACTTCCCGGCGCCGTTTGCGCCGATCAGGCCGTAGCAGTTGCCGGGTGTAAACTTGATAGAGACGTCTTCAAACAGGACGCGCTTGCCGTAACGCAGCGTCACGTTATGTGTGCTAATCATCGCAATACCTGCCTTTTTCCAATCGTTCAAACATTTATCTTAGCAGAACCTGTTCTGTTTTGCAAAAAGGCAAGTCGATCGGGCGTCGCGACTTCGCCGGCTGAAACAGCAGACGCAGCGGACAGCGGCACGTTCCCTTCCTACGCTGATAGAACAACGGCATCGCGGGCACACTACCGATACAGCCCATGCCAATCGCGGAAAGGGGTGGAAACAGATGTCCAAGCATAACGGAGTCAAAAACGAACAAGGCGACAAGGAAAATCCGTCGCAAACCCGGTCCTCTACTACGATCGGTAAAGAAGAAACGCGCTCCAAACAGCGCGGGGAATAACGGTCATAAAAAACCGGTCCGCACCGCAGACCGGTTTTTTCATGTTTTTCTCCTAACCGTTTGCCCGCAGAGCCAGCGCGGAGGCAGCCGGCAGCGCCGCCTGGACAAACCGGTTCTCCGGCTCCACGTAGACATACACGTTGCGCAGCGTAATGTACAGGGTGTCGCCCGTCTGGACGTTCAGCTCGGCAAATTGCTGCAGGGTCACTTCCGCTTCCAACGTCTCCTGGGTATCCAGCCGCTTCAGCTCCAGCCTCATGAGCGACCCCAATGCGTAGATGTGCCGCACCTCGGCGGCCAGGCTCTGCGCGTGCTGCGGCGTCCGGCTGAGCTCCACATCGTGCGGACGGACGTAGCCGACGGCTGGAAGTTCCTCGGATTGATTGGACCATTCCGCCGTAAACTCCGCATCCCCCAGGGTCACTTTGCCGCCGCGGATGCGCCCCTGAAACAGGTTGACCCTGCCGAGGAAGCCGTAGACGAATGGATTGGCCGGTTGGTGGTATACCTCCTGCGACGAGCCGGTTTGCTCCACCCGCCCTTCGTTCATCACCACCACACTGTCGGCCAGCTCCAGCGCCTCTTCCTGATCGTGTGTAACAAACACGATCGTCAGCTTCAGCTTTTCGTGCAGGCGGCGAAGCCAGCGGCGCAAATCCTGCCGTACTTTGGCGTCCAGCGCCCCAAACGGTTCGTCCAGCAGGAGATACTTCGGCTCGACAGCCAACGCCCTGGCCAGCGCGACCCGCTGCCGCTGTCCGCCGGAAAGCTGGGACGGATAGCGGTGGGCCAATCCCTCAAGCTGAACCAGGCGCAAGAGTTCATGGACCCGTTCGCGTATCTCTTCTTTTGACGGCCGGAACTTGCGCGGGCGGACGGTCAGGCCGAACGCGACGTTGTCAAAAATGGTCATGTGCCGAAACAGCGCGTAATGCTGGAAGACAAACCCGACGCGGCGCTCTCTCACGTCGCGATGCGTGTTGTCCTCCCCGTTGAAGTAAATTTGCCCTCGGTCCGGCGACTCCAGACCGGCAATCAACCTGAGCAGCGTCGTCTTGCCCGAGCCGGACGGCCCCAGCAGCGCGACCAGCTTGCCCTCGGGAATTTCCAGGCTGACGTCTTTGACGGCCGTAAACGACCCGTATGATTTGGTGATGTTGACCACTTTTATGCTCATCAGCTAGCCTCTCCCATCGCATGAAACTGAGGTGCCTCCGCCTGCTCTTGCCGCTCTGTCTTCCATTCGATGACGCTTTTTACCACCAGCGTCACCAGTGCCAGGGCGGCCAGCAGCGTGGCGACGGCAAACGCGGCGACAAAGTTGTACTCGTTGTACAGAATCTCCACATGCAAGGGCAGGGTGTTGGTCTGACCGCGAATGTGGCCGGAGACGACTGACACGGCGCCAAACTCTCCCATCGCCCGGGCGTTACAGAGAATCACACCGTATAACAGCCCCCACTTGACGTTGGGCAGCGTGATGCGGAAAAACGTCTGCCAACCGTTTGCCCCCAGCGACAGCGCAGCCTCCTCCTCGTCCTTCCCCTGCGCCTCCATGACCGGGATCAGCTCACGGGCGACGAATGGAAAGGTGACGAACGTGGTCGCCAACACAATCCCCGGCACGGCGAAGATGATTTTCAGATTGTGCGCCTCCAACCAGGGGCCAAACAACCCCTGACTGCCGAACAGCAGTACGAAAATCAATCCGGAGATGACCGGCGAGACGGCAAATGGCAGGTCGATCAGCGTCAGCAGCACGTTTTTTCCGCGGAAGGAAAACTTGGCGATCGCCCACGCCGCTGCCACCCCGAACACGACGTTGAGCGGGACGCTGATTGCCGCCGTCAGCAGGGTGAGCTTGACAGCGGCGAGCGTATCCGGATCGCGCACCGCTTCGAGAAACACGTCCACCCCCTGGCGGAAGGCCTGGGAAAAGACCGCGATCAAGGGAACGATCAGAAACAATCCCAAAAAGACAAGGGCAGTGCCGATCAACAGCCAGCGCACGACAACAGGTTCCGTCTGTTTGGTCAAAGGTTATCCCTCCGATCGGGCAGCGTTCAGTTTATTCGTCTTCCACTGCAGGTAATTGATCACCAGCAGCATCACAAATGAAGCGACCAACATGACAGAGGCGATGGCCGTTGCCCCCGTGTAGTCGAACTGCTCCAGCTTGGTCATGATCAACAGCGGCACGATCTCGGTCTTCAGCGGCATGTTTCCGGAAATAAACACGACGGAGCCGTATTCACCCAGTGCTCGCGCAAACGCCAGCGCGAATCCCGTAACCACCGCCGGAAGCAGATGAGGCAGTATCACGCGGGTAAACGTCTGCCACCGCGTCGCTCCCAGTGTCGCCGCGGCTTCTTCCACTTGTCTGTCCAAGTCTTGCAGGACCGGCTGGACGGTTCGGACCACGAACGGCAGTCCGATAAATGTCAGTGCCACCAAAATGCCCAGCGGTGTATAGGCGATTTTAATCCCCAAGACGGCAAACCACTGACCGATCCAGCCGGTTTCCGCATAAATGGTGGCCAGCGCGATCCCCGCCACGGCGGTGGGCAGGGCGAACGGCAGGTCGACGATCCCGTCAATCACCCGCTTCCCCGGAAACTGGTACCGTGCCAGCACCCAGGCCACGAGCACGCCAAACACCGCATTCAGGCACGCCGCGAAAAAGGAGGTCAGGAAACTGACCTGAAACGACGCGATCACCCGCCGATTCATCACCGTGTCGACAAACTGGTCCCACGTCATGCTGGAGGTCTTCAGGAACAGGACCGAGAGCGGGATCAGCACCAGCAGGCTCAAGTAAATCACGGTATAGCCCATGGTCAGACCAAATCCGGGCAAGACCCCTCTGGTTCGCTTAGATTTGTTCATGGATGGCACTCCCTACAACAACAAAATCGAGATAATCAAGGTTGGTAAATCTGGTCAAACACGCCTCCGTCCGCAAAATGGGTCTTCTGGGCGTTCTCCCAGCCGCCGAACACTTCGTCGATGGTGAACAGCTCAATGTCGGGAAACTTGTCTTGATTTGCCTTTCTCACTTCTTCGGAACGGGGACGGTAGTAATGCTTGGCGGCCAACTCCTGCCCCTCTTTGCTGTAGAGGAACTGGAGATACGCTTCGGCAACCTCACGCGTGTTGTGTTTGTCGACGTTTTTGTCCACCACCGCGACGGGCGGTTCCGCCAGGATGCTGACAGACGGATTGACGATTTCAAATTTGTCCTTGCCCAGCTCGTTGATCGCCAGGTAGGCTTCGTTTTCCCAGGCGAGCAGCACGTCGCCGATGCCCCGTTCCACAAAGGTGGTGGTGGCGCCGCGCGCGCCGGAGTCGAGCACCGGTACGTTTTTCAACAGGGCGGTGACAAACTCTCTGGCTTTCGTTTCGTCGCCGTTATGTTTCTTCAGCGCATATCCCCAGGCGGCAAGATAATTCCAACGGGCGCCGCCCGATGTTTTGGGATTGGGGGTGATGACAGAGATGCCCGGCTTCACCAGATCGTCCCAATCCTTGATTTGTTTCGGGTTGCCCTTGCGCACCAGGAAGACGATCGTGGATGTGTACGGCGAGCTGTTGTCCGGCAGGCGTTTCTGCCATTCAGCGGGCAGCAGGCCGTATTGGGCGATGGCGTCGATGTCATAGGCCAGAGCCAGCGTCACGACATCCGCCTCCAGACCGTCGATGACGGAGCGGGACTGCTTCCCCGATCCCCCGTGAGACTGCTTGATAGTAACGATCTGTCCCGTTTTCTCGTTCCAATACTTTGCAAAGTGTTCATTGATATCCTGATACAATTCACGGGTCGGGTCGTAGGAGACGTTGAGAAGCTCGACACCCGTACCGGAACCAGTCTGCTCTCCACCCGACGCCCCGCCACAGCCGGCCAGACTGAACGCCAGGACGATTGGCAGCAGTGATTTGTAAAACGGTCGGCGAACATGTTTCGAATGGTCCATGCCTGTTACTCCCCCAGATAAAGTCATAGTAATTTAATCGGAATTATATGTATTGTATTTCCGCTTTTTTCTCCCTGTCAACCCTTTTTTCCCCCATAATCCAGTCGGGCACCAGTGACGTCAATTTACCCTATGCGTCCAGCATGGGCAGCGTTCGTCTCGGCACGCGAAAAAAATACGACACCCTCTGTATGGGTGCCGCAAAGATGCAGACAAGGTCCGCTGCGCTAGGTGATGGGGCCGCGAACAGCCGATGCAGTCTGTCCGTTTACGCTTGTCCTGCCGACAGTCTCGATTCAAATGCCGCGCGCCAACTGTCAGACAGTTCCTTTACCGCCAGTATCCGCTCGATGGCGGCGCGGTTGCCCTTGTCGTGATACCTGATCCGGTTGACAAAGGCGACGCTTACCTCTGCATGCTGCCGCTCAAGCAGGCGAAACGGCATGTCCGTCCCGATCAGGCCCGGCTGCAGCACGCGGAAGTAAAAGCCGCTGAATCCGGTCTGCTGCACGAGATCTACCAGATCGGTCCGTCCGTACCTGACGTTTAGTTTGAAACAGGGACGGCGCGGCTGGCTCACCTGCACCACCGCCTCCCCCAATTGAAAGATGTCCCCGATGCAGACCGCTTCTTCTGTCAGCCCGCGAACCGTGATGTTTTCCCCGAATGCAGCGGGAATCAAGGGCTGTTTCAGCACGTTTTCCCAATGCGGATAATGATCGGCGCTGTAGACACAGAGGGCCTTGTCGGGGCCGCCGTGGTAGCGCAGGTCAGCCTGCCCGTCACCCTCCAACTGCGTCCAGTCCAGATAGACGGGACCATTTACCGGCTGTTTGAATATGCCGGTGCTCAGCTCCTTGCCCTGATAGGTGACAGACTGCGGCTTTCCTGCATTGACGGATACCACTTCCACAAAGACCACCTCCCTTCCATTTTCTGCTCATTGTACCACAGAGGCCATCCCTCTGAGTGTAAAATAGGAATCCAATAAAAACACCCTTGACCCTGTCATGACAGACAGGCGGTCAAGGGTGTTACTGCTTGGGAATCGGTCCGGAAGACTTACTGGACACCGCTGCTGCCAAACCCGCCAGCGCCGCGCTCCGTCTCATCAAGCTCGTCCACGACTTCAAACTGTGCCAATGGGACGAGGGCCAGCACGCCCTGGGCGATGCGGTCGCCTTTGCGGATCAGATAGGTGTGGCTGTCTACTTCCCGGTCGACTTTCACCGTTTTTTCACTGACGTCCAGGCAGGTATCGCCGATTTCGCCGGACGGCATGCGGGTGTTGTCCATCAGCACGCACACTTCCCCCCGGTATCCGGCGTCTACGGTACCAGGTGCATTGCTGATGCGCAGTTTTGTCTTGGCGCTGATGCCGGAACGAGGCCGCACCTGCAGTTCGTAACCATCCGGCAGGGCAAAGGCAAGCCCTGTGGGGATCTTTGCCGTCTGCCCAGGCGGTATCAAGACATCCTCCACTGCCACCAGGTCGAAGCCGGCGTCAAACGCCCGTGCATAGCGGGGAATGACGGCGTCTTGGTGCAGCAGTTTGATTTTCACCGGTGCAACCAGCCGTTGATTGATTGCGATTGTGCTCATAACAGGTCTCTCCTTGTACATGGATACGTGTTTTACCTACCATTACAGATCGCTGCATGCAAAGCCGCTCGATGTGGTGCAAAAGATTGCTTTAGAAGTCGATCTGCATCACTCCCGCACCTTGGCGGCACACAGGTATGTAATCCGGTTCCGCTCGCGCACCATCCAGAGAAAAAACGGACTGGCGAGATGTCGTGAACCATTTTCATAGTGTACAGGATGCCGCTATCCCTCGCAAGCAAGCGGATCATATTTTCGGACACTTTTCCAGTGTGCTTGTCAGCAAAGCGTCAGAAGAATTACAATCAAATGGTGAGTTGAGAATAATCTGGAAGGAGTGGGGTCGTGATCCAGTTTTCCAGCCGTCTGCTCACCGCCCTGTCCGCCGCTGACAGACAGATGTTGGTGGAGACGGCCAACCGCGCTTTTCCCCACTGCGACCAAACCGCCTACCTGGCGGAGCGCTTTCCCCTGTATGACGCAGTGCTGATGGCCCATGACGAAACCGGACTGGCCTCTTTTCAATTGATACAGCGGTTTCAGACAGACCACGGCCGGTTTGTCTACCTGGGCCCCTTGTTCTCCCTGCGGAAGGCCTATCTGCCGATGCTGCTTCATTTCTTCCGCAGCGCAATGGACACCTGGCCGGACGAGCCGCTTCACTTCATGGCCGAACTGCAGAATCCCGCCCTGCTGCTCGTCTGCAAAACCCTGTTTCCGCGGTCGTACCCGCTGCTTCACACCCGCGAAATTCCCCCGACCGTTCGGCAAACGGCACAGGCATTCGTCGAACGGATTGGGCATATCGACGGGTTTAGGCCGGACAACCTCACTTCGCGCAGCAGCCATACCCTGTACCGCCCGGCGGTTGGCTGCGATTCAGTGATGAGCTGGCTGCACGCCAGGGGCGTACGGATGGACCAAGGAGACAGCCAGATCCTGCTGCTCATCTGCCCCGCCGATGCTTCATCCCGCTCCCGGCTCATGCAGGAGTTGGAACGCGGCCGGCTGATGCTCGCGCACTGGGAGCGGTTTCGTCCGGTGATGCTACGAAAATTTAAGGAGGGCGCTGCCCGTGACTGACCTGTATTTTGCACAGATTCGCGAAGACAGCATGGTGGAACGAACGCTTGCGGACCGGTACCGTCCGAAAACGGTCGCCGTCATCGGGTCCGGGGGGTGTACGGCGTTTTCCCTGCTGCGCGACGATGTGCAGACGATTTACGCGATCGATTTCAACCCCGCTCAGGCCGCGCTGATTGAATTGAAAAAAGCGGCCATCGGGACCATGAGCCGCGAGGAATACCTGGCGTTCGCGGGAGAGACGGACGGAGCAAGAGAGTCGGACGGATCGGATCGGCAGGAAACGTACCGCCGCCTGGCGCCGCTGCTTCCCGATTACGCCCGCACTTTTTGGGACAGTCATCCGCACCTGCTGGCGCTCGGCGTGAACCAGTGCGGCGCGACGGAGCGTTTCTACCGGTTCATCAGCCAAAATATTCGCTTCAACCTCTACGGCGACGAGGTCTGGCAGGAACTGCTTTCCTGCCGCACCTTGGACGAGCAGGCCGCCTTTCGCGAGCGCTACCTGAACACAGACGCCTGGCACACAGCCGTGCGTCTTTTGCTGAGCAAAACCACCCACCTGCAGTTCTTCCCTGCCCACATGTTTGCCCAGGCCAGGGAACAGGACTTTGGCGCATTTTTTGAGGCGATGTTCAATAGAGAGCTGGAGCGACGGTTGATTGGCCACAACTATTTTTTCACCCAGCTCATGTTTGGAACGTACCTGCTCGACAGACCGGAAGGAGCTCCCCACTACCTGAGCGAGGAAGGCTATGCCTCGGCGAAGCGCAACCTTTACAAACTGCGGGTGCTGCCGCTCTCCCTGCAGCAGGCACTGCCACAAATGCAGGGCATCGACGCCTTTTTCCTCTCCAATGTTTTCGACTGGTCGGACGAAGCACAGCGTGCGGCGATTTGCGCCGCCGTGCTTGAAGCCAAAAGCAGGGAAGCGGTCCTGCTGTACCGCAACATGCTGTCCGCTCCTCCCCTTCCAGAGGCATTTTACGAGCAGCTGGCAGTGGACGAAGCGTGTTCCCGTGAGATGACCGACCTCGATCGGTCGATGATGTACCAGCGCATTACCGTGGGTGTGCTGAAATGAACTACTCGACATCCCCATTGACGAGGGAGCACAACGACGCACTGCTGGCCCTGGCCCATGCAACGGATACGGGCAGCGACCTGTTTGTCGTAGATCGCTCGCCTGATTTTTTCCGGCTGGGCGAAAGCTGGGGGGAATCGCGATACACGGGGCTGTGGCGCGGCAGCCGTCTGATCGGCTGCTTCGGGGTGACGAAGCAGGTCCGCTTTCTGAACGGCCAGGCAGAGCCCGTATTCTACCTGCACGATGTCAGGATTCATCCTGATTTTACCGGCACGCGCGCCTTTCAGCGGCTGGCGGGTCATGCTACGGAGAGTCTGGGCCAAGTGTGCCGCTGGGTGTTTGCCGTCGTCCTGGACAGCAACCGGCACCGCTCGCCGCTGACACGGGCAAACAGCTTGTTCCCGGAAGCGGTCCCCATCGGCCGCATCGTCCACCTTGGCGTGCCGCTGTTCTGGCCGATGGACGGAGACTGGCGTCGTGTAACTCCGATTGACGGCGAGGAAGCGTGGTCCTGTTACGAGCGCTGGTCAGCGGACACTGCGTTTGCGTACGCCGACCGCGACCGTTTTTTGCGCCGGGATGGCTGGTTTTTGGGCCTGCATGATGGCGGCAAACTGCGCGCCGTCTGCAAAGTCATCGACCAATCATCGGAGCGCCGACTGGTCGTCACCCGTATGCTCCCCCTTCCACTGCGCCTGATCCATGGTGCCTGTCGGTGGCGCGGGATCGCAGCCCTGCCTGGTCCCGGAGCGCCGTTTCTGCACGCCTACCTCGCCTATTACGCCAGCGCGGACGGAGAAGACAGGCGACGGACGTTTTTCGCCTATCTGGCCCGCTTTCACCGGCAGGCGTACCCTTATGTCTTTACCGGCGTCTCCCCGCAGCTGGCGGAGAGGTATCGACACCCGTTGTTTATCAAGCTGCGCTCCACCGCCTACGCTTACGGAGATGTCCCGTCCGGCCTGGCGCTGGGCGCCTATGAACTCACCTTGCTGTAGGAGGTATTCTATGACAAATGCATATACGGAAGTAAAGCAGCTGGCCGAGCAGCTCTTTGCCCGGCACCAGGTGGAGCGGCATCCGCTGTTTCTCGCGCTGCACGACCGATCGTTTTCCCCGGCGCAGGCCAAGGAAGCGGCCTTGCAAATCTATCACGTCGTGGAGCATTTCCCCCGTTTTTTGTCCGCCATCCTGACCAATCTGCCTGACTACCGGCTGCGCATGCCGCTGGTGGACAACCTGTATGAAGAGCACGGCCGGATGAATGAAGCACATGTGCACCTGGAGACGTACAAGCGCTTTTTGCGCGGCATCGGCGTGACAGACGCCGAACGGGACGTGAGCCGTCCGATCATTCCCGTACTGGCGTACAACCGCGCCATCACCGATCTTTGCCTGCATTACCCGTTCCCGGAAGGGCTGGCCGCCCTGGGTGTGATCGAAGAGATCGTGGCCCGCGTCTCTCCGCTCGTCGGCGCCTACGCAGCCTCTGCGTACGGCAATGCGGCTGATTTGGCCCATTTTACCGATCACGAAATCCTGGACGTGACGCATGCCAACGAAATCTACGAAGTGGTCGCCCAGGTGTATTCCGGCGACAACAAGCCGCTGGTGGAACGCGGCATGCAGTTGGGCATGTACTACCACACCCGGCTGTATACGGACATTTTGGACCATGTGCAGTCGTTTGCGGCTCACTTGTAACCGGCGGACATCAAATGGTCACATCCTTCCTGACATTTTTTTCGGCATTTATCAACGCAATGTGATATAATCACTGTTGCGTCAAAAATTCGATAAGAATAAAGGAAGGGTGAATTGTACCTTGCAAGTACAAAAGCCGTATCGTGTGCTGCTTTACTACAAGTACGTCCAGCTTGACGACTACGAGGAATACGCGGCGGAACACCTCAAGTTCTGTAAAGAGATTGGGCTGAAAGGACGTATCATCGTCGCACCGGAGGGCCTGAACGGCACGGTGTCCGGCACCATCGAACAGACCGACGCGTACATGGAATTCGTTCGCAAGGATCCGCGTTTTGCGGACATCTGGTTTAAAATAGATGAAGCAGACGGACATGCGTTCAAGAAAATGTTTGTTCGCCCGAAAAAAGAGTTGGTCACCTGGCGTCTGGAAGACGATTTCAGTCCGACCGAGCTGACGGGTAAGTACCTGACGCCGAAAGAATTCTATGAAATGATGCAGCAGGACGATGTGGTCATCATCGACGGCCGCAACGATTACGAGTACGAACTGGGTCACTTCCGCGGCGCCATTAAGCCGGACGTCCGCGCTTCCCGCGAGTTTCCGAAGTGGATCCGCGAGAATCTGAGCCAGTTCAAGGACAAGAAGGTGCTCACCTACTGCACCGGCGGCATCCGCTGCGAAAAGCTGACCGGTATCCTGCTGAAGGAAGGCTTCAAGGATGTGTACCAACTGCACGGCGGCATCGTCACCTACGGCAAAGACCCCGAGGTGAAAGGGCGCCTGTGGGACGGTAAATGCTACGTCTTTGACGAGCGCATTTCCGTGAAGATCAACCACACCGAGGAAGACGTTGTCATCGGCCGCTGCTACTACTGCGGCAAACCGGAAGACCGCTACGTCAACTGCGCCAACCCGTTCTGCAACAAGCAGCACTTCTGCTGCCCGGAATGCGAAGTGAAATACAAGCGTTCCTGCTCCGACGAATGCCGCGAACATCCGCGCAACCGCTACGTGGAAGAGGAAAACGCCAAGCTGCAAGCAGCCGGCTCTCAGGCGTAAACAGGCAAACAAGCTGATCTCGTGAATGAGATCAGCTTGTTTTTTTGCCTATGAGAGCATCTGGCTGCGCAGCCGTTCCTCCCCCATCCTGACAAGTAAAGGTTCGCTATTGTTTAAGGGGCAGCGTAACGGTAAAGGCCGCCCCTTCCCCCGGTTTGCTCGTCACGCTGATGGTACCGTGATGCATGTCGACTATTTTCTTCACGATGGACAGACCGAGCCCGCTGCCGCCGCTGGAGCGATTGCGCGATTTGTCCGCCTTAAAAAAGCGTTCGAACAAATGCGGCAGATCCTCCTCCGCGATGCCGATGCCGGTGTCGGCAACGCACACGATCACATGCTGCCCGTCCTGCTCCAAACGGACGGAGATGCTCCCGCCGTGCGGGGTAAATTTCACGCAGTTGTGCAGCAGATTGACCCACACCTGACTCATCAGTTCTTCATCGGCGACGACGTACACTTCCTCCAGGGACACGTCCATGTCGATCGCTTTGTCCGCCCACTGCGGTTCGCAGGCGAGGATCACTTGCCGCAATTGCCGGTCGAGGCGGTAGCGCTTCGGCTCAAACGGATGATGGTCCGACTCCAGTGACGTGAGCTTCAGCAGGTTGTCGCTCAGCTTCGACAAGCGTTGGCATTCCGTCTCAATGATGCTGAGATAATGCAGGCGCTCCTCCCGGCTGAGCCGCTCGTTTTGCAGCGCCCGGGCAAACCCGCTGATCGAGGTGAGCGGCGACTGGATCTCGTGGGAGACGTTGGAAATGAACTCCTGACGCATTTTCTCCATTTGACTCAGCTCGACGGCCATATGGTTGATGCTCTCGACAAGCTGTCCGAGCGGATGGTGTTCGTCCGCCTTGACCTGCAGGTTGACGTTGAAATCCCCCTTGGCGATTCGACGCAAGGCATCGTACAGTGACTGCCACAACATTCTCTGTTTGGAGCGGATCAAGATGCCGATGGAAGCCATCAAAATGCCCGCCAGCACATAGCCGAGCATCACGGTGATGAGCTGCCTGACGTAATCGGGCATCTGCCTGGTCAGCCCGCCGGCGTACTGCGACATCAGGAAATAGACGGCCGACCAGCAGGCAGTAAAAAATCCCACCACAAACACGATGCCCGCTGCGTGGCGCAGGATTCTTTTTCCTTTCATGAGCGAACCTCCAATCGGTAACCAAGCCCGCGGATGGTGCGGATCCGAAACGAGTGCCGCTCTTCCGGAAAACGCTCGCGCAGGCGCTTGATGTGCACGTCGACAGTCCGCTCATCCCCTTCGTAATCGTATCCCCAGATCTGCTCGATCAACTCCTCGCGGGAAAAGGTCTTTCCTGGGTAACTGGCCAGTTTGAATAACAGTTCAAACTCCTTCAAGGGCAGAGTCAGCTGCTTGTCCCCCACCTGCACTTCGTAGGTCTTGCGGTCAAGCAGCAGTTCGCCGATCTGCACCCGCTGCGACACGGCGATCCGGTATCGTCTCAGCAGCGCTTTTACCCTGGCGACCAGTTCCAGCGGTTCAAATGGCTTGACCAGGTAGTCGTCCGTGCCCAATTGGAAGCCTTTGATTTTCTGCGACGTTTCTCCTTTGGCGGTCAGCATGAGCATCGGGGTGTCGTAAAGTTCCCGCAGTTCACGGCACAGCTGCCACCCGTCCATGTTGGGCATCATGATGTCCAGTATCACCAGATCCGCCCGGGTTGTTTCCAGGAGCGCAAGCGCTTCCCTGCCATCGGCGGCCTCCAGGACGGAAAATCCTTCCTCCCGCAGAAAAACGCCGACCAGCTCCCGAATATGGGGATCGTCATCTACAACCAGTATGGTGGCCATGCTCCTCATCCCTTCCCCGCCTGGATTTGCGCCGCGGTCTGCTGATCGATCCGCAGCTGTTGGCTGGCAAATTCGCGATACATCGCATGAGTGGTGAACAGTTCCTCATGCGTTCCCCGGCCGGTGATCCTGCCTTTTTCCAGAAAGATGATGTGATCCGCGTCCATGACGGTGGACAGGCGGTGGGCAATCACTAGCGTCGTCCGCCCCTTCATCAGATTTTGCAGCGCTTTTTGCACCTCGATCTCCGATTTGCTGTCCAGGCTGGATGTAGCTTCATCCAGCATGAGGATGCGCGGATTGCGCAGCAGCGCCCGGGCGATGGCGATGCGCTGACGCTGGCCGCCGGACAATTTGACACCTCTTTCTCCCACCTGGGTGTCGTACTGGTCCGGCATCTCCTCGATAAAGTGATCAGCGTAAGCCATGCGTGCGGCGCGACGTAGTTCTTCCTCGCTGACCTCCCGTTCCATACCGTAACAGATGTTCTCCCGGATGGTTCCGGCAATGATCGGGCTCTCCTGGGAGACGTATCCGATCTGGCTCCGCCACGAATGGAGAGAAAACGCGTCGATCGGGTCCTGGCCCAGCCTGATCGTCCCCCCCGTCGGCCGGTAGTAACGTTCTATCAGCGAGAACAGCGTCGTTTTCCCGCTGCCGCTGGGCCCCACGATCGCCGTGACGCGCCCCGGCTCAATCGTGAAGCTGACGTCGTCCAGTACCGGTTCGCCCGCCTTGTAGGCAAAGCTCACATGCTCCAGGGTGATCGGCTGATGCGGGTCGGTGACCTCACGTCCGGCCGTCAGGTCTTCTTCTGCCGCTTCCAGCGTGGTAATGATTCGCTCGGTTGCTCCCCTCGTCTTTTGCAGATTGGTTACAAACATGGACAATTGGCTCATCGGGATGACGATTTGAAAGAGATACAGGATAAACGCGACCAGATCGCCTGCCGTGAGCGCTCCGGACGACACCCGCATGCCGCCGTACCCGAGAATGAGCACCAGCAGCGTCATCATGACGAGGGAAATAAACGGGGAGATCAGTGCGTGCACCGTCCCCTCTTTGATGCCGAGGGAAAGCAGATTGGTAATGCCCCGTTTGCCGTTTTGGTACTCGATCGCTTCCGCGTTTGATGCCTTCACCAGTCGAATCTCCGACAACACCTGGTTCAAGGTCGCGGAAAATGCTGCGGTCTCATCCTGCATCCCGCGGGAAATTTTGTGCATCGTCCTTCCCAGCGGCTTCAGGACCAGAATCGTCAGCGGAACGGCAGTCAGCATCAGCAGTGTCATTTTCCAGTCCAGAAAAAGCAGGATCGTTACCGAGCCGACGATGGAGATCGCACCGGTAAAAAAGTTGGTCAAGTGGTCCGTAATCAGTCCCTTGATGACCGCTGTGTCATTCGTCATCCTGCTGATCGTCTCGCCGGTCTGGTGGTCGTCGTAATAGGAAACCGGCAGAACGAGCAGCTTTTTCCACAAGCGGTCCCGCAGACCGGCCACCACGCCCTGACCGATCCGGTTGAGCAGGTAAATCGACAGTCCGCCGGCGAGCGATTGGGCGAGAAAGGCAACCGTCAGCACGGCCACCTGCCCCTTGTCCAGCGACGCCAGCGAAAAGCTGTTGACGAGGTCTTTCGTGAACAGCGGAACGAACAGGCCCACGACGGTGGAAGCTACACTCAGGAACAGCGCGATGGCCAGCGGCAGTGCAGGAGGTTTCGTCTGTCTGATCAGATTGAGAAATGGGCGCCAGCCACCCGATTGTTGCTTCGACATGTTCTCCATCTCCTTTTGTAAAAACGTTTGCCGTGATCCTTACAACGCTTGGGGGACCGCCTGCACGGCCGGGTCCCTCACCAGACCGCCTCGCGGTTTCCTGTCTGTCATACGTGTTCACTCCTTTTCCACTCTTATGGCCGTGAACAGGATACAACACGTATATGAACGGAATGTGAACGACGCGGGCTCAACGCACAAGACTGCATGACCGGATGGCAGGTGTCGCCGCCACAGTCAGCTCTCCGCCAATCAGGCCGAAAACTCCGGTGTTCGTCTAAAAGTACGAACAAACCGGAGTTTTCTTACGCCAGTTTTATCGTTTTTTTCAATGTTCTTCGCCCGGACGATTGCGCTGATTCCAGCACGTTTCTCGCTTCGCGCATCCGCTCGAGCGCGAGCAGCCGGTCTAACGGAATGGGGCGGCGCATGTCCTGGGAACGTCGGGCGCATTCGCCCCCGTTTACAGCGTGGTCTGGGACGTCTCCGCTTTGTTCAGCTGTTCTTTGAACACGTCACCCAGCACCCCGATATCCACTTCCCATTTGTTCTCTTTGTAATACACCGTCGCCTTGGAGTCGCCTTTTTTCCCAATGATCCGGATGCTGGAAGTCTTCACTTCGTAGCTGCCGTCGTCATGAAACGTAATATCCGCGTCCTTCAATTCCGCCTCCAGAATCGGGACGACTGTCTTCTGCACCGCATCCTGCGTGGTCTGCACGGCTGTGCGTCCCATATCGATTACCTGCTCCGGGCTGAAATGAAAGACCAGCACGAGAATGACGCCGATCACTGCCATCACGGCGAACAGCCGAAACAGGCTCCGCATGATCCATTGAAAGGCGGCGACCACCACAATCAAACATATGACGATGGGCCAATAATCTTTGACGAGGTTGAGCAGCGAATCCACATCCATCACTCCTTTTATACCCATTCTGACCCAAACGGGGCCGTACCTAACCATGCCTCAGGTTCCAGTTGCATACTGCCAGAAGCTATTCCTATTATGAATGGTTGTAAATGGTCCGGTCAAATGGCACGGCACGTTCCGTTATGGACGATCGTGTGAAAACTGCTCCTTCCCGGCTGCTGTTTGTGCACAACCCGCCCATCCATGGTATCATGGTGTACTGTACGAACAGCATGATGGACAAGGAGAGTAACATGAACAGATTTCGTGCGTTTTTCAAGAACAAGTTTGTATTGGTTTGCATCGCGCTCGTTGCCTTCATGTATGTAAACAATACATCGCTGCTGGCCGAGAAGCGGACAGGCTCCCCCCTGCTGTTGGCTCATCGGGGATTGGCGCAGACGTTCAGCATGGAAGGCATCACCAATGACACCTGTACAGCCGCGCGCATCTTCAAGCCGGAGCATCCTTACCTGGAGAACACGATTCCGTCCATGGAAGCTGCCGTCAAGGCGGGAGCCGATATCATCGAGTTTGATATCCATCCGACAACGGACGGACAATTCGCCGTCTTCCACGATTGGACGCTGGATTGCAGAACCAATGGAAAAGGAGTTACCCGAGAACACACCCTGGATGAATTGAAAAAGCTGGACATCGGCTACGGCTATACGTATGACAACGGGAAAACGTATCCGTTTCGCGGTAAAGGCGTGGGCATGATGCCTTCACTCGATGAAGTGCTCGCTCATTTTCCCGAGCAGTCCTTTTTGATTCACGTGAAAAGCAACGACCCGGAAGAAGGCAAACAACTGGCCCGGTACTTGTCCGCACTGCCGGAAACGCGCCTGAAAAAGCTAGCGGTATATGGTGGAGATCAGCCGATCGAAGCGCTGCGCGAAGAGCTTCCACAGGTGCGCGTCATGTCCGTCGCGACGATGAAGAGCTGTTTACTCCCGTATATCGCCGTGGGATGGACCGGGTATGTCCCGGAGGCGTGCGCCAATACGCAGCTGCACATTCCGGAAAAGATCGCCCCCTGGCTGTGGGGCTGGCCTGATAAGTTCCTCAATCGGATGGATGCCCGCAACACCCGAACCATTTTGGTAGCGGGCGGCGGAGATTTCTCCGAAGGTTTTGATACGGTGGAAGACCTGACACGTTTGCCTGCCAACTACACCGGCGGCATCTGGACCAACCGCATCGATAAAATCGCACCTGTGTTCAAGACGCAATAGCAACCCTGCCGGAGATTGTTTGCATGAATAAGGGGCTGTCCCGAACCTGTTCGGGAAGCCCCTTTTTTCTTCGTACAAGATGTGACTGTTTGTAAAGCCCCGCTGTCACAGCGCCGCTTGTGACGACTGCCGCTCGTCTCCGGGGTGCTGCCGGATGAGGTACAGGGCGTATTGAATCGGTTTGCGGATCGCTTCTCGGTACACCTGAGGCATACCCAGTTCGCGGAAGATTTCACGCCCTGGCTTGGGATTTACCTCGATCAGCCAGGCACGGCCGTCAACGTCGATGCCGATGTCCAATCCCAGTTCGATCATCCGGCCGAAGTGCTGTTCTATCGTCTCTGCCGTCTGGTAGGCCAACTGCTCGCAATCCGTGATGATCTCCTGCGCCCGCTGTTCGCCAAACCGTGAGCGCAATAACGTCTCGACGGGTACGGCTTTGCCGCCGCCGTGCAAGTTGGCTGTGGCGCTCTTCTCCCCGCCGACGCGCATGCCCGCGCCGGTGATGCTCCAGCGGCCGTTGCCGTCTTTTTGGATCAGCAGGCGCATGTCCACTGACCGTTTCGGCACCAGATCGAGACGAAGCCCTTGCTGAATAATCATCTTCTCGGTTTTCCACCGGTCGATCCAGCGCAGCAGGGCCGGAATGCGTCTGATCAGTGCAGACACTTTCGCCCGATCCTTGTTGCGCGCCAGAAGGCGGTACCCTTCCGCCGTCTTCTCCAGCCGGACAATTCCCCTGCCGCCGGTGCCGTTCAGCGGCTTCAGGTAGAGCAGCCGATGACGCGCCAGCATGCTGCGCAGATGCTTGTGGTTGTACAGCATCGCCTCGGGCAGCCAGCGGTGCATCCGCTCATCCCGCCGCAGGACCTCGTGCACTTTCCACTTGTTGGCCAGCCGGCTGTTGGCGTACCGAAAGCCATTTGTCCGGCGAAACGTGACGTACTGCCGAAACGCCGCCGTCGGCTTGTAGCGGTAGCGGTCGATCACCACGTCGGGACGGGGAAACACGCGGGCCTTCCAGCTTCGCCCATCCGGGACAAAACCGCGCACCTGCCTGCCGGACGGCGACACGTCCTGCGGCGCAAACAAAAAAACCGTACCGCCCAGCGCCCGGCCTGCCCGGATCAGCCGGCGAAAGTAGGCCGGCTCGGCAAATCGTTTTCCCTCCCGCCAGGTCAGGATGCCGATCACGGGTCGTCTCATCACACCACCCTCTTTCGATCCCTTCCCTGGCAGTGTATTCACCTAGCGGCGCATTGGCGCTTGACGCAAGGTCTGTTCCAAACGGAGCAAATCGTCCGGCAGCGGCGATCGCACCTCCATCGGCCGTTCGCCAAACGGGTGGGAAAAGCGCAGGACGGCGGCGTGCAGGGCCTGGCGGCTGATCATGCCGCCCTTTCCGCCGTACAGGGTATCACCAAGCAGGGGATGGCCCAAATGGCTGAGGTGGACGCGAATCTGATGGGTGCGGCCCGTCTCCAGCCGGCACTCCAGCTTGGACGCTTGCGCATACCGCTCCACCACGCGGTAGTGCGTAACCGCCGGATCGCCATTGGATGACACCCGGCGCCGATTGGGATGATGGCGGTCCTTGCCGATCGGTTGGCTGATGGTGCCGCTGTCCTGCTTGACCATTCCGTGCACGAACGCGATGTAGGTGCGCGAAATATTCCGCTCTCGCAACCGTTCGTCCAGGAGGGCCGATGCCAGGGCGTGTTTTGCGTAGAGAACGACCCCGGAGGTGTCCTGGTCCAGCCGGTGGACGTGACGCACCTTGGCTGCCACCCCCGTCCGCGCGAAATGGCCGGCGATCAGATGATCGAGCGTCCTGGTGTGACGCGGCTCCGTGGGATGGAGCAGCAGCCCGGGGGGTTTGTTTGCGACCAGCAAATGGTCGTCTTCGTACAAGATGTCTGCCGGTTCATCAACCGGTGCGAGCCCCAGCGGTTCCGGTCGGCAGAGGCGGAGCCGAATCTCCTGTCCGGCTTTCGCCTCCGCAAGCTGGGCAGCCGGGGTGCCGTCCAGCAAGACCTCCTTGTGCTGAAAGAGCAGATGCACCTGCTTGCGCGGCAGTCTCCACTGCTCCCGGAGCAGCGCCCCTACGGACGCGGCGTCCTCCACGAGATGGCCGACCAGCCACTCCCCGTCTTTTTTCATGTGTATCATGCCGTCGCAACTCCTGGTTGGTATTCCATCCGGTTAGGCCTGCTTCAAGCCCTCGTACACTTCTACTGCGCGGTTCAGGAAGTGTTCGATTTCCTCCCGGCTTTTGCCCAGCTTGCTGACAAAGCGGACCAATTCCTTGCCGTTGGCAAAGGCGATAAAGCTGGGGATGCCGAAGACGTCCAGCTTTTGCGACAGTTCCGGCAGGGTGTCGCGGTTGACAGCGACCATGTCCAACTTGTCCTTGTAGGCTTCCTCAACTTCCGGCATGAACGGATCGATCCGGTGGCAGTCCGGGCACCAGTCCGTGTAAAACTTGACGACCACGGGTTTTTCCGAGGCGATGGCTTGTTCAAATTCTGCTTCGGTCTTGATTTCCTTCATTTCCAATCATCCTTTCTCGGATTTCGTGTGGATTTAGTGTATCACAGCCGCAGATGTTTGTCCCCGAAGGGTTGCACTTGGCTACATCGCGCTCCCCTGCTCCACCAGGGAACGGACAAACAACTCTGCCGGACGGGAGAGCGGCCGGTCTTTGCGGTAAGCGACGACCAGCGTGCGATACGGCCGTCCGGTCAGGCTCACGTAGACGGGCGGTGCCGTCGTGCCCGGTGCCAGGGAAATCATCTTGGGGGCAAACGAAAAGCCCATCCCCGCCGCCACCAGCGACTGCACCGTCTGGATGTTGCTGCTCTCAAAGACGATTCGCGGACGGAATCCGGCCTGTTCGCACAGGCGCAGCGAGATCGTGCGGAAGCCCTGCCCTTCTTTTAGCAGGATAAACGGCTGTCCGGCCAATTCGGCCAGATCTATTTCCTGCCGCTCCGCCAGCGGGTGCTGCGGCGGAACCGCCAGGTAAATCTCCTCGTGAATGGCGGGGATTACCTCCAGTGAGGGATCGGCGATCGGCATCGTCAACAGGCTGACGTCGATTTTTCCCCGGACCAGAAGCTGCTCCAGGTTGCTGGACGTCTCTTCTATTAGTTGCAGTTCGACGCCCGGAAACTGCCTGGTAAAGGCGGGGATGACCCGGGGCAGGACGTACGCGCCCGTAATCGGCAGACTGCCCACCAGAAGTTTACCGCTCTCGCCGACCGCGTAAGCGCGCATCTCCCGCTCCAGGGCTTCCGCCATATCAATCAGCGACTGGGCCACCTGAACGAAGCGCTGCCCCGCGTCTGTCAGCTCCACGTGCTGCGGCAGTCGATGAAACAGGGTTACCCCGAGCAGTTTTTCCAATTTGGCAATCTGCTGGCTGAGCGACGGCTGGGCCAGATGGAGCCGGCTCGCCGCCCGGGAAAAGCTGCGCTCTTCCGCCACTGCCAGCACATAACGAATCTGTCGTAATTCCATGAAGACCTCCCGATAGGCAAAAGCTATCCATCTCATAATAATTATATCTTTGAACTATTCCTAATGCCATGATACAACCGTGATAAGAGTTTTGCACGAAGGAGGACGACACATGAAACCCCGCACGATGTTTGAAAAGATCTGGGATGCCCACGTGATTCACGAAGAGCCTGGCAAACCCAGCCTGCTGTACATCGACCTGCACCTGGTCCACGAGGTCACCTCGCCCCAGGCGTTTGAAGGACTCCGCCTGGCCGGGCGCCGCGTCCGCCGTCCCGACCTGACGTTTGCGACGATGGACCACAACGTGCCGACGGCTGATCGATTCAATGTCAAAGACCCGATTTCCCGTCAGCAAATGGAGACACTGACGAAGAACTGCGAGGAATTCGGCATTACGCTGGCCGACCTGAACAGCCCCGATCAAGGGATTGTGCACGTAATCGGACCGGAGCTGGGATTGACTCTCCCCGGCAAAACGATCGTCTGCGGTGACAGCCACACCTCCACGCACGGCGCATTTGGCGCTCTCGCCTTCGGGATCGGCACGAGCGAAGTGGAGCACGTGCTGGCTACCCAATGCCTCCAGCAAGCCAAACCGAAGACGCTGGAAGTGCACGTGAAAGGCGAGCTGGGCTTTGGCGTCACTGCCAAAGACTTAATTTTGGCGATCATTGCAAAATTCGGGACAGACTTTGCTACCGGTTACGTGATTGAGTACACCGGTGAGGCTATCCGCAAACTGACGATGGAAGAACGCATGACTGTCTGCAACATGTCGATCGAGGCGGGAGCGCGGGCCGGCCTGATCGCACCGGACGAGACCACGTTCGCCTACCTCAAGGGCAGACGCTACGCGCCGCAAGGGGAAGATTTCCTGCGTGCCGTCGAGCGCTGGAAACAGCTCCGCACCGACCCGGGCGCCACGTACGATCACCGCGTGGAAATTGACGCCAGCGAAATTGCGCCGCAAGTCACCTGGGGAACCAGCCCGGGCATGGGCACCGACATTACCGGCACCGTTCCTGATCCCGATTCGTTCCCGACGGAAGCGCAGCGCAAAGCGGCCAAGGACGCCCTCGCCTACATGGGTCTCACACCGGGCACCCCGATGACCGCGATCAAGATTGACCGCGTCTTTATCGGCTCCTGTACCAACGGCCGGATTGAAGACCTGCGCCGTGCTGCCGAAGTGGCAAAGGGACGCCGCGTCGCCCCGCACGTGCACGCAATGGTGGTTCCCGGTTCGCAAGCTGTAAAGCAGCAGGCGGAACGTGAAGGCCTGCACCTGATCTTCCAGGAGGCCGGCTTCGAATGGCGCGACTCCGGCTGCTCCATGTGTCTGGCGATGAACCCGGACGTGCTTCAGGAAGGCGAACGCTGCGCCTCCACTTCCAATCGCAACTTTGAAGGACGCCAGGGACGCGGCGGACGCACCCATCTGGTCAGCCCGGATATGGCGGCAGCCGCAGCCATCGCCGGCCACTTCGTGGACGTGCGCGAATGGAAACGTGAAGGCGTGAACAAGGAGGTCCTGCAATAATGAAACCGTTTGTCGTACACACCGGGATTGCAGCGCCGTTGGACCGCGTCAACGTGGACACCGACGCCATCATTCCCAAGCAGTTTCTCAAACGCATCGAGCGCACCGGATTCGGCCAGTTTCTCTTTTACGAATGGCGTTTCAACGCTGACGGCAGCCCGATCGAATCGTTCGTGCTGAACCAGCCCAAATACGCCGGTGCCACCGTCCTCTTGGCCCGCAACAACTTCGGCTGCGGCTCTTCCCGCGAGCACGCTCCTTGGGCGCTGCTGGACTACGGCTTCCGCGCCATCATCGCGCCGTCGTTTGCCGACATTTTTTACAACAACTGCTTTAAAAACGGCATCCTGCCGATCAAGCTGAGCGAAGACCAGGTGCAGGAGTTGTTCAGCCGTGCCACAACCCGCGACAACTACCAGCTGACGATCGATCTTAAGGAGCAGTTGATTACGGACGGCGCCGGCCTCTCCTATTCGTTCGAGGTGGACGAGTATCGCCGGTACTGCCTGCTCAACGGGTTGGACGACATCGGCATCACCCTGCAATACGAAGATAAAATCGCCGCCTACGAGGCGAAGCGGGAAACGTTTGCGTAAATCCACGCAAACCGGCGAAGGCATGGAGCACTCCGTGCCTTCGCTTTTTCATGTGACCATACCTCCAGCTTTTCCCACCCATCATAGTGCACAGCGGCCGGAAAGTAAAGATGGCCCTTATCGAGCTGTTCCCAAGAGCTGCCCAACGCTGACAACGTCCGCTTCAAACTCGTATCGACAAACCAACGCCGGGGCATGCCCCGGCGTTAATCACTGTTCGCTTTCCACGCTGCTCGTGATCCATTGTCACACTGCATGTTGTTTTTCAACTCTTCGCAGTCCATCTGTCACGCGGTTTCGATGCTGTCCGCAGCCTCCAGGCCGAACGCGCGAATCGCCTGCTCCCGCAGCTTGAACTTCTGGATTTTGCCGGAGGCAGTCATCGGGTATTCGCTGACGAACTGGATGTAGTGCGGAATTTTATACCGGGCAATCTTGCCCTCGCAGTATGTTCGCACCTCTTCCTCTGTCAGCGTCTCCCCTGGTTTCACCTTGATGCAGGCCAGCACTTGTTCGCCGTATTTCGGGTCCGGCACTCCGACTACCTGGACATCCAGCACTTTGGGATGGGTGTAGAGGAATTCCTCGATTTCACGCGGGTAGATGTTTTCTCCGCCGCGAATAATCATGTCTTTCAGCCGGCCGGTGATGCGGAAGTAGCCATCTTCGTCCATCGTCGCCAAATCCCCGGTGTGCAGCCAGCCTTCTTCATCGATGACTTTGGCTGTCTGCTCCGGCATATTGTAGTACCCCTTCATCACAAGATAGCCGCGCGTGCACAGTTCTCCCTGCACACCGGGAGGCACCGTCTCTCCGGTGACGGGATCGATCACCTTCACCTCCACGTCGTCATGGGGCTTGCCCACGGTGGAGACCCGCCGCTCAATGGAGTCATCCGGCCGCGTCTGGGTGATGACCGGTGAGGATTCCGTCTGTCCGTACGCAATCGTGATCTCGCGGATGCCCATTTTCTCCACGACGCTTTTCATCACCTCAATCGGACACGGTGAGCCGGCCATGATCCCGGTGCGCAGTGAACGAAGATCCCGCTCTGCAAACGACGGGTGGTTCAATTCGGCGATAAACATCGTCGGCACGCCGTACAAGGCGGTACAGCGCTCCTCCTCCACGACGGACAAGACCATCCCCGGATCAAAGGTAATCACCGGAACCATCGTGGCTCCGGTCGCCACGCAGGCAAGCGTGCCCATCACACAGCCGAAGCAGTGGAAGAATGGCACCGGAATGCACACCCGGTCCTCCATCCCCAGCCGCTGGCACTCAGCCACCTTGATGGCATTGTTGACGATGTTGTTGTGGGACAGCATGACCCCTTTGGGAAAACCGGTCGTTCCCGATGTGTACTGCATGTTGATGACGTCGTCCGGGTGCAGTTCCCGCTGACGAGCCGCCCGCTCTTCGTCAGGCACGGCTGCGCCGCGTTCCAGCAGATCGCGCCACAAAAACATGCCGGGCTGCCGCTCCTCTCCGATGTAGATGACGTTTTTCAGATGCGGCAGGCGTGCCGACCGCAATTGCCCCGGTTCGCACTCGTCCAGTTCGGGGCAGATTTCCCGGATCATCTCCAGGTAGCTGACGCCCCGGAACGAGTCGATCAACAGCAGCGTGGTGGATTCCGACTGGCGCAGCAGGTATTCCAGCTCGTGAACGCGATAACTGGTGTTGACGGTGACCAGCACGCCTCCGATCTTTGCCGTGGCAAACTGGCTGATCACCCACTCCGGCACGTTGGTGGCCCAGATGGCGATGTGTTCCCCCTTTTGGATACCCAGCGAGAGAAACCCCCGGGCGACCTGGTCGCACACGTCCCGGAACTGTGAAAAGGTGTAGCGCAGGCTCCGCTCCTTATAGACCACGGCCTCTTTGTCAGGAATGCGGCTTGCCGTTTCGTCCAGCAGGTCACCGATCGTAATGGAACGCAACATGGAAAACACCCCTTTTCGTTTTATATGTCTGACTATTCTGTCTCTTGTAATCAATTCGATTTTTCGGCGGAATATTCCTTCCTGTCATACGCCTTTTCTCAACCGTTCTCCTGAGGGAAAGCCGATCCCATGACATCCAGAAAGAAAAAGCGTCCCTTTGTCGGAACGCTTTTTCCTCACTGCACCACGATTCGCTTCACCGCTTCCACCTTGTACGGCAGGTGATTGCTGTAATTCAGCTCAACCCGCAGCTCGTGCTCCCCTTTTGGCAGCTTTTTCAGCAAAAACTCCGGCTGGTAGATCATCCCCTTTGGTTCGCCGTTCAGGTACAGGTGTGCGTGCCCTTGACCGAACACAGCCTGGCTGGCATCACCCGAATCCTCGACAAATTGAAAGTTCTGGGTGAGCAGTTTGACTTCAGCTGTGTCTCCCTCCACCTTGACGTCCAGGTTGAGGGACGGCTTCGCGGCACCGGCCGGCGGATCAGCGGTCAGTGCGGATGCGGGGACGCTCTGATCTCCCGGGCTGTAGGGGTCGGATGCGTGCAGCGGGTCTTTGACCAGCAGGATGATGCCCGCCACCAGCACAATCAGAAAGACGATGCCGCCCAGGATCAGATTGCGCAGACTGATGATAAAGACCTTCATCGCTTACTCTCCCTTTCGCGTATGCTTGTCACCTATTGGTACATGCATACGCGAAGAGAGAAAAAATAGAAGCAAAACTTTTATCGGTAGTTGATAAATTGCACCTCAATCGGCAGGTCGGCCTTGCGGATGGCGGCGATCACCGCCTGCAGATCGTCCTTGCTTTTGCCAGACACCCGAATCTGATCGTCCTGGATCTGCGATTTCACTTTCAAGCCGGTCTCCTTGATGATGCCGGTGATTTTTTTCGCATTGTCCTTGTCGATGCCCTGCACGAGCTTCACCCGCTGGCGGACGGTCCCGCCTGCGGCAGGCTCCACTTTGCCGTAGTCCAGATTTTTGACCGGCACATTCCGTTTGACCAGTTTGCCGATGAGGATGTCTTTGACCTGGCCCAGCTTAAATTCATCGTCGGAGACCAGCACGATCTCCTCTTTCTCCAACGTGATGCTGCTCTTGCTGCCTTTGAAGTCAAAGCGGTTTTCAATTTCCTTGACAGCCGTGTGGATGGCGTTGGTCACCTCAGCCAGATCCACTTTGGATACGATGTCAAACGAACTTTCCTTGCTCATGCCTGCTCCCCTTCACCTGCATTTTCCATCCATTATAGCACAGCGATGGTCAGATTGCCTTGACCAGGCCGCCGTCGACAAGTAACGCCTGTCCTGTCACGTAGCTGTTGGCAGGGGAGGCCAGGAAGGTGACGACACGGGCGAACTCATCCGGTTGGCCGTAACGTCCCAGCGGAATCGCAGCCTCCGCCAGTCGTTTCACCTCGCCAACGTCTACCTGGAGCTGCTCCGCCCGCAACTTGTCCAGCGAAGCGACTCGATCCGTCGCAATGCGTCCGGGGCCGACCGTGTTGATGAGAATCCCGTCCGGGCCGAGCTCCACGGCCAGGCTTTTCGCCAGCCCGACAATCCCGGTGCGGAAGGTGTTGGACAGAATCAGGTTTTCCAGCGGCTGTTTGAACGACGAGGAAGCAAAATTGACGATGCGGCCGAACTGCTGCTTGCGCATGTGCGGCAGCACCGCGCGAATCGCCCGCACGAAGCTAAGCAGGTTCAATTCAAAAGCGGCGATCCACTGCTCGTCGGTCAGCTGATCAAAGGTGCCCGCTGCCGGACCGCCTGCGTTGTTGATCAAAATGTCCACACGGCCGAAGCGGGCGGCCGTCTCATCCACCAGCTTCTGGATGTCTTCGGCTTTGGTCACATCCACCAGCATCGCCAGCGGTTCTTTCCCTGTCTTGTCGATGATTTCCGCCCGAGTGGCGGCCAAAGCAGCTTCGTCACGGCCGCAGATGGCGACGTTCGCCCCCTCCGCCGCGAGCGACAGCGCCGTCGCTTTTCCCAGTCCTTTTGTCGAAGCCAGCACGATGGCCACTCTTCCCTGCAATTGCAGATCCATGTCAATTCTCCTTTCAGCTTTCGCAATGTTCTGGGATTTCATGTATGCCTTCATTCTACAGAAAAATCTGACCAATGCAAGCAAAAGGGAAGAGGCCGGACACTTTCCGGCCTCCTGGGTTGGCTAGGTGCAGGCGGCAGCCGTGGGCATGTGGATGCCAGCAGCAAGGGTCCCGGCTGGAACCCTTGCATTGCTTGCTGCCAACCGGTGCTGCTTACAGTTCGGTGGCAGGCATCTTGTTTTTCGCCTGCTGTTTGGCGAGCCGTTTGGCGTGACGGGCTGCTTTGCGGGCCAGTCGACGTTCCTTGACGCTTTCAAACAGGGAGTACAGGACCGGCACCAGGACCAGAGTGACCAATGTGTGGAAGATCAGGCCGGAAATGACGGCGGTTGCCAGCGGCGCTTCCAGATCAGACCCTTCGGCGAAAGCCAACGCCATCGGCAGCATGCCGAGAATCGCGGTCAGTTTGGTCATGATCACGGGCCGCACGCGGTCTTTCGTCCCCTGGAGAATTGCCTCCGTCAGCTCCATGCCGCGGCTGCGCAGCAGGTTGATGCGGTCGATCAGGAGAATGGCGTTGGAGACGGCGATCCCCACCAGCATGATGATGCCGATCATCGCCATTTCGCCGAGAATCCGCTGCGTCAGCACAAACCCGAGGATGACGCCGACCAGCGCCATCGGAATCGTCAGCATGATCAACAGCGGCTGGGACAGACGCCCAAACTGCGTCACCATGATGACGTAAATCAAGGCGATGACGCCCAGAAAGACGAAGAATCCCTGCGTCATGTTGGCGCTCTGCTCTTTCAATTTGCCGGCGATCTCCACCTTGTACCCGGCCGGGACAGCAAGCGCAGGCAGTTTATTCGCCACCTGGCGACCCACCGTTCCCAAATCGCTGCCCAGCAGTTCGGCGGACACGGTAACCATCCGCTCTCCCTTTTCACGGGCGATGGTGACCGGCGACTTGCTGTGCCGCCACTCCACCAGTTCGGAGAGCGGCACCTGCTCACCTGTATTGGAACTGATCATGATTTGCCGCAATTGCTCCGGATGCTTCAGCCAATTGTCCGGCATTTTGGCGACCACATTTACCTCAATCCCGTCGCTCGTGATCGTCGTGACCGGCTGTTCCCCGATCATCATGCTGATCTGCTGCATCAGGGAGCGGGCATCCACCTGCATCCGGGCGAGCGCTTCCTGCTTGGGAATCAAGGTGATTTTCTCCTTGCCCTCCTTGAAATTGTTGCGGATGTTGGTCACGCCCGGGATCGTTGCCAGCATGGCTTCCACGTCGCCGGCGAGCTGACGCATTTTCTCCAGGTCATCACCGACGATATCCAGCTGGACAGGCGGCTCATTTCCCTGGCCGCCAAATGCGGTCGTGATGCTCTCAATGCCGGGAATCGCCTTGAGCCGGTCGTTGATGTCCTGGGTCAGCGCTTCCTTGTCGCGCTCCCGTTCCTTCTTCGGCTTCAGGGAGATGAACAGTTCCGTCTTCTCTTTGTTCCCGAAGAAAAAGACGTCTTTTACTTCCGGGATTTGCCGCAAAGATGCTTCCGCCGCAATGCCCGCACGCTGCGCATCTTCCAGACTGGACCCGGTCGACATGGTCATCGATGCGAACACCAGGTTTTCGTTCGTGTCAATGCTCTGCCCCATTTTGACAAAAGGCAAAAGGAACGTGGAGCTGACAAAGATGACAATGGCGAGGATGACCGTTTTCACCCTGTGGCGCAAAGCCACCTGCAGCAGTCGGTTGAACCACAGCACGATCGCGTGGTCTTTTCCTTGTCCCTCCAGTGACACGTTCTTGTCCTTGCTGAGAAATCTGTCGGAAAAAACCGGGACGAAGAAAAATGCAGCAATGGTCGACGCCACAATCGCCGACGTGACCGTGAAGGCGATCGTCTGCAGAATCGGTTTCATCCAGTCTTCAAAGTCGGCAAAGACCAGCGGCAGAAAGACGATGATAATCGTCAACTGCGAAGTGAACACCGGGGTCAGCACTTCCCGCGTTCCTTTCACAATCGCCTGCTGCAGCGGCTCTCCTTTTTCCCGGAACTGATAAATGCTCTCCAGAACGACAATCGCCGCGTCGACGATCAGGCCAACCGAGAGGGAAAGTGACAGCAGGCTCACCATGTCGATGTTGTACCCGCCCCATTTCATCGCGATAAACGTCATCAAGGCGGACATCGGCAGCGTCGTGGCGATGACCAGTGTCACACGCCAGTTGCGCAGGAAGACAAACAGGATGATGATCGCCAGCGCCCCGCCGAGCAATACGTCCCGGCTGAGGTTGCTCACGGCGTGCTCAATGTAGGAGGCGGCCTCAAACATCACCTTGAGCTCGTAGCGTCCGTCGGCTTCGGCGTTGATCTGCTTCACGACCTCCTCCACGTTGCGTTGAAGTGTGATCAGATCGTGCCCTTCTGCACGCTTGACGCTGAGGTGGACAAAAATATTGCCGTTTGTCAGCGCGATCGAATCTTTAACCTTGCCGCGCAAATCTTCAACGGTGGCCAACTGGTCCAGGGTCACCGTCCCTTCCGGCGTGTCGATGTTCAATCGGTTGATCTCCTGGACGGTCGTGTACGTGTTGTCGATCATGATGACGGTGTCAAATCCGGGATTCTCCAGCATGCCGACAGCTTGTTTCCAGTTGGTCGCCTGGAGCTGCTCCATCACTGATGCGGTCGTCGTGCGGTAGGCGGCCAGCCGTTCCGGCCGCAGCGTGATGGCGATCTGATTCGCAAAACTGCGATCCGACACTTCCACTTCCTTGACCCCGGGGACGGATTCGATCCGGTCTTTGATCGCAGTTTTCGCCAAGTTGAGCATCGATTGCGGGTCCGCCCCCACCAGGGCATAGTCAATCAGGGCGTCGTCCCCGAAATTGGCCTGGGTGACGTTAACCGTGTCAACCGCCTTGGGGAATGAGTTGCGCAGGCGGCTCACCACGTTTTGCACTTCCTGCCTTACTTTGTCCCCTTTGCCTTCTTCGGCGATCACCGTGATGTTGACATTCCCGGTGGTGGTTGTGGACGTGTACTCTTTCACGTCAGGGATCGACTTGATCTCCTGTTCGATTTTCCTGGTGACCTTTTCTTCCATCTCCTCGGGCGGAAGCGATCCGCCGGAGACGTCGACGCTAATCCACGGGAAGTTTGTCTTGGGAACCAGTTCCACTTGAAAGCTGAACAGCGAGCCGAACCCGGCGATGACGATGACAAACGTGACCAGAAATACAATGAGGCGTCGCTTCAGCAGAAAGAGAATCGTCTTTTCCATGCGTTATTCCCCTTTCGCCTCCACTTTTTGCCCCTCAACGTAGAAGGTAATGCCGGCGCGCAGCAGTTGGTCGCCCGGTTTGACACCGGAAACGATTTCGATCTGATCGCCTACCAGTTGTCCCGTTTTGACTTCCCGCTTGATGATCACGCCGTTTTCCACCGCCATCACATAGTGCGTGGATTCACTCACGCCGACGCTTTCCAACGGTACGAGAAAACCGTTGATTGTACGCGGGATCTCCACTGTGGCCACCATTCCCCCGCGCCATATGCCTTTCGGATTGGGGACGGTCACTTCCACCCGAAACTTCCCGGTCTGCTTGTCGACCACCGGCGAGACGTAGGTGACGGTTCCCTCGTTCTTCTGGCCGTCTTCGCCAATGACCTGGACCTTGGCCTTCTCGCGGAACTGGTTGATTAGCTCATTGGTGACGTCCAGTGTCACTTTTACCTCCGACAAATCGACCAGATGGATGATGGATTCGCCCGGATTGGCCAATTCGCCCACCTGCTTGGAGACCTCCACCACCGTACCAGCGAACGGGGCGATGATTTTGGTGTCGTTCAGCGTCTTTTTCGCCCGCTCCACTTGACCCGCCGCCTGTTTCAGCGAGGCGTTGGCCATGGCGATGTCTTCAGGCTGAGCTCCCTTGAGCAGTTCGTCGAGGGTCAGCTTGGCGTTGTTCACGGCTAATTGCGCCTGGTCCAAGGCCCATTTCCGGTCGTTCCATTCGCTTTTGGAAATGGCACCGCCTTCGAACAGCTTTTGGCCTTGCTCATACTCCTGCTTGGCCTTCTCCAGCTGGTTCTGGGCGCTTTGCAGTTGCAAACGCTGCTGTTGAATCGCTTCTTCCGTCGCACCCTTCAACGTCTTGCTCTTGCGGGCCGCCGCTTCTTCCACCTGGCTTGCCGCCGCCTCCACTTCCTTCTGGTAGTAGCTGGCATCAAGCGAAGCCAGAAGCTGACCCTGGGCGATCTTCGCTCCTTTCGTCGCATGGATGGCCGCAACCGTGCCTCCCGTGCCAAACTGCAGGATGGCATCCCGCTTGGCTTCCACGATGCCGGTCACGGACAGCATGACGGGGTGATCCGGTTTCTTTACCGTCAACACCTGGACGACTTTGGCTTTGGCGGGCTGCTCTTCCGGCGGTTGAGCTGCCCCTGGTCCGCAGCCTGCGGTGATGACCAGCAGAGAAGCAAGAAAAATGGATGCGCGTTTGTTCACAATAATTCCCCCAAGTCTGTTACAATCATTTCCAAGGAACATTGTGCCAGGGGCCCCATATTATTCGAAACCGTCAACAGGTGGAACTTTTTCTCCTCCTCAAGACGGAGCCAACCCCGACAATGTCCCCAGAAGGGTAATACGTCGCGGATGGAAAATGATTACATCATTATTAAAAAAAGTTGGAACAAATTCGCGCTGCAGCAAAAAAACCGGGACACGCTGTCCCGGTTTTGCACATTCGTTTAGTTTGCTCCCGCCAATTGTTCCATCTCCGTGAGCATCTCGGCAAAGACGCTCAGCGCCTCGCGGATCGGCTGCGGCGAGGTCATGTCGACGCCCGCTTTTTTCAGCAGATTGAGCGGGTAGTCGGAGCTGCCGCTCTTCAAGAACTGCAGGTACCGCTCCACCGCCGGCTGTCCTTCTTCGAGAATTTGTTTGGCCAGCGATGTGGCCGCAGAGAACCCTGTGGCGTATTTGTAGACGTAGAAGTTGCGATAGAAGTGGGGAACGCGCGCCCACTCCAGATCAATCTGGCTGTCCACGACCATCTCCGGCCCGTGGTAGGCCACATTCAGCTCGCGGTAGATTTCGCTCAGGCTGTCGGCCGTGAGCGGTTCATCCTGTTCCGCCTTGGCGTGCACGGTTTTCTCAAACTCGGCAAACATGGTCTGGCGGAAGACAGTGGTGCGGAACTGCTCCAGATAGTAGTTGATCAGGTACATCCGCTGTTTTTTGTCCGTGGTCGTCTGCAACAGGTGGTGCATCAGCAGCGCCTCGTTCAGCGTAGAGGCCACCTCGGCGACGAAGATCTTGTAGTCGGCGTAGGTGTACGGCTGCGTCTGATTGGAGTAGTAGCTGTGCAGGGCGTGCCCCATCTCGTGCGCCAGGGTAAACATGTTGTTGACGTTGTCCTGGTAGTTCATCAGCACATACGGATGTGTCGTGTACGCTCCCCAGGAGTACGCGCCGCTGGTTTTGCCCTGGTTTTCGTATACATCGATCCAGCCGCCGGCAAATCCTTCGGCGAGGACGCGGCCGTAGTCCTCTCCCAGCGGCCGCAGCGCTTCCTTGATCGTCTCCACTGCCTGCTGGTAGGGAATCTTCATCTCCACTTCCGGCACGATCGGCACGTAGAGATCGTACATGTGCAGTTCGTCCACACCCAGCATCTTTTTGCGCAGCGCGATGTAGCGGTGCATCAGCGGCAGGTGCTCACGGATGGTGGCGATCAGGTTGTCGTACACCGAAATGTCGACGTTGTCCGCAAATAGGGCGGCGTACAGGGCGGACGGGTATTTGCGGGTGCGGGCGTAGAACACGTCCGCCTTGACCGCAGATGTGAGCGAGGCGGCAATCGTGTTGCGGTGCTTGTCGTACGTGGCGTACAGCGCCTCGAACGCTTCCTTGCGCACACGGCGGTCCTTGCACTCCATGAACTGGACGTAACGCCCTTTGGTCAGTTCCACTTCTTCGCCGTTTTCATCGGTGATCATCGGGAATTTGATGTCGGCGTTGTTCAGCATCCCGTAAATTTTGGACGGCGCCGAAGCAATCTCGCTGACATTGGCCAGGATCGCCTCCTCCTCGGCCGACAGCGTATGCGGCTTGAAGCGGGTGATTTCGTCCAGCAGGATGCGGTAATGATCCAGTCCCGGCACCTGATTGATCCACGCTTCCAACTGCTCGGTCGGGATCGCCAGAATCTCCGGTTGTATGTACGAAATCGCTCCGTATACCTGCGTGCTGAGGGCGGTCGCCCGGTCGGTCAATGCCTGGTAGGTGCTGTTGGTGTTGTCTTCGTCACGCCGCATGCGGGCGTACACGTACACCTGGTCGAGCGTCATCAGCAGTTCGTCCTGCAATTTCAGAACGTCCAGCAGTTGTTGGCCGTCCTGCGACAGCGTGCCTTTCTTGGCTGCGATCTGCTCAGCCATCTCCTTTACTTTGCGGACGTCGTTCTCCCAGTCAGCGTCGCTTTTGTAGATGTCTTCCAGCCGCCACTTGTACTCAGCCGGAATCTCGCTTCGCTTCGGCAGGGTTTTGCTATTGTTCACCGCGATCACTCCCTTGTATTTTCTCTCCTTGGGGAACCCTTCCATAAGTGTATGGTAGCGCATTCTACCATTCGGTTCAAATAGCTCCGTACGCAAAAAGCTGACTTTTCTCGACGGAAAAGTCAGCTTCTGCCCACGCCGACATAGACGAAACCGGCTTTCGACAGCGCATCGGCCGGCCAGGCGTTGCGCCCGTCAAACAGCACGGGAGCGTTCATCACCGCCTTCACCTGCTGCCAGTCAAGGTCTACACACTGTTTCCACTCTGTCACCAGCACGGCGGCATCCGCAGCCTGGAGCGCTACATACGGATCGGACGCGTACGTCACCTGAGGGAACAGCCGGGCGACTGCCGGAGACGCCACCGGATCGTACGCCGACACCGCTGCCCCTTCACGGAGCAAAACATTCAGCACTTTTAGGGACGGAGCTTCCCGGATGTCGTCCGTATTCGGTTTGAACGCCAGGCCCAGCACGGCAATCCGCTTGCCGTGCAGCGTCCCCAGCCGATCGCGCAGCCGAGCGATAAACCAGTCCGGCTGCGTCGCATTCAAATCCCGCACCTTTTCCAGGATGGAGAGAGAGACGCCGTGCTGTTTGGCCAGCTGCAGCAGGGCGATCGTGTCCTTGGGAAAACACGACCCGCCGAAGCCCAGCCCCGCCTGCAAAAACTCCGGCCCGATCCGGCTGTCCAGCCCCATCCCGCGGGCTACGGTCTGCACGTCCGTGCCCAGAACCGCGCACAGCCGGGCCAGCTCGTTCATAAACGAAATCTTCGTGGCTAAAAACGCGTTGGACGCGTATTTGATCAGCTCCGCATCGGCTCGCGTCGTGAACACGCGCGGTGCCTTTACCCCTTCGTACAACCGCTTGAGGACGGCAAACGCCTCATCCGCGTCGGCCCCGATCACGATGCGGGACGGCGAAAGCGCATCCTGTAAGGCGCTTCCTTCCCGTAAAAACTCCGGGTTGGACGCCACGTGTATCCCCCCGCAGGCGGCAAGCAGGGCGGCCACGCGATCGGCCGTGCCGACAGGAACCGTGCTTTTGATCACCACGGTGCGCTGCTTCGGCACATCCGCCTGCAGGGCGCGAATATCATCCACGGCGGCAAACAGATAGGACAGATCGGCTGAACCGTCGGCTGCTTCCGGCGTGCCAACGCAGATGAACAACACATCCGCATCGCGTGCGCCCTCCTTTAGACTGGCGGCAAAGCGAAGTGCGCCGCTGTCGATCGCCCGGGCCAACGCTTCCTCCAGACCAGGTTCGTAGATGGGGCAGATTTTTTGTTTCAAGCGGTTGATTTTCGCCGCGTCGACATCCACCCCCGTCACCCGATGTCCGTGCAAGGCAAAGGACACCGCCGTCGTCAGACCCACGTATCCCGTACCTACTACGGCTACCTCCATGCTTTCACCTCATCGCTGCTTTTTCAGTACGCGAAGATACAAGTCTTCCAGTTTTGCGCGCTGTTTCTCTATATCGTGGCGGCGCTCCACCTGTTCTCTCGCCCGGATCACCACGTCCGGCCATCGGTCCTGCTCCTTCAGCACGCGTTTGATCATCTTGGCCAGCTTGGCGACGGACCGCTCCGGCACGAGGTATCCCGTCTTGCCGTGTTTCACCAGTTCGGGAATACCTGCGTGATAGGTAGAGATGACTGGTCTGCCGACCGCCATGGCTTCCATCAGGACGTTGGGGATGCCTTCCTGATTGCCGTTTTTCGCCGTTTTGCAGGCGAGGACGAACACATGGCAGTTCGCCAGTTCACGCCCAACCTCGTGATGGGGCTGGGCGCCGCGCAGCGTAACAGCATGCTGCAGGCGGTGGCGTTTGATCAGGCGGCGCAGTTTCTGCTTCTCTTCCCCGTCCCCGACAATCGTCAGCGTCGCACGGGGATACTTGCGGCGAATGCGGGCAAACGCCTTGATCAGTGTGTCCATCCCCTTCTTTTCGGTCAAACGGCCGACGCTCAGCAGGCGAAACGCCCCGTCGACGACCGGCTGCGGAGGCTGCAGGGGAAATTTGCCCAGATCAATCCCCGAGCGGATCACGGTGATTTTTTTTTGCGGACAGCCGAGTCGGATCAGCTGCCGCTTCATGTGCTTGCTGACGACCGTAAACGCCTTTCCGTGACGAAACAGCCGCTTCAGCGCGCGGCGGTAGCGGCTGTCCTGTTGCACGCGTTTGGTCACGTCAAATCCGTGAAAGGAGGTGATCAGCGGCAGTTTCGCCTTTCGCGCATGCGGCAGCAGCTCCACTCCGGCCGTGCCAAACCGGGCGTGCAGGCAGGCAAACTTCTGTTTTTTCAGCCAGCCGGCAAGACCCTTAAACCGCCTGCGCACGTACACGGGCCAATAGGGAAAATCCTTGCGGTTGCACTGCCGCCGCGTGAGCACGACCGGCTGCACACGCTGGTGGCCAAGCAGTTGTTCGTAGATGAAGGTTTCGCTTTTCGGCAGGAATTTGCGCCGGTAAACAAGAACCCGATGCATGCGATGGCCTCCCGATTACATCTGTGAGCCGTTTTGAACGGTGCGCATGTGCTTGCGCTGCGGTTTGTGGCGGACAGACGAAGAATCCCTCCCACTGCCAACACATGGCCGGCACGGTCCTCATCTGTGTGACCGCCTCACTCGCTGCAGCTCCTTGATGATGAGATACCCGCCTTTATAGCCGTAGACGGGTTTGTACTTGCCCCCCCAGCGCGTGAGATAGTACTGAAAGGTCTCTCTGCGAAGCCGGTTCCGTTTCGATTTCATCTCCTTGTCGGTAAGCTGACCCCGGTGCTTGGTCCTGTTGTACAGCATGCGGTTGATCCACTTTACGGGATACCGTTCGATCAGCCGGAGAATCATTCGCCGGTCTTCCATGATCCGTCCCTCATACGGATCAGAGGTATCCCATCCTCCTACCTCCCGCAACGCCTCTACCCGATAGCACCGCGGCGCCACCATCCAGCGGTTGTACTGCAAAAAGTCGTATTTGTTGTGAAATTGCTTGTGGGTGATGATAAACGGATCGCAGCAGCGCTCGCGCTTGACCCGCCAGATTTTCACGTTTCCATAGAACAGCGCCGTGTTCTTCTTGTCTTTGCGGATGTATCGCTTCAGGATGGAGAGTGCCTCACGCGGCAGCCAGTCATCCGAATCCAACTGGACCAAAAACGGCGTATCCACCATCGCCAGCGCTTGGTTCATCACCTTGGAAATGCCGGAGTTCTCCTCCATCTGGAAATACTGGATGCGAGGATCTGTGAGATAGGGGGCGACCTTCTCGTACGTCTGGTCTGTAGACGCATCGTCCATGATCAGCAGTTTCCAGTCTGTACACGTCTGCTTGAGCACACTGCGGATCGCCTTGTCGATAAACGCTTCCCGGTTGTACGTGGGAATGACGACAGTGAACGTAGTGGGCTTGGGCGGCATTGTCGTCATGGCGGACTCCCCTTCGCCCTGGGCATGCGGATGGAGGATTTGTCACTGAGGATAAACACCCCACTGCTGTCCGCTCCGCTGCCGGCGAGATGGGATGAACGGCCAAACACGCTGTTGGTCACCGGCCATTCCACGTCATTGAGGGAGCTGTTTTCGAGCAGAATGCTGTTTTCAATGTGCTTGCAGTTTTTCAACTGAACGCCGTCCTGTATCGCCACATAGGGACCCAGCCGACAGTTTTCGATCCGGCAGCGCTTCCCGATCAACACCGGACCGATGATGGTGCAGTTTTCCACAATGCTGTCGCTGCCGATTTCGTGCCGGACGCCGAGCTCCTGTGTCAGCATCCAGCGGTTGGCCTCGAGCCAGCGTTCAATCGTTCCCACATCCGTATATTGTCGGTGGGTAACGGTATGGGCAATGTGATAGCCGCTGTCGATCATCGACTGGATCGCGTCTGTGATTTCGTACTCACCGCGTTTGGACGGACGCAGGGTGGCAATTGCTGCAAAAATCGGGCGGGTAAACAGGTAGGCGCCGATCACTGCGAGATTGCTTTTGGGACGCTGCGGCTTTTCCTCTACGGAGACCAGACGCTCATCCTGGATTTCCGCGATCCCGTAATCCTGCGGTCGGTCCACCTTACTCAGCATCACGACACCGTCCGCCCCGGTGCGGGTAAAGGTCTTCGTCAGCTCGTGCAAGGAATCCATCAGCAGATTATCGCCCAACAGCAGGATAAACGGTTCGTCACGCAGGAACGGCTGCGCCAGCTGCACGGCATGGGCAATTCCCAATGGTTTTTGTTGTTCAAGAAAGGTAATGGTAGCCCCAAATTGACTACCATCACCAACATATTGTGGAATTTCCTTTTGGGACGGTTGTATGACAATTCCGATATCACGCACACCCACTTCACGCAGTTTGAGTATGCAGTAATGCAATACCGGGTGATTGGCCACAGGGAGAAGGGTTTTGGGTTGGGAATAGGAAAAGGGATGCAGGCGGGTGCCGCGTCCAGCACACAAGATTAACCCTTTCACGACAATCACTCCCCAGTTGTGCTCTGCGATACTTATAAGGTATGCGGCTTTTCCCTTCCGAGCAGGGCTTACGTCCTCAACCGCAAAAGAACGGGCGACCATCCCCTCCAATCGGTCATCCGTTCAGCCGATGCTGCGCAGCGGCTGCCTGCTCTGTGCCTGCTTTCGCCCTGTTCGTTTGGCGATGACTTCCTCGAAAACACGCAGATACTCCTGGGCGGTCGTGTGCCAGGAAAATTGCCTGGCTCGCATCAGCGCCCGCCTTCCCATGTCAGAACGGAAACGGGGAATCCTCCACAGCGACTCCCAGACGGAAGGAAGTTCCTGTGACCACTCCTCGGGCGGGATGAGGAACCCGCTGCCCAGGTGGTTGACCACTTCCGCGATGCCCCCCCGCGGCGTGGTGATGACTGGCTTGCCGGACGCCATCGCTTCCAGATTGACGCGGCAAAATGGCTCTTGCCATACCGACGGTGTCGCCACCACATCGCCAATCTGGTAGTACAGCGGCATCTGCGCGCTGGGTACGAAGTTGACGAAGATCACTGCGTCGCCCAGCGGAGCCGCCAGTTCTTTCAGACGGCGCACGTAGGCATTTTCGCGGTTGCTGCCGTATCCCGTCCCTCCGACGATGACCAACCGGGCTTTTGGGTCCCTTTCGAGCACGTGCCGAAACGCTCTGAGTAATACGTGCACCCCTTTTTCGCGAATCAGCCGACCCGCGTAGACCAACACCCGATGATGCGACTTCAGCCCCAACTGCCGACGCAGTTTCTTCACCGCGCGGCTTTTTCGGGCTGCCTGATAGGGGGTGACGTCCACCCCGAGGTGTACAGCGTGCACCTTGGCCGCGGGCAGCCGGAGTTTCTCAATAAAATGGCTGCGCAAATACTCGCTGTTCGTGAGTATGCCGTCTGCCAGCCGGCCTACCCGCCGCATTTGTTCTGCGCTGATCAGCGGCGGGGACGCGTAGACGTGGGAGTGCATGTTCACAACGATCGGCACACGGGGAAAATGGCGCCGCAGCGCCGGTACATAATGCGGCCGGTTTTCCACCAGAATCACATCCGGCTGCCGCTTGCGCAGATCGCGGATCACGCTGCGCAGGTATGGGCCAGGGCCGCTGTAGTCGAAGCGGACGAACTCCCGGTGTCTCTCCCGAGTGGACTCTGGGTAGTCGGGACACGTGCGGGTGTAGATCGTCACCTGATGCTGCGGCCCGAACACTTTGCTCACTTCGTCTATATCGTGCTCTACGGAGCTGCCCTTGACTGGCGGTACGGAAAACGGACCGGGGCTAATGATCGCGATGTTCATCTCGCTCTTTCTCCCACTCTTTTTTCAAGGAGAGGACGACCTGGTACAGATACTCACAATCCCGTTTCTGTTCGGCTTCCAGCGCCTTGAAACGTTCCTCCCAGGCGGCGAGCGATTGCTTCAGCTCAGCTACCTGCGCCTCGAGCTGTTCGATCCGCTCCTTCCACGTCGATTCCTCGGGCTGTTTGACCTGCTCATTCGGCGCCTGCCCTTCAAACGGAAGCAACTCCGGCAGTTTGACGGAGGTGACCCGTTCGACGGCTTCCTCGACGATGACATGACCGGAAAAGACGCCCGGCATGACCCAGTGGGGCGGTTCCCCTCGTTTTCGTTTCTCCACGGCAACATACCTCCAACCTGCGTGCCCCGGCGGCAGCGGGTCACCATGTTACCCGTCCAAACCGATGCCGCACGGGCACACGTCACGTATTTCGTAATATGGTATGAAACGACGCGGAAATGGGTACGTGTACAGCCGCGAAACGACAGCAGCCATTCACACCGGTACGTGCCCAACAAAAAAACCGCTGTGACTTACGTGCTCACAGCGGTTGCCGGTAATCGCGCGAGGGGGCCTGTCGCCGAAAACGCAGACTGTAATGCCGCGCCTCCTCCACGCTGGTGATCTGTTGTTTTTGCCACTCCAGGAGAATCCGATCGATGTAGCGGATGTGCAGTTTGCCCACGGCTGCTGCTTCCCGAAGGGCGGTCAGGATCAATTCCTCCGCATGGCCATCCTGCTCAACCCACATGTGGATCGTCTCGATTTCAAAGGGAGACAGGGGACGTCCGAAGGCCTGTTCGAACCGGCTGTACAGGTCGGTCGGCTCCTCGAAAGACGCCGCGGCCGCCTCGGCAAACGGTTCTGCCACCGAGTCGACGATGCGGGAAGCCGTGAGCTGCTCACGCCAGCTCTGGTACAACTTGCGGTACAGCGGCGTCAAATTGTACTGCTCGTGGCGCAGTCCCGTTTGCTGGTCAATGTATTCGTCAATCCTGATCCACTCTTCCTTCAACAGCTTTTGCAGCGTCTGGATCAGCCGCGCAGGCGTGAGGGACATGCGCTCTTCCAGTTCCTGCAGGGTGGGAAACCGCTTCCCCTCCTGTTGAAACGACAGCAGGTGGATAATCAGCATCATCTCCTCGTCGGACAGAGACATGCGCTTGTACATCTTCAGCAGCAGATTGGAGACGGATGTCGCGCCTTCTTGCAGCAGTTGCAAAATATGGGGGTCCATGAAACCATTCACCTCATTGACAGGCCGGTCATCCGGCAAATCCAAACAAGAAAACACCCTGCCGCCCACCGGCAACAGGGTGTCGGGCCGTCAGGCAGCCGCGCTGCCGCATAACGGTTGGGGCATTATGGGTAGAGACGGTACAGCATGCGCGGGAACGGGATCGTCTCGCGCACGTGGTCAAGTCCGCAAATCCAGGCGATCGTCCGTTCCAGACCGAGGCCGAATCCGGAGTGCGGCACCGTGCCGTATTTTCGCAGATCGAGGTACCACTTGTAGGCGTCTTCGGACAGGTTGTGTTCGGCGAAGCGCTGCTCCAGCAGGACCGGATCGTCAATCCGCTGGCTGCCGCCGATAATTTCACCGTAGCCCTCCGGCGCGATCAGGTCGGCACAAAGCACCACTTCCGGACGGTTCGGGTCCGGTTTCATGTAGAACGCTTTGATCTCGGTCGGATAGTGGGTGATGAAGACCGGCTTGTCAAAGTGCTCGGCGATCATCGTTTCGTCCGGCGCGCCGAAATCGTCGCCCCACTTGATGTCGCTGCCCTTTTCCTGCAGCAGCTTGATCGCGTCATCGTACGTGATGCGCGGGAACGGAGCCACTACGTTTTCCAGCTTGCTGGTGTCGCGCTGCAGTGTTTTCAGTTCACGCTGGCAATTTTTCAGGACGGACTGCACGATATGGGAGACAAACGCCTCCTGAATGCGCAGGTTTTCTTCGTGATCGACAAAGGCCATCTCGGGCTCGATCATCCAAAACTCGATCAGATGGCGGCGCGTTTTGGACTTTTCCGCACGGAACGTCGGTCCGAAGGAATAGACACGCCCCAACGCCATGGCGGCCGCTTCCATGTAAAGCTGGCCGGATTGCGACAGGTAGGCATCCTCGTCAAAATACTTGGTGTGGAACAGGTTGGTCGTTCCTTCTGCGGATGTCGGCGTGAGAATTGGCGGGTCCACTTTGTAAAACCCGTGCTGATGGAAAAATTCAGTAACAGCGCGGATCACCTCGGAACGGATCGCCATCACGGCCCGCTGGCGCGGTGTTCTCAGCCACAGGTGACGATGGTCCATCAGGAAGTCAACGCCGTGCTCCTTGAGCGAGATCGGGTAATCTTGCGCGAGTTGAATGATGTCGATTCCGGTGACAGTCAGCTCATAGCCGCTGGGGGCCCGCTCGTCAGCGCGCACGACACCGGTTATGTACAGAGAGCTTTCCTGAGTCAGCTTGGAAGCCGCTTCCCACACTGCTTCCGGCACCTCGGCCTTAACCACGACGCCCTGAATAAAGCCGGAGCCATCGCGAAGCTGCAGGAATTGTATTTTACCGCTGCTGCGCTTGTTGTAGAGCCAGCAGCCCAGTCGCACTTCTTGTCCCACGTGCTGCCCGATCTGGGCAATGGTCGTCATCATCGGCTTGTTTTCCCTCCAATATCCCATTCAAAACAAATTCCGACTTGGTTGTAACGAATCAATTATACTATCGGGTATGTATAAATTCAATGAAAGACTGACTAGGACCAAGGTTACCGTAAAAATATTATGGTAACAAAACGCGCACGCGAAGCAACTGTCCCGCCTGCAGGTGCACGAGCGCAAAAACAAGGCCCTCCCTGCCTGAGAGGGCCCGCTTCTCCGTTGTCAGTGCTGCTCCGTCTCATCCGGATGGACGGAATATACGTTGCCTGGTTCGTTTTCGGCATCCTGCTCATCTGCGAATACGGGATGGCTGTCAGTCTCGGGCGCATCTTCGGTCTGTCCGGCGTCTTCGGCGTGGACAACAGCAGCCTCCTCCGTCTGTGCCTCTGCACTCAGGTCGACGTCAGGCTCTACGTCCTCCTCCGCCAACACAATCGGCTGTTCCTCGTACAACGTCTGCGCCGTTCCCTTTTCCCCGACCGCAATCCACTGCAATACGCCAGAAGTCTCCTGGCCTTCATCGGTGCGGAACACGCTCACGACGGCATACGTTCGGTTCGTGAATTTGAGCGATGTACAACATCCCAACTGATTGCTCATGGCGATCAGGCAGTAATGGGGATCTGCATAGGGAACGTTGAGCCGGATGGTCACATCTGTCGACTTTTCCCCGGTAGCCAGGTGAAACGGAACGATTCCGAACTGCTGCAGGGTGTTCCCTTGTATGCTGCCGGATTCCAGCGGCCGAAACGACAGCTTTTCCGGTGTGACAGCACCATCGGCGAGATGCTGCGTGACGATCGCGTTCTCAGCCAAATGCTCGGCAGTTACGGCACCAGCCGCCAATTTTTCCGCCGTCACGGCACCGGCAGCCAGCTTTTCCTCGGTCACGGCAGCCGCAGCCAGTTTCTCCTCGGTCACGGCGTCCGCCTTCAGATGGACAGCGGACACGATCGATTCCTGCAGATGATGAGACGCAATGCTCTTTCGCTGCAGGTGTTCGCCATGAACCGAGCCGTTGGCCAGCTTATCCCGATTGATCGACCGGTCCACGATGTGATCTGTCGACACTGCAAACACGTCCAGCTTATCGCCGTCCACGCTGCGTGCCGCCAACTTTTCCCGGGTGACCGCCTGATCGGCCAGGAATGTAGAAGTGATCAACTGCGGCTGGAGATGCTGAGGGCCTATCGCCTGCGGACGAATATGGTCGCTGTCGACGATCTGGGGAGTGAGCAGATCGCCGGTCACGCTGCCGGGAGCCAGGTGCTCACCGGTCAGGCTGCCTTTCACCACGTGCTCTCCGGTCACCGAACGGGCTTCCAGTTTGGTGCCATCCACACTGCCGTCCGCCAGTTTCTCCCGGGTGACGCTGCTGTCGGCCAGCTTTTCCCCCGTCACGGCGCCTGGTAGGATGTGTTCGTTGTGCACGGAGCCGCTCACCAGATGCTGGGCATGCACGGACTTCTCGGCCAGTTTATCCCAGGTGACCACGCCATTTGACAAATGACGTGCCTTGATGGCCTCCGTAGCCAATTTCGCCGATGTGACGGCCCCGTCCGCCAGTTTGGGGGTGGTGACGCTCAGGTCCGTGATTTTGTCAGTGGAGACAGATTCGCTCGCCAACTTCGACGTGGTCACCACGTGATCGGCCAGGTTGTTCGTCTGGATAATGTGATCCTTTAAATGAACGTTGCTGATAATGCGCTCGCGCAGATGGACATCTTCAATTGCGCTCCTGGCCAGCTTCTCCTTGGTGATCGCCCCTTCGGCGATGTGTCTGGCTTCGATCGACTCATCGGCCACATGGACACCGTAGACGCTGCGCGGCGCCAGCTTGTCGGCTTCCACCGCCTGATGGGCCAGTTTGCTGGTGGTCACCTGCTGGTCGCCGATTTTCTTGCTGGTCACCACGTTGTCCTGCAGGTGACTGGTTTGAATCACGCCTGCCTGCAGATGGACACCACTGACAGCTCCCTTGGCCAATTTTTCACTGGTGACACAACCGCTGTCCAAATGCTCCGACTGAACCGCGAACGGTGCCAGCTTTTGGCTGTTGACCGCCTCCGGAGCCAGATGGTGAGGGCCGATGATCAGATGGGCAATATGCTGCTCCCCAACGCAGCCCGGCATCAGGTTGACGCTGTCCACAGCACGTTCTGCCAAATGTTCGTGCAGAATTGCCCCGCGTTTGATGTGCTGGGATTCGACCGCTTCCTCGTCCAGCTTGCTTGCGGTCACTGACGCGTCCCTCAGTTTGTCGGTCGTGACAGCACCGTCCTCCAGCTTGACGGAATTGATGATGTAGTTGGCCAGATTGCCTGTTTGAATCGTGCCCATTTTGATCTTTTCCGACGTGATCGCCTGATCCTGGATCAGTTCGCTGGTGATCGCCTGTTCCTGAATGTGCTTGGTCTGGATTGCTCCCTCGGCAAACTTGATCGAGTCGATCGTCTTGTCTGCCAGCTTTTCCGATGTGATGCTGTTGTTCATCAGCTTGTCACCGGAAATGGTGCGGTCCTGAATCATCTCACCCGTAATGACGTATCTGCCGATGTGGATGGATTGGATGGCTTCCGGGGCAATCTTGCCGGACGTGACGCTGTTGTCGGCCAGTTTGGCGCTGTCGACGGCGTAGTCTTTCAGCAGGGTGTTGTCGATGCAGCCTGGCTTGATCTTGGAAGCGTCGATCGCCCGGTTCGCAATCTTTTCGGTCGTCACTGCCTGGTCGCTCAGATCGTCCGTGTAGACAAAGGAATATTCTTGCTCCTGTTTCCGCTCCTTGATGATCTTGGAGAACGTTGTTTGATTGGAGGAAACGTTTTGTGGGGGCACATTGTGCAGGGGCGGAATGACGTCACTGCTTTTGTTGGTGATTGTGAACGATTTCGGCTCAAAATCCTCGTAATCGTCTTCATCCGTCAATTCCGACTCCAGCCGTTCGAGCCAGACCAACTCTGATGTCTGCGGCAGAAAGGGAATCTCGAACGACTCATTCTTCGAGCGTTTTCCCAAGGATTTGTGCTGTTTTCTCCGGTTTACTTTTGCCATTGGGTCTCCTTCCCTTCTGATGTCACTCCCATGTGCTCTTGTAGGATATTCAACACGGGCGGGGTTGGGTACCCTGTCCTGCAAAAAAAGTCGAGACGACAACTGGTCTGAACAGCGGAAAACCGGCACGGCCTGTTCCCTGCCAGAGATTGTAGAAACACAAAAAAGCCGGCGGATCAAACCGCCAGCTCCTTGGACGATTGCCGGGCTTCGGCCAGCAGGCGGCGGAACGCATCGCCATGCAGCACTTCCTCTTCCAGCAGCGTGTTGAGGCCAATCTGGAACACGGAGTCGAATTTGCGCAGCAGCGCGCGCGTCTTCTCCAGCAGTTCCTCCAGCAACCGGTTTACTTCTTCGTGAATGTGCGTTTTGTCTGCGAATTGCAAATGGACAATCCCCAAGCGGGACATCCCGCTTTGGACAATCTCCGTCGCCATGTTCAGCGCCTGCTCAAAGTCGTTTTTGGAGCCGGTGCTCCGGCCGCCGTAGTAGATTTCTTCGGCAACGGCGCCGCCCAGGCAGACCATGATCTGCTGTTCCAGCGCTTCCTTGGTATACAGGTAGCGATCCTCCAGCGGATTTTGACGGACGTACCCCAACGCTTTGCCGCGAGGACTCAGCGTCACCTGGGAGACAGAACCCGGGCGCACGTGTTCGCTGACGATCGCGTGTCCCAGTTCGTGCAGCGCCACCCGTTTCTTTTCTTCCAGGGACGCTTCCCGGTCCACTTTTTCCCCCAGCATGACCTTGTCCACCGCCAGCGCAAAGTGGCGCGCCTCAATCATCTCACTCTGGTCGCGCATGGCGTAAATTGCTGCTTCATTTGCCACGCTCTCCAGCTGCGCGCCGGAGAAGCCAAACGTCTCCTGCGCCACTTTGTCCAGCGAGACATCGGAAGCAAGCGGCTTGTTGGCGGTGTGGATCATCAGAATCTGCTCGCGTGCAGTCTTGTCCGGCAGATCGACGCTGATGTGCCGGTCAAAGCGTCCGGGACGCAGCAGAGCGGGGTCCAGCATGTCCTTGCGGTTGGTCGCGGCAATCAGCAGGATGCGCGGCTTGTCGCTGGTGGCGATGCCGTCCATCTCGGTTAACAGCTGGTTCAGCGTCTGGTCGTATTCGCGCTGCTGCTGACCGTCGCGCTTGCCGCCGATCACGTCAATTTCGTCGATGAAAATGATCCCGCTGTCCTGACCGTTCTTTTCCGCCAGGGCTTTGACTTCCTTGAACAGATCACGAATGCGCTGAGCACCCACCCCGACGTACATCTCCACAAACTGGGAACCGGACGCAGCCAAAAACGCGGAATTGGTGTAATTGGCAGCCGCTTTGGCCATCAGCGTTTTCCCCGTCCCCGGGGGACCTGTCAACAGCACGCCTTTGATCGGGCGAATGCCGTACTGCTCAATTTTGTCCTTGTGCACGAGAAAATCGAGCGCTTCTTTCAGCTCGTTTTTGGCCCGCTCCTGTCCGCCGATGTCGGCGAACGTCACGTTGGAGGCGGGTACAGCGTGTTTGCTCGGCTGGGACTTTCCACCGAACGGAAGTTTTCCCTGATTCTGCCGCACGATCAGAAAATACATGGCCGTCAAGACGGCGGCAAACAAGAGAAACGGTGTAATGTTGACACCGAGAAACAGCAGAAAAATCAGGATGCCGGGAACCACGCCGATCAAGATTTCCTTACCCATGCATCGTCACCTCGTTTCCGGCCGAACGGGGAATGATCGCGTAGAAGTCGTCCTTCCCCTTTTTCAAGTAGACGTAGACGTTGCGGTCGTCCATCAGTGCGGACGCTTCATCCAGCCGATGAGCGGTCTTCCACTCCGTCAACATCTGCGGAATGCGGCTGTATTGATGCAAATCCAGCGCTTCCGTAAAGGAAAATAACCCATCCATCCAAATCTGTTCCAGGTCTTGCGAATCGTTGTCCACGTCAACTTCCACCGTCTTGCCCCGAGCCAGGTCGGCAGTTTCCTGGAGCAAGCGGCGGTATTCCTGCGGGAACAAATCCGGGCGGGTCACTTGCAGCTTTATCTCAATGCGATCCTTGCTAACATCCAAGTGCGTCAGTTCCGCTGACTTCATCTGTCCGATATGGGTGCGAAGCGGTGTTTCCACTTCCATTTTTTGGTATAAAAACCAACCACCGAACAGGAGAGTGAGCGTCGCCAGCAGCGAGAGGCCAATTGCACGTTTTCGCAGTTGCACAGCTACTCCCCCTTTTGTTGTATTGTGCGCTCAGTCAACGGTTCCAGTATATCACATCCGTATAGCGTTTTTTGTATGCAGATGTTGGATACCCGGCCCCGAGCAGAACGGCAAAAAGGCCTTTTTCACTTGGAAAAAGGCCTTTTGAGCGTACATCTGTACATCTGCATCCGGCCTACGCCGGCGAGACGATGTAAGAGGTGAGCAGCTTGCCGCTGAACAGGTCGTAGTGGAGATAGTGAAAGCGGCCGTCACGATCCTGCAGGGTGACTTCCCAGAAGCGGCTGTTTTCGTCCAACCCCGGGACGATGTGCAGCACACGCGCATCGGGAAAGCCTTTTTTGACTGCCTCTTCGACACTTTCCCGGCTGACCGCCCTGTCCATCGTGTCAAACACGGCCTTGTCGGCGGTCAACCATGCGACTACCGGTGTTCCGACCTTGTTTTTGCCCAGCACGACGGCGTAGGACTCTTTGCTGCGGTACTCGTCAATCACATCGATCTCGGTGATCGTCGTCCGTTCCTGTACCCACTGCCGCACCTGGTCTTCGAAGTCGTGCCGTTTGCCCACGACCGTGGACGTCAAGTGATAGGCGGCACCCAGGGTGACCACCAGACAAACGGCTACAGCCCCTATTATGATTCGTACCAACACAATGACAATCCCCTTTATCCTCCATACGTTACAGCCGGAAGCGAAGCTGGTCCTGCTTCGTGCCGGCCGGTGTCTTCATTTGCAGCAGTACGTCCAACTGCCGCAATTCCCGTGTCGCACCATCGTACCACACATGGTAATCGACGGAAATCTGGCGGGCCATTTCCGCCTCCTGGATGGGAAATGACGGTCCCAGCCACGTCGCCAAAAGCGAGCTGACCTCTTCAGCCGGGATGGACAAGCGGTACCCCTGCCACGCCCGGTTGGAGGGGTCCGACACGGCCAGCGGCGTGACCGAGTGCAGGTGAGCTTTCAACAGTGCCGCATGCTCGTGGGGCGTAAACAGGGCATAGGGCAGCGCTGTGTGGTCCTGCACCTGGCCGTCCACGCTCACGCTGACATCCTGTCCGCTTCGCCTAAGTTCCATGTGGTGACCGTCAAACTCCCCGCTTACTTGAAACTGCTGTCCCTGGTAGCGTCCGCTCAGGACGTGATCTTTGAGCAATACTTCAAACGGCCTCTCCTGTTGCCCGGTGAGCTGGTCCAAGAGAGCGGCCACGACCGTCCGATCCGCTTCCGCACGTTCCGCCTCCGCCATGATGGTCACCTTCCCGTCGTGCCGGTTGTGCAGTGCCCCCAGCGACACGCCAAGGAAAAACAGGCCGAGAAAAACAGGGATCAGCCACCAGAGCTGCTTGGGCCGGACGTACATGTCCTTCCCCTCCTGTCCCGTTTTTCCTTACCCTATGTGCGGCGGGAAGGTTTTAGAACGCTACGGAAAACTTGCTAAACATACCCCCGGTCGTCCCGGTCATACTACAGATACACCCCGAGGAGGTGAGCGCGTGAAACCGTCGCAACGAACGACATCTCCTGACGTGCTAGGGTATCTGCTCCAGGAATACCGCGTCTCCTGGGCAGCGTTGTCGTCGCCGCTGAGAACCTTGACCCACTCGCCCACACTTAAGTTCCGCCACGCCCCGCTTACGGACGTGTGGAAAAAATGAGCGTGGCATGGCGTCCAAACAAAACTTCCCCTACCTACACCTACGCTCCCCTTCTCCTGTCACTTGCCCTGACAGGAGACTTTTACCGTTTCAGCGTTTGGAACACGCGGTTTGCTTCAAAAATCACGCGCTCCTCGTCCACAGTCAACAGCTCGCGGTTGCGCATCAGGAACCGGCCGGCCACGATCGTGTCGGTCACGTCCCGGCCATTGGCCGCATACACCACGTGGGAGACCGGGTTGTGAGCGGGATGGAAATGGGCCTGATGGCTGTCCAGGACGATCAGGTCGGCCTGCTTGCCAGTCTCAATCGACCCCAGCGCATCCGGCTGGAACACGCCATCCGCCCCGTAGCGGGTAGCCATGCGCAGCGCTTCTTCCGCCGGAACGGCAACGGGATCGTAGCTCACTCCCTTGTGCAGAATGGCAGCCAGCTTCAACTCTTCAAACAGGTTCAGGTTGTTGTTGCTGGCGGTGCTGTCTGTACCCAGCGAAACGCTGATCCCCTTCGCCAACATTTTGGGAACCGGCGCCACGCCGCTGGCCAGCTTCAGGTTGCTCACCACATTGTGGGAGACTTTCACCTGATAGTTTGCCAATACATCTATTTCTTCATCCGTCAAATGGACGGCATGTGCTACCAGCGTCGGACGGCGGAACACGCCCAGTTTTTCCAGGTGGGCGACCGGACGAAGGCCATAATCCTGCTCGTTTTGCCCCACTTCCCACTTCGTTTCCGACATGTGGATGTGAATCGGCAAAGCAAGCTCTTCTGCCCGTTCCACAATTTGCATGATAAATTCCGGCGGGCAGGTGTAAGGCGCATGGGGTGCAAGCATCGTGGTGATGCGGCCGTCCGCCTGATTGTGCCAGTTTTTGGCAAAATCGGTGGCCTCCTCAAGTTTTGCCGCCCGCTCTTCCTCCGAGCAGAGGCCGATCATGCCGCGGCACAGCCGGGCGCGCATCCCGGTTGCTTCCACAGCTTTCGCCACTTCGTCCATGTGGTCGTACATGTCGACAAACGTTGTCGTCCCCGTGCGAATCATTTCAATCAGCGACAGGTATGTGCCCCATTTCACATGGTCGCCGGTAAACTGCGCTTCCAGCGGCCACATTTTGTCTTCGAGCCACTGCTGCAGCGGCAGATCGTCTGAGTATCCGCGCAACAGCGACATGCCCGCATGGCCGTGCGTGTTGATCAGGCCCGGCAGGACGTAGTTGCCCTTCAGGTCGATCACCTCGTCGTAGCCGGACACATCCTCAGGCGTCGGCCCAACGTACGTAATCGTGCTGCCGACAAACGCGACGGCCCCATCATGAATCACTTCGTTCTGTTCGTTTACGGTGATCACGGTGGCGTGAGTCAAGATCGTCTGTTTCATCGTACCACTCCGTTCTTACGTTAGATAATAAGCCAGGCTTTGCAGACTGGACGTCACATCCGCATAGTGGATGCGCACCTCTTTCTCCGTCCGAATGGTCGTCGGCGCGAAGTTGAGAATGCCTTCGATCCCCGCCTCGATCAAGAGATCGGCCACTGATTGTGCGGCGGCAGCCGGGACCGTAATGATCGCCAGGCGAATGTGACGCTCCTTCACCGTCTCTTTCAGCTCTTCCAACGGCTGGATCGTGATCCCTGCGATCTGCTTGCCCTGCTTGGCCGGATCGCTGTCAAAAATCGCCGCGATCCGTATCTGATCCTTCAGGAACGCATTGTAATTGCTGATGGCATGGCCGAGATGGCCGGCGCCGACGAGCGCGACGCGGATTTCCTGATCCAGTTTGAGAATCTGGCGGATTTTTTCCACCAGGTAGTTGACGTCATAGCCGATGCCTTTTTTGCCGAAATCGCCGAACGCGGCTAAATCTTTGCGGATTTGGGCGGGGTTGATGTCCAGATTTTTGCCCATCTGCTGGGAGGATACCGTCGTCACGCCCACTTGCTGCAGATAGCTCAAATAGCGCAGATAGATCGGCAAACGGCGAACAACCGCTTCTGAAATTTTTTCACTTTTGGCCACCGTACGGTCCTCCCTCCTTACGTTTTTCGCTTGACGACACGGTAATCGCGGCCGTTGGACAGAATCGTGATCGTGCCGTGCTGGCTGGTGATGAAGGTCTCCGCCCATGATTCGCCCAGTCGTTCCAGCACTTCCTCCTGGCTGTCTTTCAGCTCGTTTCGGGACTTGCCGGTCAGAATGACTGCCACCTGCGGGTCCACCTTGGAGAGAAACGGCTGGGAAGAGGCCTGATTTCTCCCCTGGTCGGCCACCTTCAGCACTTCCGCCTTCAACTGCCCGCCGTACTGCTCCAATAGGCGCTCTTCCGCCTTTTCATTGATGGCGCTGGCGAAGAGAAAGCGAAGCTGGCCGTGTCGCAGCCGGAATACCAGGGAATTGTCCTGCGGAGACAAAAACAGCGGTTCGCTGGGATGAAGCACGTCCAACACCACGTCGTTGTCCAGTCTGATCGCGTCGCCGTCCGCGACGGGCAACAGCTTCTTGTCCCCTTTGAGCGGGACAAACCCGCGAATCGACGGCTCGATCAGACGGGGCAGAATGACCGTATCCACCAGCATCCGGTCACTGAGGAAGGCAAAGCCTCCCGCTTGTTCCGGCTGATCGTTGGTCACGACGACGTAGTCCAGCCGCGTCAGTTTTTGCTCGGACAACAAGCCAAACAAGACGGGCCAGTCTTCCGCGCTTCCCGTGTCGACCAGCATGGTCTTTCCGCTTGGCAGTCGGATCAGCGTGCTCTCGCCATGCGGCAGGGCGAGAAAGTGGATCACCAGCCCGACAAATTCGCGTTCGTCGTCGCTGGCGTAGGGGTCCTCCACCTTCACCGCGTTCTGCAAATGACTGTCGATCGAACAGCCGGCGAACAGCACGACGCACAGCAGCAGCCAACAAGCCTTACGCGTAATCCCCAGCATTTATTCTATCACCTAAATCCCTGCGAGACTATTGCTTCATTTTATGAGCCTCGCCAGGATTGCATGCAGACCGGCGCTCAACGCCTTTCGTTACGTGCCGGTCTCTTGGGCCAGAAACGGACCGATCCGTTCACGGAGCTCCGGCCAGGTGCCCGTCTGCACCTGAAACGGCGGCAGGGATTGCAAAAACGCCCGGCCGTAGCGTGACTCGATGATGCGTGCGTCAAACACGACCACGACGCCGCGATCCAAATGATGCCGGATCAGCCGGCCGACGCCCTGTTTGAACTGGATCACCGCCTGCGGCAGAGCCAGCGACATGAAGGCGTTTTTCCCGACTGCTTTCAACTGCTCCGCTCTCCCCTGATATACAGGGTGGTTGGGCGGCGTAAAGGGAAGCCGCACGATGACCAGGCAGCTGAGCGCTTCGCCGGGGATGTCCACGCCTTCCCAAAAGCTGCTGGTCCCCAGCAGCACGCTATGTTCCAGCTGTTGGAACAGCCGGACCAGCTTGCTGCGGTTGCTGCTGTCAATGCCGTGGCCAAGCAGGGTGTATGGCTCGTCCGTCAACTGCTCCTTCATCATCTGGTATACCTGGCGGAGCATCGAGTGAGACGTAAACAGGATCAGTGTTCGACCACCGGCGGCGCGGATCACGTCCAGGCAGCCCTGCACGACTGCTTCCAGGTAGTGTTCGTCGCTTTCTTTTCCCGGGGTGGGAAAATCAGAAGGGATGAACAGCAGTCCCTGTTCCTCATAGGCAAACGGGGAGGGCAGGGTCAGGGTGCGGACCTTCTCCTCCGGCAGCCGGTCCAGGCCAAACCGCTCGATCATGTAGGTAAAGCTGTTCTTCACCGTCAAGGTGGCCGAGGTGAGAATCAGACTGCGTTTTGCGGCAAACAGCGGATGGGCAAGCACATCGGCGACGTTTAGCGGTGCGGCGTGCAAATAGACGTGCTTGCGCGGAGTGCGGGCCTCCACTTCCATCCAGCAGACGTACGCCGTGTCCGGTTCCAGCAAAAAAAAGTGAAGCAGTTCGGCCGCTTCCTGAAGTTCGTCCACCAGGCCTGACACGTCCGTCCTGAGGCTGCGCAGCTCATACGGCGGTTTTTCGTCGGCGGGGATGCACGCAAGCAGGCGGTCGATCAAAGCGGTGTACGACGTGAGGGCATCGATCACCCGGCGCGCCGCTCTGCGAATCCGCTCGTGTCGGCCGGAAAACGACTCCTTGCGGTACCGCACGGTTTCATGCCCGGTATCGGTCGTCTCCTCTCCCCGATCCGCCGCCCATTTGTACAGCAGCTGAGTCAACTGCAACGCCTTTTCGCGCAGCGCGGGGAACAGCCCGTCCATCTCTTCCAGGATCTCCGCGACTCTGCCCCCCTCATCCGCCTGCCAATCCAGCAGTTCGGCGGTGAAGCGGCGCACAAGGCTGCCTTCTTCCGTTGCCGCCCGATCCAGGAGGAACATCATTCCTGCTGTGGACAACTGCTTGCCGAGATGAGCGGTAGCGATCTCTTCCAGATGGTGCGCCTCGTCGATTACTGCCGTCTCATACGGCGGCAGGATCCGGCTGTCTGCCTGCAAATCGCTGATTAAAAGCGCGTGGTTGACGATCAGGATGTCCGCGTCCCGCGCCCGCTCCCGGGCCTGGAAATAGTAGCAGCGGCTGAACCACGGGCAGTTTCTGTGCAGGCAGGAAGCGGCATCGCTGTTCACCTGCTGCCAGTACAACTGTCCGGTGGCGGGCAGGCTCAGCTCTTCCACATCGCCCGTTTCCGTCTGGGTCAGCCAGATGAGCATTTGCCCTTTAACCAGGCGCAGTTCCTGACTGTTTCCCTCCACGGGTTCCTCCAGGCTTTGTTCAAACTTGCGCAAGCAGAGATAATTGCCCCGCCCCTTCAGCGTGGCCGCCTCAAAGTCAAACGGCAGCGATTGTTTCAGTGCAGGGATGTCCTTATGAAACAACTGCTCCTGCAGGTGGATGGTGTGCGTGCTGATCACCACGGGTTCACGATTCTGTTTGGCCCACACGATGCTGGGCAGCAGGTAGGCGAGCGATTTGCCGGTCCCGGTCCCCGCTTCCACCAGCAGATGGGCACCATCGCTCATCGCGTCATGGATCGCGCGCATCATCGCTTCCTGCGCTTCTCGCCGCTGATAGCCAGGCAGGTTGCGCCCCAGCGCCGCCTGTTCATCCAGCATCTGCTCCAGCAACTCGGCAAACGGTTTTGTCGGCGAGTCGGACCGGGCAAGCGGCGCCTTGGCACGTCCGTCCCGTTTGCGCAGGGCAAGCTGGCGGTACACGTCCCACAGCTTTGACTCGTCTGCCCTGGTGCCGGATTCATCCAAAAGCGGCACCTCCGCCAGCTTTTCCATCTCAATGTGGCGCAGCAGCACGTCGATGTCAGTGCGAAACGACGAAACGAGCATTTGCAGCCGCTGCACCGTCACCAACGGAAGTTGGCGCAGGATGTCCAACAGATGCAAAAACAGCCTGGCCGTCGCCAACGCGTCGCTGTCCGCCTGATGCGGACGGTCGTGTTCGATCTGCAGGTCATCGGCCAATTCCCCCAGGCGGTAGCTGTTTTGCATCGGCATCAAAAAGCGGGACAATTCCACCGTGTCCAGCACATATCCGTCAAACGTATAATAGCCCTGGCTCAGCAGGGCTTCTTGCAAAAATTGCAGGTCAAATGCGGCATTGTGAGCGACAAAAGCCCGCCCCTCCAGCATGCGCAGGAACCTGGGGAGCGCTTCCTCCAGCGAGGGGGCATCTGCCACCATGTCGTCTGTGATGCCGGTCAACTGCGTAATAAACGGCGGGATCGGCTGCCCGGGATTGATCAGGGTGGAGTAGCTCTCCGTAATCTGCCCGTCGTCGATGGCGACGGCGCCAATCTGGATGATGCTGTCCCCCTGCCGCGGGTGGCTTCCCGTTGTCTCAAAGTCTACGACGATAAAACGATTCAATCTCTTGTCACCTCGTACGTGCGCGGACAGTAGGGCGTCCGCTTCCCTAGCATTCGGCAGCGTCCGTACATATTCCTGCTCCGGTCACTGTCTCCGGCTGCAAAAGCTCGCTGGCGACCGTCGGTCCCCCAAGTTTGGCGGCGCACAACTGCAGGTAGAGCGGAATTTCCTGAAAGTGGCCGCTGTGGGGAAGCACCCGTCGAAAATAGTGCTCCGCCAGCCGCCAATTCTCCTCCGCAACGGCAATCCGGCCGAGATGGTAATACCCGAGCGAACGAATATACGGATCACCGTCCTCGGTAAACGGCGCGGCCAATCGCTTGGCTGTCAGCGTGTCCCCCAGCCGCTCGTATGCGGTGATCAGTCCGGACTGGGCCAGCCGGTGATCCCGCTGGTTGCTTAGGATCGAGCGAAACGTCGCCAGCGCGTCGTCCACCCGGCCGTCAAACAGCAGCATCCAGCCGTAGCTGAAGGTAAAGTCGGGATTGTCCGGCGCTAGGCTGATCGCTTTTTTCATCAGGGTCAGCGCCCGCCGCGTGCCGGCGATTAACCAGGTGTTCCAGGCCAATCCGTGCCACGCCCACCCTTCGCGAGGAAATCGCTCTACCAAAAAGTGGTAGCACACCTGGGCGCGGTGATAGTTGCCCAACGATTCATAGAGGCTGGCCATCTCCCGCAGTGTCTCGCTGTCCAGCTTGCGCGTCGGCAGTTTCAGCAAGTCCGGAGGCAGCGGCTGCGCCGACTCGTCACGCGCCTGCAGGATGCGGGCCGCCCTCAACCAGAGCAATTGCGCTTCCCAGTCAGAATCCCCCTCGTGAAGCAGCGATTCGATCGTCTCCAGCGCCTCCTGCACATCGTCGTCCTGCAGGTAGCAGAGCGCCAGGTTAAACCGCGCCTCCCGCTGTTCCGGATGGTGTTCGAGCGCCGTCTTGAAGGCTTGTGCCGCCTCCAGCCACTGCCGTTCTTCCGCCAGCATGCAGCCGATCGCATTGTAGCTGATCGCCGCCACCACCGGCGATTGGGCTGAGCGGCTGAGCAGGCGGAATTCCCGGAGCGCTTCCTCTCTCGCCTCGGAAAACAACAGGCTGTAGGCGTAATACAGCCGACCGCTCTCCCAGTCCGGCGATTCCTTGAGCAGTTCGGCAAAGCACTGTCGGGCGTCCTGATAGAGGCGAAGCTGATAAAACCCTTCGCCTTTGCGGTACATGTGCTCAAAGGGACGACCGGCCACATCTGCCGGGAACGTTTCCAGGTTTACGGCGGCCGTGCTGCTGACATCGTCATGTTGTGTCCCCGACGATGCGTTGACGTCCGTAGTTTCCATCGCCGGCGCGGCTGCGCCCGGTTGACTTGCATCAGCAGACGGATACTCACCCTCCAATTGCGGGTATTCTCCCTCCAGCTGCTTGATATGGCGAATCGCAATGGACAGCTTTTCCTCAAACTGCAGCCACAGATCGACTACCCGATCACTCACCTGGCGCAGTTCAAACAACTCTTCGGCGAGCCGGAGCTTTTCATCCTGGGACGCCGTCGGCCACTTCCGTTCGATTGTCTCCGCTTTGGAACGCAGCGCAGAGAACCATTCTTCCAGCTTCATAAAAAAGCCACCCCCTTGTGGCGTGAGTAGTCTCATTGTCTCACAAGGCAGGTGGCTCTATGCAGGCCTACCGCTTCCGTCAATAGACGGTCGCGTGCACTTCCTCCGCCAGCAGTTGGGCAATTTTGTTGTTTTCGTCCATAATGGCCACGCGCGGCTTGTGGGTGCGAGCTTCTTCGTCCGACATCATCGCGTAGGAAATGATGATGACGATGTCGCCCGGCTGCACCAGGCGGGCGGCGGCTCCGTTCAGGCAGATTACCCCGCTGCCCGGCTCCCCTTCTATCACGTAGGTTTCCAGGCGCGCGCCGTTGTTGTTGTTGACGACTTGCACCTTTTCGTTCGGCAGGATGTCCAGCGCATCGAGGATTTCCTTGTCGATGGTGATGCTGCCGACGTAGTTCAGGTTGGCTTCCGTGACGGTGGCGCGGTGGATTTTTGCTTTCATCATCGTGCGAAACACGGCGGTCTCCTCCCTATTTTCTGTCGTGGTCGCTATACGGTTACGAGCATGTTGTCGATCAGGCGAGTGCGGCCGAACCGCACCGCCAGGGCGAATATCAGCTGCTGGCCGGGGCTGGCCGTGTCCACTGGCGTCAATCGCGGGTACGTCAGCACCTCGACGTAATCGATCTCGGCCAACGGCTCGGCCGTGATCATCTCCGCCATGCGCTGCTTGATCTCGTCAAGCGGAACGCCCTCTTTGAGCCACGCATCCGCCTGTTTGAGGCTGCGGTACAGGACGGTGGCCTGCTGCCGTTCCTCCGGGCTGAGATAGACGTTGCGCGAGCTCATCGCCAATCCGTCCGGTTCGCGCACGATCGGGCAGGGCACGATCTGCACCGGAACAGACAAATCCTCCACCATCTGGCTGATGACGGCTAGCTGCTGGGCGTCCTTTTGTCCAAAAAAGGCGGCATCCGGCTGGACGATCTGAAACAGCTTCAACACGACAGTCGCTACGCCGTCAAAGTGACCTGGACGGGATTGTCCGCACAGCGGCTCGGACACCTGCGCCACGGAGACGGTCGTCAACACCTGACGCGGGTACATTTCCTCCACGCTCGGGGTGAACAGGAGGTCAACTCCGGCAGACCGGGCCAGTTCACGGTCCCGTTCCAGATCGCGCGGATAGCGATCAAAATCCTCGTTGGGCCCAAATTGCAGCGGGTTGACAAAAATGCTCATCACGACAAAATCGCACGTCTCCCGCGCCTTCTTGACCAGGCTGAGGTGGCCGTCATGGAGATAGCCCATGGTGGGCACAAAGCCGATCCGTTTCCCCTGCCGGCGCGCTTCGCCGACCAAACGGCGCAGTTCGGCAATCGTGGGTACCTGCAGCATGCGTTCGATCATCACCGGTTCACTCCTTCTCCGTAGAGCTGTTTCACCGTTTCCTCCGCCGCGTGAAAGACGTGTTCGGGAGCCGGAAATCGGCGCTCCTTCACATCGGAGACGTACGCCGCCACTGCTTCGCGGATGATGGTCCCGGTATCGGCGTAACGCTTGGCGAACTTGGGCTTCCAATCTGACGACCCGTAGCCGACCAGATCGTGCAGGACCAGCACCTGGCCGTCACAGGAGGGACCGGCCCCGATGCCGATGACCGGAATCTCCAGCTTGTCCGCAATGACAGCAGCCACTTCCTGCGGCACACATTCCAGCACGAGCGCAAACACGCCCGCTTCCTCCAGCGCCAGCGCATCTTCCAGCAGACGGCGGGCCTGATGCAGCTCACGCCCCTGCACTTTGTAACCGCCCAATTGGTGAACGGCCTGCGGCGTCAGACCGATGTGCCCCATCACCGGAATACCGGCCTGCACACAGCGCGTGATGATTGGGGACAGCTCCCGGCCCCCCTCCATTTTTACCGCTTTGGCCAGCCCCTCCTGCAGGAGACGGCCCGCGTTTTTCACTGCTTCCTCCACCGTTCCGTGGTAGCTGAGAAACGGCATGTCGCTGACCACGAAGGCCCGCTTGACCGCCCTGGTCACAGCTTTGGTATGGTGCAGCATGTCGTCCATCGTGACCGGGATCGTCGAATCGTATCCCAGTACCACCATCCCGAGCGAATCTCCCACCAGGATCATGTCCGCTCCCGCTTCCTCCACCAGCTTGGCGGAAGGAAAATCGTACGCGGTGACCATGGTGATCGGTTGGCCGTCACGCTTTTTTTTACGCAAATCGGACGTGGTGACCGGCGCCAGGTTGTTTGTCATCTCTCCCACCTCTTTGTGCGCCCCACCCCGTGGACCCATCCGGAAATAAAAAACCCTCTCGCCGAAAAGGGAGAAGGGTGTCCATGCAAACATATGTCCATGGTCGCTGGATTCCTTCTGTCTCGGTCCACACAGGCTCTGAGCAGATTGTAGTCCATTACGATGTGTTGTTCATACATAAAAAATACTCCCGGTTTGAAGTGCCGTTCGCCGGACGATACGGCCTCCACCATAGGAGTATACCAGAAGACTTATTCGTTTGCACCATAATTGACGTCGGCGGAATACACTTTGTGCCGTGCACCCGCGGCGTCTTCGATAATCAGGACGCCTTCTTCGTCGAGACCAACTGCTCGTCCTTCCAGTTCGGAATGGATGGTTTTGACGGTCACCCACCGGCCGATCGTGTAGGAGCACGCTTCCCACTCCGTCTTGATCCGGTCAAAGCCGTGCCGCAAATAGTGGTCGTACTCCGCTTCAAAGATCCGGCAAAACTGCTGGATGAACCGCACCCGGTCGACAGTCGTCCCGCTCTCGATCGCAAGCGACGTGGCAATGTCCCTAAGCTCTTCGGGAAAATCGGCCGCGGCGGTGTTGGCGTTGATGCCGATGCCGATGACGAGGTAATTGACACGGTCCGCTTCCGCATTTAACTCCGTCAGCACGCCGCACACCTTTTTGCCCCCGATAAAAATGTCGTTGGGCCATTTGATCTTGACGTCCACGCCTGTCTCCTGCTGCATCGTCTTGGCCACAGCGACAGCTGTCAGCAGCGTCATCTGCGGTGTTTTCGGAATCGGAATCACGGGACGGACGATCATGCTCATCCAGATGCCCGTGCCCTTGGGCGAATGCCAGGCGCGTCCCAGGCGCCCTTTGCCGCCCGTCTGCTGCTCCGCGATCACCAGGGTCCCTTCCGGCATCCCTTTGGCTGCCGCTTCATGCGCCAACAGCTGGGTGGAGACTACCGTGTCGTAGGCCAACACGTGCTGGCCAATCCGCTTTGTGTCCAAGCCGGCGATGACCGCTTCGGCGGACAGGCGATCGGGGGCGGCCAGCAATCGGTAGCCCGCCTTGCGGACCGCTTCCACCTCGTAGCCTTCCTGACGCAGTTCCTCGATATGCTTCCACACGGCCGTCCGCGAGCAGCCGCAGGTCTGGCTCAGCTCCTCGCCGGAGATAAATCGGCCGGGATTGGCGTGAAACGCCTTTAGGATTTCCTGCTTAATGTTCATGACGCGCTACCTCTCTCCTTGCCTCTTCCACCAGTGCCTCCGGAGTGTTGGGCAGTCCGTGCAGCGCCGTCTGCTCCAACAGGTGCAAGAGCACGCGCTGAATCCATCCCCCCGGTTTTCGTTCCAGCGCCGCCTGCAGATCGCGACCGGTGACAGCCAGTTCGCGCAGCGACTTGACCGGCATCGACTCGTAGGCGGCAATCAGCGACCGGGAGGAGCGGCCGTCCTTCCGCTTCCACCAGCACGCCTGCAACAGGTTGTCCGTTTCCATGCAGACTTGCCACCCTGCCTGCAGCAGCAGTCGTCCCCACTCCACGTCGCGCGGCGCATCCCAATCCGGCCGCAGCGACGCCAGCAGCCCGACGAATTGGGCGATCGCTTCCACTTCCCGCTTGGACATCCGAAGCTGTCGACAGAGCGTGCGCGCCTCCTGCGGGTCAAACCGAGCGGCATACATCAGCAGGGCCCACTTTTGGTTGAGCGTACCCAGGTGTACCAGCCGCCACGCCTGCTCGTTCGACGTCCGGAACAGGCGATCGAGCAGCGGAGAAAAACCGGCCAAACCCGTCTGCACAATCAGGCCGATCCCCTTTTGCGGCGCCGCACTGTCGACGATCTTGTGCAGTTCGTCCCGAATTCGCTCTGCGGCGATATGCGACAAGAGCGGTGCCGTTTTCTCCATCGCCGCCAGGGTAACCGGCTCGATGGAAAAGTCAAGCTGCGCGGCAAACCGCACCGCCCTCAACAGCCGGAGGGCATCCTCGCAAAAGCGCCGCTCCGCGACCCCCACCGCCCGGATCAGCCGATCCCGCAGGTCGTCCCGCCCGCGAAACGGATCGCGCAAACGGTCGAACCGATCCATCGCCATCGCGTTGATGGTAAAATCGCGCCGCTCCAGGTCGAGCTGCAGGTCGGAGACGAAGCAGACCTCTGTGGGCCGGCGGTAGTCCTCGTACGTGCTTTCCACCCGGTACGTGGTCACTTCAAACATCTGGCCGTCAAGCCTGACAGAGACGGTGCCGTGCTGCAGGCCGGTAGGAAAGTGATCGGGAAACAGCCGCATAACGTCGCCGGGATGGGCATTCGTACATATATCTATATCGTGTACGGTTCTGCCGAGCAGCCAATCGCGGACGCACCCGCCGACGAAATAGGCTTCATAGCCGTTGTCCTCCAGTGTGCGCAGGATACGAACCGCCAGTTCCTTGAGCAACTCCTTCACCCCGTTTTTTCGTCCGCCCAGCAAAGGAGGCGTTTGTGTGAAAATCGTATATGGCCTGTTCATCATGATTTCCAAGCTGTTTCAGATGACGAAAAGCAGCCTGTACCGTCCGTGACCGTCATGACGATCCTGAGCCGATCAGCTGGCGGTACAGCGATTCGTACTGGGACGTGATCTTCTCGTGACAGAAGGTTTCACACGACCGCCGGATACTGTTGCGGGACAGGCGATGGAAAAGATCCGGGTCGGTCAACAGGCGCACGGTCCGTTCCGCCATGCCAGCCACGTCCCCGACCGGCAGGAGAAAGCCGCACTCGCCGTCCAGCACCACTTCCGGCAATCCGCCCGCATTGGTCGTCACGACCGGCACGCCGCAGGCCATGGCTTCCAGCGCTACCAGCCCGAAGCTCTCCTTTTCCGACGGGAGCAACATGATGTCGGCCATGGAAATGACCTCGGCCACATCCTCCTGTTTGCCGAGGAAATAGGTGTCCCCTTCCAGACCCAGTTCGGCCACCATGTTGCGTACCGAGGCCAGGTCAGGCCCCTCGCCAATCAGCATCAGCTTGACCGGAAGCTGCTCCCGTACCAGCCGAAAAACTTCGATCACGTCCGGCACCCGCTTGACCGGGCGAAAATTGGAAATGTGCATCAGGATTTTTTCGCCGTTGGGTGCGAACACGCGCTTCCACTCTCCCACCTCTTTGGGATAGTAGCGCCGTTTATCCACAAAATTGTAGACCGGGACGATCTCCTTGTCGACTTGCAGCAGGTCGTACGTCTGCCGGATCAAATCCTTGGAGACGGCGGTGACCAGGTCGCTTTGCTCGATCCCGAAGCGAATCATGCCGCTCAGGCTGGAGTCGTATCCCAGTACGGTAATGTCTGTTCCGTGCAGGGTGGTTACGATCTTGAGCTGTTCGCCCACCATCTGTTTGGCCAGATAGGCGCACAGTGCATGGGGAACAGCGTAATGGACGTGCAGTAGGTCCAGCTTTTCGTTTTGGGCCACCTGCGCCATCCGGTTGGCCAGCGTCAAGTCGTACGGAGGGTATTTGAAAACGTCGTAATGATTTACTTCCACTTCATGGTAAAAAATGTTGGGATGAAACGTTCCCAGGCGGAAAGGCATGCTGGATGTGATAAAGTGAACCTGATGGCCCCGCTCCGCCAGCAGTTTGCCCAATTCCGTGGCAACCACGCCCGATCCGCCCAACGAGGGGTAGCAGGTAATGCCAATCTTCATCGAGGTGTTCTCTCCTTCCTACAAGCTCGTCAGCACGTAAGGCGCAGCGCTGACAAACCCCTCCGCGTACTTGACGCCTGCCTGCTGCCCGAACAGACGTTCCCTGTATTCGACCAGTTCCAGATACCCGTTGTTGAGCGGCGTAGCGACGCTGCCTTCTTCTTTTTCAAACTGGCTGCGGTACGCACGCAGCACCTCCATTTTTTGCTCGTACACCGGCGTGACGTCCACGACCACATTCGGCGTCACCGTCGTGTTGATAAAATAGTACAGCAATTGGCTGGGGCGGTAGGCGGGCAGGGATTGTTTCGCCGTATACAGACGAATCCCGGCGGAAAAGACTGCTTCTCGGACGATCCGGCTGACGCTCTCGTGATCGGGGTGACGGTCCTGCCAGTAAGGCGCAAGCACCACGCTTGGCCGCGTCTGCCGGATCAGGTCGACGACCCGGCTGATCGCCTCGTCGCGCACCCGTTCCAGGCCGCGATCCGGCAAGCCAAAATTGTAGCGGACGGCAATTCCCAGCCGCTTGTCGGCCTCGGCCGCCTCCGCCTGCCGGCGCTCGACGGTGCCGTTGGACGAAAGCTCGGCGTAGGTCAGGTCAAGGATGCCGACGCGTTTGCCCTGCTTCACTGCCAGCAACAGACTGCCGGCCGCCCCGATCTCCACGTCATCGGGATGCGCTCCGATGGCGAGGATGTCAAGCTCGCTCATGCCTGCTCCTCCTCGCGCACGACCTCGCGCCAGCGCAATTCGCCCCGTTCCAGCGCTTTCAGCAGCACTTCTGCCGTGCCCATGTTGGTGGCAAACGGAATCTTGTGCACGTCGCACAGGCGAAGCAGTGCGATAATGTCCGGTTCATGCGGCTGAGCCGTCAACGGGTCACGCAAGAATATGATCAGATCCATCTCGTTGCGGGCAATCATCGCTCCGATTTGCTGATCTCCTCCCAGGGGGCCGGAGAGAAACCGCGTGACCTGCAGGGATGTTGCTTCCATGATCCGAAGTCCGGTCGTCCCTGTGGCGTACAATTCATGCTCGCGCAGGATGGACTCGTAAGCCATTGCCAATTGAACGATTTCTTCTTTTTTTCTGTCGTGTGCGATCAAAGCAATTCTCACGCAAACCTCTCCCTCGCTGAAAGTAGCGTTATCCCGCCTAATCCTAATCAATCAGGTGCTCCAGTCCATAGATCAGTTCGCTCAGGTTCACAACGGCCTTAATTGCCATGTTTACACCCGGCATGAACGACTCGCGGTTGATCGAGTCGTGACGGATCGAAAGTGTCTGGCCAGTTGCCCCGAACAGCACTTCCTGGTGAGCCACCAAGCCCGGCAACCGCACGCTGTGAATCCGGAACCCGTGGTATTCCGCGCCGCGCGCCCCCGGGATGCTCTCCGCTTCTTCCGGGTGACCCTGTTTGATTTCCTCACGAACAGCTGCGATCATCTCCGCCGTTTTCAGCGCCGTACCGCTGGGTGCGTCCAGCTTCCGGTCGTGGTGCAGCTCGATGATCTCCACGTGCGGCATGTATTTCGCTGCCATGGCGGCAAATTTCATCAGCAAAATGGCCCCGATCGCGAAGTTGGGCGCGATGATGCCGCCAAGCCCCGCCTCCCGGTATCTCGCCGTCAACTCCTGAAGCTGCGCCGGTGTCAGTCCGGTCGTCCCCACCACTGGCCGAATGCCGTGGGTAAGGCACAGTTCGAGGTGGCGGTAGACGCTGTGCGGCGTCGTAAAGTCAACGAGCACGTCGGGGCGCATTTCGTCCAGCTGCCGCTGAATCGCCTCATCATCCCCCCGCGTGTCCAGTGCTCCTGCGTACACCAACTCCTCATCCTGCTCCAGCATCTTGACCACTTCCTGGCCCATGCGGCCATGGGCCCCTGCTACTGCTACACGAATCAGTTTGTCCATTTCTAGTTCGTCTCCTCTACTCTGGTCCAGCGATCCTTATCGCGCGTGTTAAATTTGTGCATAATACGATCAAATGCCTCTTGCAAATCAATACCGAGCGAATTGGCGAAACACAGCACGATAAAAAAGACGTCGCCCAGTTCTTCCTCCACGGTTTTCTCCGCTTCGTCTTTTTTCTTCGGTTTTTCGCCGTAGTAGTGGTTGATCTCCCGCGCCAGTTCTCCCACCTCTTCCGTCATCCGGGCCATCATCGCCAGCGGGGAGAAATATCCTTCCTTAAATTGTGATATGTACTGGTCGACTTCCTGTTGGATTTCCTGCAAGGTCTTCCGCTGATTCATCAGGTCACTCCTCTGCCAGAGAATATTCGGTGACTTTATCGTACCTGAAAAGCCTGCGTTTGCCAAATCTCAATACGCTGGCTGGAAGGTTATGGACAAGCAAATCAACATTCCATTATAATGGCTGTCGAACCTACCAACAAGCCTTCAACCAACTATTCGCACGAAGCAGCCAGTCGGGCAGTCACACGCCTCGGCCGCATCCAACCATGCGAATGTCTGCCGCCGCAAGGTATCCCCCAGAGGACCCTCCCGCTGCCTCGGACAGAAGCCTTCGGACGCAGGATCACCGACAAGAAGGGAGAACGCTTATGAATCTGCGCCTCAAAAGCATCATCGCCATCATCGTCGGATCCGCCATCATGGGATTCGGCATCAACGCCTTCAACATTCCAAACAATCTGGCTGAGGGCGGCATTACCGGCATCAGTATTCTGATCAAGCTGTTGATCCCAAGTGTCGACCAGGGGATCGTCTTTTTCGTCCTGAACGTGCCGCTGTTCGTGATCGGGTGGAAAGTGCTGGGACGCACTGCTTTTGCCTATACGATTCTTGGCACAGTTGCCCTCTCCGTCTTTCTCTCTGTATTTGAGGGCGTGCTGCCCCTGCCAATGGACGATCGGCTGCTCGCCTCGCTGTACGCCGGCGTGGCAGTCGGGGTAGGCCTCGGTATCATTTTCCGCTACGGCGGCACCACGGGTGGTATCGACATCATCGCCCGCGTACTGCAAAAATACATGGGCATCAGCATGGGCCGTACGCTGTTTTTTGGCGACATGCTGGTGATTGCCGCGTCGCTGATCTATTTGAATCTCGAAAGCGCCATGTACACCCTGGTCGCCGTCTTCATCGCCGCCCGCGTCATCGACTTTTTTCAGGACGGCGCATACGCCGGAAAGGCGCTCACCATCATCTCCAATCACGCCGATGCAATCGCCAAACAGATCCTGGAGCTGGGGCGCGGTGTTACGCTGCTGGCAGGCAAAGGAGCGTTTTCCGGCGAGCAGAAACAGGTCGTGTACGTCGTGGTCAGCCGTAACGAAGTGATGCGTTACAAAAGCATCGTGCAGGAGATCGATCCCCATGCTTTCGTGATTGTCAATGACGTGCACGAGGTGCTCGGCGAAGGATTTACCCTGGATGAAAACAAGCAGCCCATTCATGAGTAATCGGACCAAAGCCCATACCCTGCAGCTGCCACGGGGACATGCATTTCGCCTGCTTCGCCGTATCCCCGAATCACCGTGAGTCGTTTGGCTGCAGGGTGTGCAGGCACTAGGGAAGCGAAGCCCTATGCTCCGAACATTTTTCTGGCCCGCCATATCCGCGCTACTACGCCCTGTGCATAAAGCAGGTGCACAGGGGCCTTCGACATGTCGATACCGTATTGGTCCCCCATCGTATTTTCCCGGATCACCGCCTCGGCTGCCTGCAGACGCCAAGGTTCATGGCAAATATCCCCGCCGTAAATCCGCTGCGTGCGGGGGCACAAACAGCAAAAACGATATCGCTCGGTCAGCCAATGCTCAATGCTGCCTGGTCTGGCCGTGAACGGTTCGGACGCAGGACGGTAGATCGCGCTGAACCGCTGCTCCCCCCCTTTCCGCTCACTTTGGAAATGGATCTCCGCTGCTGTCCGTTTGATTGACATCTTCGCGTGGAAGTACGGTAGGTGATAGGTCAATTTTGCCGCTCCGACGGCCAACTGATTGGACGCGTCCAATGACAAAAAGAATACCGCCGGTTTTCCACCTAAGATCACGTATGTGCGCACATTGATTTCCGGAAAGGGAACTGTTACGGGAACTGGAAGAAACCTGAGCCGAATCTCGCTCATTTCAAACGGAATCAGGCCAATCCACGCCATGCCGTCAAATGTATCTACTTCCAACGGAGGAGGAACAAACGGCTGAATCCTTTCAACCGGAACAGGCCAATGGGCAAACAGCAAATCTGCCCAGGTTTGCGAGATGATCCATGTGCCTTTCATGTCGCCCCCCTCCTCTCGCTGCTCGTGTCAAAACGTCTCGAACAGACTCAGCACACTTGGACGCTCCCGGTTTGCCTCTAACTCCTCAGCAGTATCATCTCCCATCGACAACGCCATATCGTCTGGTTCCGCCTCTTCTGACGATGAGCCGGGTACGATCTCATATGGGTGAGTGACCAACCGCACCTTCGTAACCGTGCTCGTCCATTCGTCAAGCGCTACCAGATCGTCTGCGTTCACGTCCCTCAAGGAGGTCTTACCCAGCGCACGAATGGCGACTTTCATCTCTTCCACAAACGAAACCAAAAAATTCTCCAAGGAATGCGCGGCCTTCTCTATGTCAAACGCCTTCTTTTGGCTGCCCGTGTAATAGGCAAGCTGCGTGGGCGGCTCCCACGGAATGGCTTTGGTCACCTGCTCATGGGTCATGGCCCACAACAAGGCTGTCCCCATGAACACGGCATCCGCTCCCAAGGCGAGTGCTTTCAAACATTGGCCGGGCGTAGAAATTCCCCCACCGATCAGGAGGCTGATCCTGTCTTTGACTCCCCGCTTTTTCAGGTAGTGAACTGCGCGAGACAAGGCGAAAATCGTCGGCAGGCCAAAGTCGTCTTCCAAAATCGGCGGCCCCCCTTTTGTGCCGGCCTGTCCGCCGTCCAGACTGATAAAATCCACTCCGGCCTGAATGGCTACTTCCAGGTCGGCTTCCAACTTTCCGCTGGCACACATCTTGACACCAATGGGGACGCCTTGCGTTACAGAGCGCAGTCTGTCGACCAAAAGCTTCAGATCCTGCGGTTTGACAATTTCCGCGTGACGGGAAGGGATGATGAGGCCCTCACCGTCCGGAACCTGCAGAAGTTCACGGGCCCGTCCATCTATATACTTGGACGGGATTCTGCTCGCGGCACCTGCTGTTGCCCCCTGACCAATATGAATCTCGATCGCATCTGCCTGCTGAAGAGTCTCCGGCTCTTTGGCCCAGTGCCCGGAATTGTACTGCAAGATGTAATGGGCGGCATGTGCTCGCTCTTCGGGCAGCAGAGGTCCTTCACCAGAGTTCGTCGCGGTTCCGACCGCTGCCGTTCCTTTGGCGATCGCAATTTTTACGTTTTCGGACACCCCGATGCCGTAACCCATTGCGCCGGCCATCACGGGGATTTTCAGGATGAGCGGACGTTGGGCAAGCGGGCCAATGGTCGTCATCATATCGACGGGCGCATCTTCCGGTGCGGGCAGTGTGGCAAGCTGAGCAGGAGAAAAAATCAGACCGTCAAAATCCAGAAACTTGCGCGGACTGCCAAACGGTCGCTCAATTACGCCGCCGCTGGATGCGCGAAGACTGTTTTCCACGACGATTCGGGGGCTGGTTCTGGTAAGCGCCGACACCATCTCCCAAATGTTTTCCGGGTAACGGTCAGCCATCAGCCGTTTCGTGAAGCGCCCGACTCCCCATTTGATCAAAGGGCGGGCAAACAGGAAGGCGATCAGCCCCGCACAGAGAATGGCCAGAAATGCCCCGGCGAACGCTCCGGCGAGATAGGAAAGCCACGTGTTGGTCATGACAACCTCCTAGCCCTTTTTTCATCCCTCATTATTTCGATCTTGCACGCAGCCTATGCGTCTGTCGCATAAAAGCACCGGTTGGAAACAAACGCAGCCACTCATTTGCTGGTATACACGTTTCCCCGTCTTATCCAGTTCCCCAATGCAGCCACATCCGTCATCAACGACTGCCGTACGTACCCGATATCCAAAATAGCAAAGAGCATCTACGCACATGGTAGATGCTCTTTTCACACCATCAGGTAGGGTTCATCTGCCCCCGGTATTTTTTCCAGGCCACATATGCCAGTGTCAGCACCACGGCTGCAACAATCGCCACAAACATCGGAAACGGCGAGGCCGGCCGCATCAACTGGGCGATGGTGCTCTGATCCTTTCCAATGAACGCTGCCTGCATCGTGACGTTCAAATCGCGCAGGGCGTTCCGAACCATCTGCCACTCGATCCGGTCGCGGCGCAGCTCTTTGGAGATGAGATCGTACGCAGCGTCGATCTGCCTGATCTGCTCTTCCCTTAAATGGACGCTCATCGCCGGTTTGATCGCCAGATACAAGCGGGTGTTTTCGTCGAATTGTTGGCGAAACTGGTCATAATTCCGCTCCACTGCCGACTCCATCAGATTTTGCATCTGGGTCGCATAGGATACGTAGTAGCTTCGCCACATTGGCTGATGATCATGGGTAAGCGCGTCGATGGCGATCCGCACGCGGGTCGCGTGCCACAGCAGTTGATCGCTCGTGCTGGACTTGGCAAAGCTGTTTTTCGCCGCCAAAATTGATTGCGTCACAGCGTTCAAACTGTCTATCCGCAGGGAGACGGGCAGGCGTTGCTGGGGAAAGCGCTCCGCCAGCTGCCGGATCTTCTCCTGTGCCGCCTCCAGCTCCCCTCTTTTCGTATGGGTTAACAACTCTTGCGCTATGTGATCCAACGCGGCCAACTGTTGTTCTTCGGCCGGACGGTCAAGCTTGTTGAGCAATGTATGGATGGGCCAGGACAGGAACAGCCCGATGATCAGGAAGAACAGCAGAAACCGGATGTTTTTTCTCAATGCAAAAACCCTCCTTCCCCTAGTAAAGACTATGGAAAGGAGGACAAGATTAGACCTTGATTCTGTTGAACCGCGTGAAGGTAAACCAGATCACTGCGATGGAAATCAGGCTGAGCAGAACCGTGCAAAGGCCGACGAATCCCTCGTACTGATCCAGCACGGCAGGCAGCCACGGATGGATGTCCATGACGTAATCGAGGAAATCGTTATTCAACGTCCACAGTGCAGCGATTCCCACCGGCAGCCAGCTCAGCTTGAAAAAGCGGGCATACAGCACCGATTCGACGGCCATGCCTGCGTGGGAGATCAACAACATGATATCTGTCCCGCTCACCTCGTCACCCAACAGCCATCCGGCCACGATGATGCCTACTGCCCAGACGCCGTATTTAAAATTGGTGATGCCGGCCAGAGATTCCAGCACCGGTATGTGCCGTCCCATCAGGTAGGTAAACAGCACGATGGTAAATAGTCCGCTCCCCGTGGGACTGTCCGGTACAAACGGGCGCAAATACCCCGGGGTAGCTGCCAGTTGATCGCTGTACCAGACAAAGCCGTAAATGGTTCCCAGCAAGTTGACGACGAACAGGGTCCAGAGAAACCACCTTTTCCCCAAAGACTGCCGGAACCACATCCATAACCAGTTCATGAACATCGTCTCCCACTATGTAGGCCGTTAAAGAAAAAGCTGACCGAACGTCAGTCAGCTTTTCTTGCATGGGCTTATTTCAACGTAGCCATGTACTCAGCCAATTTCTGGATTGCTTCTTCATCCTGAATCAGGCCGCCCGGCATTGCCGGCGGTATCCCGTTCTTGATGATTTCGGCAATCTGGTTCGCGTCATACTTGCTTCCGATCTTCTGCAGATTGGGCCCCATGCCGCCTTCCATGTTCTTGCCATGGCAGCCCATGCAGCCCGTTTGAGCAGTCCACAGTGCATCGGCCTTGAAGCTCGGATCAGCCGGAGCCGGAGCAGCTGCGTTGGAGCCGCCTCCGCTGCCGCTGCCGCCGTGATTGGACCCGTGGTTCAGGGTGTGCTCATGGTCTGCTGCCCACGTCAGGTAGAAAATCGACACCAGCGCCGTCATCATCAGACCGGTTGCCACCGGACGGAGGGACGGACGGCGTTCTTTGCTGGTATCCAGCCACGGAGCCAGCAGCAGCGCACCAAAGGCAATACCCGGAATGATGACCGTACCCAGGACTACCCAGTCACCTGCCGCCCACGGATACTTGAGCATTTGATACAGAAACAGGAAGTACCAGTCCGGCAGCGGAATGAACGACGTGTCGTTCGGGTTTGCCTTGTCGGTCAGCGGCGACGGGTGAGAGACAGTCAACACCAGAAACCCGACCAGACAGACGGCTGCCACCATCCACTCTTTCAGCAGGAAGTTCGGCCAGAACGGCTCCGTTTTTCCCGGAAAGTCGGAGTACGACGGGGCAATGTTTGGAATGCGCTTCGCCGGTATCCGGGAGTCTCCGACGAAGGTAGCATCTTTTTCGTGTTTCGCCATGCTATTTCCTCCTTATAATCGAAGACTCATCATAGTGGACCCGAGATACCTTGCGCGCGAATCATGATAAAGTGTGCTCCCAACAGACCCAAGAGGGCACCCGGCAGGAAGAACACGTGAATCGCGAAGAAGCGGGACAGGGTTTGTGCCCCTACGATTTCGCCGCCGGTCAGCAGGGTTTTGACGTACGGACCGATTAACGGCACGGAGTTCGCGATCTCCAGACCTACCTTGGTCGCGAAGTACGCTGTGTTGTCCCAAGGCAGCAGGTAACCGGTGAAACCGAGGCCGAGCATGACGAAGAAAATCAACACGCCCACTACCCAGTTCAATTCACGCGGTTTTTTGTACGCACCGGTAAAGAACACACGCAGCGTGTGCAGAAACATCATGACAATGACCAGGCTGGCCCCCCAGTGGTGCATGCCGCGCACGATTACCCCGAATGCCACTTCGTTCTGCAGGTATTTGACCGATTCATACGCATTGATAATGTCCGGTACATAGTACATGGTCAGGAACATACCAGACAGGATTTGAATGACTGTAATAAAGAACGTAAGGCCACCAAAGCAATACACAAACGCGGAAAAATGGTGTGCCGGGTTTACGTGCTCTGGGACTTCGTGGTCGGCCAAATCGCGCCACATCGGGGTGATGTTCAGGCGCTCATCAACCCAGTCATACATTTTTTGCAACATCTTAGCCACTCACCCCCGGACGAGGATTTGGTTTCAGTTTGCCCAAATAGAGCTTGCCGTCCTTCACTTCCGTCTCGTATACATCGAGGGATGCTGTCGGCGGAGTTCCCAAAATGTGCGCACCTTCCTTGTCATAACGACCCAGGTGGCACGGACAGAAATACTGGTTGGGATGATTCGGGTCAGTGTTCCAGTCCACTGTACAGCCCAAGTGCTTACAGATCGGGGACAGTGCGAGAATCTCGCCCTTCTCATTCTTGGTCACCCACGCAGCCAACGTCGACTCGGACTCATACCACCCGTCCTTGGTATGTACCTTGAAATCCACACGCTTCGGCTCTGGACCGAACTCGTCCACGCTGCCGACAGCCACTTTATCTGTACCCGCACTGCTTTGCAGCAAGGGGTCGACTGCAAAACGAAGCATTGGTGTGATTATTCCTGCAGCGAGGAATCCGCCTGTTCCCATGAGTGCGTAGTTGAGGAACGTACGTCTGGAAATTTCCCGTTTGTCGCCCATGTCTTTTTCCCTCCTTACTCTGTAGAATAGCGCAACTTTGGCGATTTCCATACATATACACTAGGTCAATCCCAATCATAGCTAAACGCCTATAGAGATGTCAAGAATATCCGGGGGACGGGCCCGGCCCCAACCTCGTCTGATTGAGAGATTGTTGCCATTTTGTCAAATATGGCAACTCTCCCCTGATTGATATAGTATTTCCTGAAATATTTCCGCTTATTGACGGCCGCCGTGCTGCCAGTGACGAATAATTTCCCGGCTGAGGACATCGATCGTTACCTCAAAGCGGAGTGCCGATTCCAGGTCTTCATCTCCCACTGTCAGCCTCAAGCGACTGCCTTCACCCTCGTGTGCATCCAGCCGATCCCCGCTGAACTGCAGCAGGACGTAGTGGGCAAACCCGGCCGGCAGCCGTTGGGCAAGCGGCTCGTCACCGATCTGGTAACAGAGCGGGAACATCAGCACCCGTCCCTTCAAACGCTGTTCGATTGAAGCGGCCACCTGCACCAGATAACTCATCCGCTGCACGTGCTCCTTCACCGGCTTCTCCGGTCGGTACAAATAAAGAGGGAGCAGCGCGGTGTCCACATAGGTCCGCAGCTCCTCCCAATTTTCCAGTTCTTGAACATTCCACTGCATCAGGCGTCTCCTCTTTCCATTACTATCTGAAATTAAGCGTACCATGAACAGGAGGAGACAGGCAATCCACCATCAGCTGCCCAACGTTACGATTGTTCGTAGGCCATGATCTGGCGCAGTTCGTCGGTCAGACGCATAAACCGCTCCTTGTTTTTCATCGCCAGCGCTTCGTCGATCTCCTTGTACAGGGTGCGCTTACGATACAGACGCACTTGCTCGTCAATCACCATTTCCGACAACAGCCCCGACACCAATTGGTTATTCGTCCCGTACACATTGGAATTGGAATAAAAATTTGGCCACTCCATGATACATCCCTCACTTCAATAAAATAGTCGATTCGGCAAAGCCATTGTATTTGCGAAGCCATGTCTGGCTGGCATACGTCCCGGCGTACAGCCACTGACCGCTTTCATCCTGTCCGACCCGGAGCAGCCCCAGATGGACCATCATTTTCAGGACGCGGTTGGTCAGAATGTTGACTGGGTCATCGTAGTAAAACGGCCTGATCCAGGGTAGCAGCCGGTCCGAAAGTGCGTCTTGGCTGACCCAGCCTCCCGCTCCCAGCAGGGGAATCAGTTGGACAAGCATCGGCAGATTGGGGACCGCCCGCTTGTACAGCCGCATCCAGAAGCGGATCAGATCGTGGTGCAGTTGATCGTCATACGGCTGTTTCAACCGTTCTTCTCCCGCTTCCGTAAGCATTACCTGCCCCGGCATCTCTTCGATCCATTTCTGGTAGTAGCAGTAGTCGTAAAGCAGCGAGAACCGGTCCGGGTACAGGTCGAAGTGAAGTCCGTAGCCAAAACGCCATTTCTGCGGCGTGAGCGGCTCTTCCTTGATGTGCAGAAACTGAAACAACTGCTGCTGGTACCGCTTGTACATGGCACCGTCCGCAGTCAGCGGAACAGGCTCCTGCTGCAGGAATTGTAAAAATTGCATGATATCGTCACAGAGTGCGGTTCCTTCGTCGCGATAGGCCGTCGGTTCCGCTGCTGTAACAGTAACCCGCCATTTGTCCAGCCACGCCTGCAGGTACGGTTCCCGCATGTCCAGGGGAATCTGGTACTGGCCGCCCGCCCTGCTTTTTGCCGGGAAGATCCAGCCGCGCCGCATTGCGTCGGCGATAAATTTGCGCGCGTTTTCAGCCTTACGTTCCTTGTGTGCATCCAGTGCCAAGCCGGCCTTGGCCATCAGGTCTTCGAGCGACATCAACGTGCGCTTGTCGAGAAAGAGCAGGAGGAAAAAATGGGCTTCTTCCAGCGAAAGCCGCTCCACTTCCCGGGTGATGGTCTCCCGGTATCGTAAATTGGCAAGAAGTGACGTGATCAGTTCATTCTTGGAGTGAGGGTTGCATTCACAGCCGTAGTAATCGGCGATTTGATGGAGCTGCCGGATGTCGGTGTACACCAAGATCTCAGCCAAGTTCATCTGAGCATCCCTACTTTGCAAGGGTTTTTCTTACCCACCATTCTTGCCAAATTACGGCAAAATAAACAGGAAGCCGCCAGTGCAGCTTCCTGCCAGAGCCGTTTGTTATTCGTCGTCTACATTCCATTCGTCGTGCAGCTTTTGGTATTCCTTGGCTTCTTCGTAGCGGCCCGCTTGCGTCAACAGGGCGATCAGGCGGCGAATGTGGTCCAGGTCAAACCCGGACAGTGCCACGTATTGCTTGAGCGCATCGATCGCCTTTTCCGTTCGGCCGAGCGAGAGGTAGATGTCAGCCGCAAGCGGATAGGCGGCGACGTATTCCTCATCGATCGCCTGCAGGCTGGACACCAGCTCCGCCGCTTCCTCCAGCCTGCCGAGGTGAAACGCCATCAGCGCGCAGCCGTACAGCACTTCCTCCGAGCGCTCCAGGGCCAGCGCCTGGTGATACACCTGATACGCCTGTTCAAACTGTCCGCTTTGGGCGAGTGAGCGTCCCTTGGCCAAAAGCAGCGGCAAGCTCTCCGCTCCTGCCTGCTCCAGCAGTTTCATTGCCTCCGCATCGCGTCCCACGCGGAAATACATGTCGCCCAGTGCGGCGAGGATGTCGGGATCGTCCGGCTCCTTCTGACGGGCCTGTTCCAGGTACTTGACCGCTACTTCGTCGAGGTCCTGCATGGCGTACAGATCTGCCAGCAGCAGATCCAGCCGGATGTGTTCCATCCCCGATTCCTTCAATTCGTACAACAGGTGCTGCGCGGTCTCAAAATCACTCAGATCCAGCGCAATTTCCGCCATCATCATCTGGCATTCTTGCCGCTGCGCCGCCTGTAACCCGGGATGTTCCTGCAGTATGTTGGAGAGCAGACTGGAAGCCTGTTCGAGATGGCCAAGGCGGTACCACACTTCCGCCAGGTACATCATGACCTCCGGCAAATCCTTGCCGTGCTCCTGTACCTTTTGCAGCGCTTTGAGCCCCAGTTCCACCTCGTCGTTTTCAATCCGTTTGATTGCTTCGTCTATGACGTACAGCCATTTGTCTGTCATCGTCCTCACCTCGTATGTATGGTTGCTCTCGTCATGTAAAAGAGCTGCAAAAGACCGTCCGAAGACGGTCTTTTTCCGTATGTTCCTTCTATTAAATCATATACCATTATGCCCGTGTCAACCAACTCATGGAGAGGACGGTGACCAAGATGCCAAACACGCTCAGCACGATCCCGTAGTTGGGTTGGGTTGGGTCAGTCGGCGAATGCACACTGTTGAACGGTACGATCGAGGCCGTCTCCCTGACCAGCGGCTTTTCGTCAGATACCAGCGGCTGCGGTTCCACGACGTAGGTGCCGTCCTCCGTCTGGATGGAGGATGTGATGACTTGCGCCTTTTTCCCCATCGCTACCACTTCTCCGTCAATCATCAAGGAGTTGGCCTGCTCGGTACTGCTCGTATTGACGTACAACGTAAACGAGCAGAGCATCAGCAGGATAATGGCGGCACACGCGCCAACGCGTCGCATCCGGGCCGTCACGGTAAACACTTTTTTCCCAATCGGAATCGCCCACTTCTCTTCCGAAAGAATTCGGGCCATTACGGCATCGACAATCGATTTGGAAGGCGTGACAGCATGGTACCGTTCCCTGTCCGCTTTCATCCAATCGCCGCTGTCTTTCCACAACGCGAAATCGGCACTGCAGGCACGGCAGTTCGTCAAGTGATTGTCAATCCGCCGGCGCGTCAATTCGGACAGCAGGCCGTCGGCGTAATCAGGCATCAATTCCTGTACTTCTTCACATCTCATCATCGATTCATCCCTTCAGCTTCATCCAAATGAGGGTCCAGGATGTAGGCTTCCAACTGTGCTCTAATGCTCTGCCGCGCCCGAAACAACAGGGATTTTACCGAACTCACCGTCAAGTCTAGAATGGTGGCGATCTCGTTGTAATCCATCTGCTCGTATTCCCTCAGGATCAAGGCTGAACGCTGCTTTTCCGGCAGGTTGTTGATTGCCTGTCTGACCAGGTGCTCCCGTTCGTTTCGCAGCAGGACCTGCTCCGGCAGGCGATCGTACGACGCAAGCGGAACTTGCGGATTATCCTCAAGGTATACGTCCGAATTCCGGCTTTTGCGCAGCTCGCTCAGCACGGTATTGCGGGCTATGGTGTAGAGCCACGTAGAAAAGGTCGCTTCTACATCGCGGAACGAGTGAATGCTTTTATATGCCTTGTAAAACGTATCCTGACAGATATCCTCCGCCATGTGCTCCAGATGAGCCTGGCGAAGCAAGTGAGTAACAAATGCAAGAATCTTTTTTTCGTATCGCCGGATCAGTTCGGCATAGCATTCCAGGTTGCCTTCTTTAATTTCACGGATAAGCTGGGAATCGGTCATGTGCAGGAATACCTCCTATTGCAATTCCGATCCCTCAGCGGCCTTTGTTACATTAGACTGCTGGGGATGTAAAAAGTTGCGCTGCCCGGGCAATTCTTTTGCCTCACCCGAGGCTGGCATCCACTGCGAAAAAACCCCAGATGTTGGGGCTATATGACATAATTATACGGCTTGATATCGAGGAGGCATCGTCCCATTCCTATTGTCGAAGCATAACACTGGTTACGGTACAACCACTTTCCATTTGACATGACAGATGTTGGCAGAAAAAATTCACTCAGGTTGAGAATAGTGGAAAGAGCAAAATTTGTCAACCAGTGTTCTTTTTTCAGGAAAAGAATGTCAGCATCAGCACCAGGCATGATGCGGCCCTTACGCGGATACAGACCAGCGGCCTTGGCAGCGTTTGTCGAAGCGACGCGAACAAGCAGGCACAAGAGCGATTCGGGGTCATAGTCTGTGTGTCGCAAGTCGACCTGCACCTCGTCCAGCGCAGCTACGACCGGCAGCGAACGGAACCAGTGGCCGACGAGCTGACGCAGCGCCCGTTCACATTGCTCGCCGCGAAGACGGAAGACGTGGTAGTACGGGTCGCAGTCCTTCACGTCAAGCGCGGGATCTCCCTCCACCCACGTGCGGATTTTCCAATGGCGGCACAGGGAAAGCCACTGCCGATGCAGACGGAGACGCTCCTCATGATGTAATTTCGCTTCCTTCGGCACCCGCAACTGCAGCATCACCTTGTATGACGTAAGAAGGGGTGAAATCGTTTCCCAATCTATGCGAAAAAGTTCTTCGGGTCGGTGCACGACGACCCGCAGCAACCGGTATCCTTCGCCGCACCACCTGCGGACCGTCTTGCCGTTCAGCCACGAAGCCGGCAGTTCCACCAGCAACGTGTAATCGATCAGATTGTTAAAGTGCATCGCCGTCTGGTAGCGCACCTGCGAATGATCCATCCACGCTTCCGGCTGGAGCGTGTCCACCAGACAGGTATATCCCTGCCGGATGAGCAGACGGATTGCATCAAGGTACTCGGGCAGCCGCCTGGTCCGCCCGTGCGGCCGTTCCGGCATGGCGACAAAGCCTGGCAGCAGGTACATCCCGGATGCGTCGATCTCGTGAGGACGTGCCTTTCCCATCACAGCTTTTGGCAAGCTGTCTTTGGCGATCCGGCGGATAATCCCACGGGAAATCCAGACGTCTGCTTCGATGATTCCGTATGACGTCACGACGTTTCCTCCACGTATCACAACCTCTTCCTGCCCCACAGCTCGTCCCTCCCCCCGCCATCCGGCGGCTTGTTTCAGTACGATCTTATGCGCAGAAAGTGAAAAAAGAACAAAAAAAGACCGCCGTTAATGTAAGCGCATTCAAAACGGCGGTAGCACTATTCGTGCAACAATATATTGGATAGGAGTGGAGAGAAACCATACTGTACCTTTATTATAGCGTAAGGTAAGCTCTTGTCAAATCTTTTTTTTCAAGTTTCGTTTTATATTGGTCACTGGCACGAAGCAGCAAACAGCGCGATCGCGATGAAAAAACCCGCGCTCGGCGGGTTTCTCTCGCTTGGTTCTGGACGCTCTAGTTTGCTTACCGTATGCTGATGCGCGCCAACAGGTCGGCAAAGCCGGGGAAAGAGACGTTGATCGCCGCGTCATTTGCGATCACCGTTTCGCCCTCCGCCGCCAGACCGGCGATCGCCATCGCCATGCCGATGCGGTGGTCGCCCATGCTGTCGATCGCTGCTCCGGTCAGCGGCGTCGCCCCCTCCACGATCAAACCATCCGGTGTGGGCGTTACGCTCGCCCCAAACTTGGACAGTTGGCTGGCTACGGTCGCGATCCGGTCCGTCTCTTTTACACGCAGTTCTTCGGCGTCGCGAATCACCGTACGACCGTTGGCCCGCGTGGCCATCACAGCGATGACGGGGATTTCATCGATCAGGCGCGGAATGATTTCACCGCCGATCTCGATGCCGCGCAGCTCGGAATGGGTGACGAGCAGGTCGGCTACCGGCTCTTCGTTGACGATCCGTTCGTTTTGCAGCTCGATACGGCCGCCCATGGCGCGGACCACATCGATAATCCCCGTGCGGCTGGGGTTGACGCCCACGTTTTCGATCAAGAGGGAACTGCCGGGCACCATCATCACGGCTGCGATCAAAAACGCCGCTGACGAGATGTCGCCTGGCACGCGGATCGCCCTGCCCGTCAAGGTTTGTCCACCTTCGACGGATACGGTCAGACCGTCGCGGACCACCTTCACGCCAAACGCCTGCAGCATGCGTTCCGTATGGTCGCGGGAGAGCTGCGGCTCTGTCACACTGGTGACGCCTTTGGCCTGCAGACCGGCCAGAAGAATCGCCGATTTTACCTGGGCACTGGCAACCGGCGACTGGTACGAGATGCCTTGCAGGCCGCCGCCGCGGATGGACAGCGGAGTGTATTCGCCGTCTTTGCGGCCGTCAATTTTGGCCCCCATCTGACGCAGCGGTCCGATGACGCGCCGCATCGGCCGCTTGGCAATCGACTCGTCCCCCTCCATGACGGCGTGAAACGGCTGCGTTGCCAAAATCCCCGCCATGAGCCGTATGGTCGTGCCGGAGTTGCCCACGTCCAGGTGCTGCGACGGTTCCTCCAGTCCGTACCAGCCTTTGCCGTAAACAGTAACACGATCTCCGGCCTGTTCGATCTTCACGCCCATCCTGCGGAAGCAGTCGATGGTGCTCAGGCAGTCAGCCCCCGGCAGAAAGCCTTCGATCGTGGTGGTTCCTTCCGCCAGTGCGCCAAACATGACGGCACGGTGCGAGATTGACTTGTCCCCGGGCACCCGGACTGTCCCTTCTATCCGTTTTACTGGTTGTACGCGAAGCACAGTTCCACTCCCCTTTTTCTCTGTTACGTCTATTACGTCTATCGGTGCAAAAAGTTGTTGACAGTCGCGCGTCAAAGCGTCTACGCCCCAAAGCACGAAGGTACGCCCACGCTACTCGCGCCTGTATACATTGTAATCGAAAAAGCGCAGGAGTTCTTCACCCTTTTCCAGTTCCGCCAGGGAGCGGAAGGTGATCCGCAGCACGCCCAACATATCTTCCCGGGTTTCCCTGATTTGGATGTTGGTGATGTTGATCTGCTTGGCACCAAGCAGGGTGGTGATCCGTCCGATCTCCCCCGGATGGTCGGGAATGTCGATGTACAAGTCGTACAGCGGCGGCAGCGCTCCCTTTTTCCGCTCCGGCAGTCCGTCGCGGAATTCGCGTGCCGACTTGAAAAACTGCTCGATGCGGTCGGCGTCTCCCTCGCGGACCAATGCCATGACTCCGTCCAGCGCCCTGGCCCAGTCGTCGGCGATTTTCAGCAAGTGCTCGCGGTTGTTCAGGAGCACATCCCGCCACATGCGCGGGTTGCTGGACGCAATGCGGGTGATGTCGCGAAATCCTCCGGCGGCCAGCCTGTGGTGCCAAGGGTTTTCGTTGTCATACCCGGCCACCAGATTGACCAGGGCGGAAGCCAGGATATGCGGAAAATGGCTGACTGCTCCCACTACCTGATCGTGTTCGTCCGGGTCCATCCGCACCACTTTGGCACGGGTCAGCGCCAGCAGCTTCTCGAGCCGCTCCACCTGCTCCTCCGGTGTCCCCGGCGCGGGCGTCAGCACGTAGTACGCATTTTCAAACAGACGATCCGAAGCCGCTTCCACGCCCGACTTGTGCGAGCCGGCCATCGGGTGACCGCCGATGAACGTCACATCGGACGGGATATGTGCCTCGGCAAAGCGGACGACGCCCGATTTGGTGCTGCCCACGTCCGTGACGATGACGCCGGGCTTCAGGTCCAGATTGCGTAGTCGGTCCAGTGTGGCATATATCTGTTCCACCGGCACGGCGAGAAAAATCACGTCCGCTTCCCGCACGGCCTCCTGCAGGTCGGTCGTGCCCGCGTGAATGACGCCGAGTGCCAACGCCTTGTCCAGAAAATCCTGCCGGACGTCGAAGCCGATGATACGGTTGTGCTCATCCCCACGCAGGGCAAGTGCGATCGAACCGCCGATCAACCCGACGCCGATTACAGTGATGGTTGTCGTATTCATCTCCACTGTCTATCCTCTCTGTGTACGTGTAGACAAAGATGCCGGACGAACGCCGGCATCCTCGTCGTTATTTCAATGCGCCAGCCACGATGCTGCCAAGCGCCTGCAAAACCTTCTCGTTTTGTTCCGCCGAGCCGACCGTGATCCGCTGATATCCGGGGAAACCAAGCGCCCGGCCGGAGCGCACGATGATTCCCTGCTCCAGCAGCTTGCGGAAGACAGCGTCGGAGTCCTGCTGCAAATCGACCAGGACAAAGTTGGTCTGGGACGGAAAATACGACAGTCCCCACTCGTCAAAGCGGTCGGTCAACTGCTTCATGCCCTCCCGGTTGCGCTTGCGGCATTCCTCCACGAACGCCTGGTCCTGCAGCGCGGCGCGGGCGGCTGCCTGAGCCAGGGTATTGGTGTTGAAGGGTTCACGCACATGGTCGAGGTGGCCGACAATCTCTTCCGACGCGATGCCGTATCCGATCCGAAGCGCCGCCAGACCATAAATTTTGGAGAACGTGCGCAGGATGATCAGATTGGGGTAGTGCTCCAGCATCGGCACGGTTTGCGGATAGGCCGGGTCCACCACGTACTCGTAATAGGCCTCGTCCAGCACCACCAGGACGTCCTTCGGCACTTTTTGCAAAAACGCCTCCAGCTCGTCACGCGTGACGATCGTTCCGGAAGGATTGTTGGGGTTGCACACCCAGACGACGCGCGTCTGATCGTTGATCGCCGCCGCCATCGCTTCCAGATCGTGCACGCCGTTTTTCAGCGGCACCTCGATCAGTTCCGCGCCCTCGATGATGGCATTGGAGCGGTACTGCGAAAAGGTGGGCGTCGCCATCACCGTGTTGGTGCCTTGCTCCAGATAGGCGCGGGCGATCATCTGCACCACTTCGTCCGAACCGTTTCCGAAAATCAACTGCGCAGGCTTGACGCCGATAAACTCTGCCAACTCCCAACGAAGCATGAGACTGGCGCCGTCCGGATAGATGGCCAGCGTATCCAGTTGGGCGGCAATCGCTTCTTTCGCCTTCGGTGAGCAGCCAAACGGATTTTCATTGGACGCCAGCTTGATTACTTCCGTCAGTCCGAATTCTCGTTTCACATCGTCGATCGGCTTCCCGGGCTGATACACCGGGGCGCCGAGAATGCGCTGTTTCGGCAGCATCTGGTCTCACTCCAGTCAAGTCGCATTTTCCCCTTATTGTAGCGCACCGGCCAGCCGTTGTACAAACGTTTTTATTTTTTTGACACCCTGTTTTAACTGTTTGGGATCGGACAGCAGCTCCAGATGCCGTTCCATCTCCTGCACGATCGCACTGCCGACGATTACCCCATCCGTGTGCTGTGCCACCGCCCGAACCTGCTCGGGTGTGGAGATGCCGAACCCGACAGCCGTGGGCACGGAGGTGCTCGTCTTGACCCGCTGCAAAAACTGGGCAAGATCCTCACGCAGGCTGTCGCGGGCGCCAGTCACGCCGAGCGACGACACGCAGTACAGAAATCCGCTCGCCTGCGCGCCAATTGTCCGGATGCGGGATTCCGATGTGGGGGCTACCAGCGAGATGACATGCAGCCCGTGCGCTTGGGCAGCAGCCACTGCCGGCCCGTTTTCCTCCACCGGCAGGTCAGGAATGACGATGCCGTCCGCGCCTTTTTCCGCCAGTACGGCAAAGAAGCGCTCCACGCCGTACTGCAGGACCGGGTTGTAGTAAGAGAAAAGCACGATCGGCACCTGCATCCCGGATGCGCGCAGGTTGGCGACCAGTTCCAGGGCGTCGTCGATCGTCACCCCGTTTGCCAGTGCCCGTTGGGAAGCGCGCTGAATGGTCGGGCCATCCGCCAGCGGGTCCGAATAGGGAACCCCCAGCTCCAGCATGTCGGCTCCCGCTTCCACCAGGGCGTGCGCAATCTGAAACGTCGCGTCAAGGTTTGGGTCGCCAACCGTGATGAACGGGATGAAACGCTTGCGGCTGCTGTCGGCAAACAGCCGGTCGATTCGATTCACGGGCGCTGTCATTGTGCGTCTCCCCCTCTCGGTTCGTCGTCAAGCGCTGCCTGGATCGTCGCCACGTCTTTGTCTCCGCGGCCTGACAGACAGATGACCAGGACTTGATCCGCTCCCATCTGCGGCGCCCGTTTGATCGCCTCGGCAACGGCGTGGGCGCTCTCCAGAGCCGGGATGATCCCCTCCGTCCGGCAAAGCAGTTGAACCGCCTCCAGCGCCTCCCGGTCCGTGACGGAGGTGTACTGCACCCGTCCGGTTTCCTTCAGGTAGGCGTGCTCGGGTCCCACGCCCGGGTAATCCAGCCCGGCCGAGATGGAGTGCGCCTCCTGCACCTGCCCGTACTGATCCTGCAAAAGATACGTCATCGCGCCGTGAATCACGCCGGGCCGTCCGAGCGTAAGCGTCGCCGCATGCTTGTCGCTGTCCAAGCCATGTCCGGCTGCCTCCACGCCCCGCAGGGCAACATGTTCGTCCTGCAAGAACGGGTAAAACATGCCGATCGCATTGCTTCCTCCGCCCACGCAGGCAATCACTTCATCAGGCAGGCGTCCCACCTGTTCGAGAATCTGGCTGCGCGTCTCTTCGCCGATGATTTTCTGAAACTCCCTCACCATGTAGGGATACGGATGGGGGCCTACGACCGAGCCGATCACGTAAAACGTCTCATCCACGTGGGAGACCCAGTAGCGAATCGCTTCGTTCGTCGCGTCTTTCAGGGTGCGGGTGCCGGTCACGGCGGGAATGACCTCCGCACCGAGCAGCTTCATGCGAAACACGTTCAGCGCCTGCCGTTTGATGTCCTCTTCGCCCATGAACACCTTGCAGGACAGCCCCAGTTTGGCGGCGACCGTGGCGCTGGCCACACCGTGCTGCCCTGCCCCGGTCTCGGCGATAATGGACGTCTTGCCCATCCGCTTGGCCAGCAGACCTTGTCCCAGTGCGTTGTTCAGCTTGTGGGCACCGGTGTGGTTGAGATCTTCCCGCTTCAGATAGATACGCGCCCCTCCCAGCGCTTCCGTCAGTTTGTCAGCGTAGGTCAGAGGAGTCGGCCGTCCGGCGTATTCGCGCAACAACTGCCCCAGCTCAGCGCGAAACGACGGATCACGCCGCGCCTCTTCAAATGCCTGTTCCAATTCCGCCAGGGCGCTCATCAGCGTCTCCGGCACAAACTTGCCGCCAAATGGTCCAAAGCGTCCATGCTTGTCAGGCACGGTACGCGTTTCCTTCTGTGATACGGTCATGTTCCCTCACCCTCTCCACGAATTGTCTGATTTTCTCCGCGTCTTTTTCTCCGTCGCTCTCCACGCCGCTGGACACGTCGATAATTGCGGGCCTATATCTGCCCACCAGCTCGGCTACGTTGTCCGCGTTGATGCCGCCTGCGATGATGCAGGGGGCAGGTGCCGTCCATTTGCGCAACAGGGGAATCTGCTCCCAGGAAAAGCGTTTGCCCGTGCCGCCCGCCTGCCGGGGATCATAGGTGTCAAACAAAAACGCGTCGGCTGCTCCCCGGTACGCGTCCACGACATTCTCCAGCGGCTCGCCGCCCCCGACTGCCAGCGCTTTCCAGACCGGCAGGGAAAACCGCTGCCGCACGCTCTCGCAAAAGGCGGGGGATTCCTGCCCGTGCAGTTGAATCACGGCAAGGGGGGCATGGGTCAGCACGTGCTCCAGCTCCGCTTCCGTCGGGTTGACAAACACCCCGACCGCCGGCGGATGATCCGGCACGGCCGCGAGCAGCGCCCCCGCCGTCTGCGCGTCCACTCGTCGCCTGCTTTCCGCAAATACCAGTCCCACGTAGTCAACATCGAGCCGGGCCAGCAGGCGAAGGGTCTCCGCCCGCTTGACGCCGCAAATCTTGATCCGCGTCATGACCGCACCTGCGGGCTGGCGCCTTCCCGCTCACCTACCAGTTGGATTACGGCTTTGCCCACATCCTCGTGCCGCATGAAGTGTTCCCCGACCAAGATCGCCCGCGCGCCCGCCTGCCGCACTTCCTCCACGTCCGCCGGTGAAGAAATGCCGCTTTCGCTGACAGTGAGAACACCGGATGGGATCTCCGCCGCCACCTCACGGGTCACAGCCAGGTCTGTCCGGAACGTCCGCAGGTCGCGATTGTTGATGCCGATCAGCATCGGTGTCACATGGCGAAACACCATCTCCAGCTCACGCCGGTCATGTACTTCGATCAGCACGTCCATGCCGAGCGCTTCCGCCGCCTGCGACAGATCACGAAGCTGCTCCCCTTCCAGAATCGCCGCGATGAGCAGGACGCAATCGGCGCCACACGCCCGGGCCTCGGCGATTTGCCACTCGTCGATAATAAAATCCTTGCGCAGCAGCGGTTGGTCCACGGCCGTGCGGATGTTTCGCAAATACTCGGTCTTCCCTTGAAAAAAGGGTTCGTCCGTCAGTACGGAGATGCACTCTGCACCGGCAGACGCGTAGGACCGAGCGATTCCCACCGGGTCAAAGTCAGGCCGAATCACACCTTTGGACGGCGAAGCCTTTTTCACTTCCGCGATGACGCTGACCGGCCGCGTGCTGTCTGCCAGTGCTGAACGGAACCCGCGCGGTGCGGGCATGTGTTTCGCCTCGTCCAACAGGGACTGCAGGGTCGTGGAAGCGTGCAGTCTGGCCACCTCTTCTCTTTTGGCCTCGACGATCCTACGAAGCATGTATCATCCCTCCCGCCACCTGCCGGATTTGTTCCAGTTTACGCTGGACCGCGCCGTCGTCGATCAGTTCCGCGGCCCGGATCACCCCTGCCTCGATGCTGATTGCGCGATCCGCCAGGTACAGGATGGCACCCGCGTTGAGCAGGACGATGTCACGGGCGGCTCCCCGCTTGCCGGCGAACACTTCGCGGATGATCGTCGCGTTTTCATACGCGTCGCCGCCGCGCAGTTCCTCCATCGGATACCGTCTCAAACCGAACTGTTCGGGCACGATCTCGTACGTGCGGATCTCACCGTCGCGCAGCTCGGCGATGCTGCTCGGACCCGTCACGGTCAATTCGTCAAGGCCGTCAGCACCGGCCACCACCAGGGCCCGTTCCACTCCCAATTCGCGCAGGACGGCCGCCACGGTGGGGAGAAGCTGTCTGTCGTACACGCCCAGGAGCTGCCGCTTGGCCCCCGCCGGATTGGTCAGCGGTCCCAACAGATTAAACACCGTCCGCACCGCCAGTTCTTTTCGCGGGCCGGCTGCGTGCTTCATCGCCTGATGGTAGAGCGGCGCAAACAGGAAGCACAGATTGGTCACCCGTAGGCAGTCGGCCGCCGCTTCCGGCGTCAGTGTGATCGGAATGCCCAACGCCTCCAGCACGTCGGCGCTGCCGCTCTTGCTGGAGACAGCCCGGTTGCCGTGTTTCGCGATGCAGACACCGTCACTCGCCGCCACGATGGCGGCTGCGGTGGAGATGTTGAACGTATGGGCACCGTCCCCGCCTGTGCCGCACGTGTCCATCAATCCCGGCACTTCCAGCGGGAACCGGACCGCCCGCTCCCGCATGGCCTGAACAAACCCGATAATCTCCTCCACCTGTTCCCCTTTCAGCCGCAGTCCGGCGAGGAAGGCACCGATCTGGGCGGGGGTGGCTTTGCCGTCCATGATCTCGCCCATCGCCTGGCGGGCGGTCAGACGGTCCAGATCGCGTCCGCGCAATATGTGTTCCAACGCTGTGGTCAGCATGGCTGTTCCTCCTTTGGGGCAAACAACTGCTCCGCCTTCTCCAACGCGGAGAGCATGGCTGCCGCTTTGTTCACTGTTTCCTGATACTCGTTGGCCGGGACGGAGTCGGCGACGATGCCGGCGCCCGCCTGCACGTAGGCGTATCCGTTCTGGAACAGGAGGGTGCGGATCGTAATGCAGGTCTCCAGCGTCCCGTCAAAGCCGAAATAACCGATCGCCCCGGCGTACAGATGGCGCGCGTCCGGCTCCAGTTCGGCAATGATTTCCATCGCTCTCAGCTTGGGCGCGCCGGACACCGTTCCCGCCGGGAAAGCGGCGAGCAGCGCGTCGAACGGATGCAGTCCCTCGCGCAGCTCTCCGGTCACGTGGGAGACCATATGCATGACGTGGGAGTAATGTTCGATGACCAGTGCTTCCTCGACGCGAACGCTGCCGTACCGGGCGACACGTCCCACGTCGTTGCGTCCCAGGTCAAGCAGCATGTAATGCTCCGCCCGCTCCTTGGGATCAGCGAGGAGATCGGCGGCCAGGGCCTCGTCATCTTCCGCTGTGCGCCCTCGCCTGCGCGTGCCGGCGATCGGCCGCATCTCCACCCGGTTGTTTTCGACCCGGACCAGCAGTTCTGGCGACGTACCGACGACCGTCTCGCCTTCGTATTGCAGGTAGTACATGTACGGCGAAGGGTTCAGCGTGCGCAGCAGCCGATAGACGGCAAACGGATCGACGTCCGTGCGCACGCGGAAACGCTGGGAGATCACTACTTGAAAAATGTCACCGGCCGCGATGTACGCCTTGGCACGCTCCACCATCTGTTCAAACTGCTCCCGGCTCATGTTGGGCTCTGGCTTTAGCTCGCCTTGCGCGCCGGTGCCAACGGAAATTCGACTGCCGTCCGTCTCGACCGGAGCGGTCACCTGTGCGGCAAGTTGCTCCAGCCGGCTGCAGACCTGTTGGTATTTGCGGGCGATCGTCTCCGGCGAATCATCCGGGTCGACGTGCAGATTCACGATCACCTGGATCTCCTGCTTGAGATGGTCAAACGCGATCAATTCATCCACGAACCAAAATCGCATGTCCGGCACATCCAGGCTTTCCTGACGGTGGTAGGGCAGATTTTCAAAGTAGTGCAGGGTGTTGTATCCAAAGAACCCCACGGCCCCACCGCACAATCGGGGTGCTCCCTGCAGTTTGGGACTGGTGTAGCGGGACGTCTCTTCGCGTAAAAAGTGAACGGGATTGCCGTAAAACGTCAGCCTATCCCCTCCGCGGCGGCGGACAGTAATCTGCTCCCCGCGGGCCTCCACCGTTTGAAACGGATTCATGCCGATGAACGAGTATCGGGCCCAGCGTGTTCCGCCTTCCACGCTTTCCAGGAGAAACGAATCATGCGTGCGAATTTTCTGGTAGATTCGGATAGGCGTCTCCTCATCTGCCAGCACGGTCAAGCGTACGGGAATCAGGGAATGGTTGGCCGAAAGAGATTGGACTTCAGCCAGGGTAGGGGAATACATCTCTTTTCTCACCTCTCGCCGCGTGGTGCCCTGCACGCCTGAAAACACAGGCTTTACATGCACCCGCACGTTTGTCAGGTGAAGAGATAGGGGGAGAAAAAGAAAAAAATCCAGGAAGAGTCCTGGATTGGTCTGTACGAATCCATCCGGCTCGCTCTTCTCTCCTCTGCCCAACTCTTCTCAACTCTGCTCTGCTCACTCTCAACTCTCAGCCGGTATTTTGCATTACCGGTAAAACGAGGCGTTCTCGTTTCGTTTTATGGTAATCGAGAACGCCCACATTGTCAACCACGATTTGACAAATCGGGACGAAGCTGTACGGCATCGCGCATGAACACGTGATGGATTTCCGAGGCCGCCTTGCTCGTGTTGACGTGCATCATTACGCGGATACAGCGAGGCAGACTGCCCGGCACGGGAATTTCCCGGGCGCACATCAGCGGCACGTACTGCCACCCGTCCAAGAGGCGCGCCGCCTGCGCCGGAAATGCCGCCTTGATGTCCTCCGTCGTGGTGATGAAAACGCTGGCGATGTCGTCAGCCCGTACGCCGTTTCGACTGACCATCTCCTCCAGCAGCAGCTTGGTGGCGGAAACGATCTCTGCCTGTGTGTCGTTTTCAATCGTGATCGCTCCCCTGATTCCTCGCACTCCCATCTCTCTATGCCCCCGCTTCTTTTTTCATCGCTGTCAATATCTCTTGTTCATCCACGTCTTTGACCAGTTCCACCTTCCCGATGGCCCGCGGCAGCACCAGGGCCAGCTTGCCGCCGACGGCCTTTTTGTCCCGCTTCATGACATCCAGCACCGCTTCCGGCTCCAGGCCGTCTGGCCAGTCAGTGGGCAGGTGGAAGAGGTGAAGCAGCCGTTTTGTCCGTGCATAAACGCCTGCTTCAGCAAAACCGATGCGCTCAGCCACTTTGGCCGCCAGGCACATGCCGATGGAAATCGCCTCTCCGTGGTTCAACACGGCGTATTCGCACAACGCTTCGAACGCGTGGCCAAAGGTGTGCCCCAGGTTGAGCAGCGCGCGCTGTCCCTGCTCTGTCTCGTCAGCCGAGACGATCGCTGCCTTGATCGCGCAGCCCCGGCGTATGGCGCGGCCCACCCGTTCAGCATCAAGCTGCCACAGGCTCGCCGCATGTTCCTCCAGCCAGTCGACGAATGACGCGTCGGCGATCAGCCCGTGCTTGATCACCTCGGCAAAACCAGCCGCCACTTCCCGCTCGGGCAGCGTGCGCAGCGCGGCCGTATCATACAACACCAGCCGCGGCTGGTGAAAGGCGCCAATCAGATTTTTGCCCAGCGGATGATTGATGCCCACCTTGCCGCCTACCGAACTGTCGTGCGCCAACAGCGTGGTCGGCACCTGCACAAAGGCGATGCCCCGCATGTAGGTGGCGGCAACAAAGCCGGCCAAGTCACCGACCACGCCGCCTCCCAGCGCGAGAATGGCTGATTTTCGGTCCAGCCCCGCCTCGATGGCCCGGGTCAGCACCTGTTCATAGACCGCAAGACTTTTCGACTGCTCCCCCGGAGGAATTACGCAGTCCGCCACCCGATAGCCTGCCGTCTCCAGCGCCTGTTTCAGCGGCTGCAGATAGCGCGGGGCTACGTTCTCATCGGAGATGACAAACAACCGGCTCGTTGGAGATATGCCCGCATCCTGCACCAGGGCCGCCACCTGCTGCATGACACCATCGCCGATAACGATGGGATACGTGCGCTCTCCCAACTCTACGTAAAGGGTTTCAACCGCCATCAGAACCGCTCCGTGTATGCGCGATACTGGCGCACGTTTTCCAGCATGTCGTCCAGTGAGTCGGAGGGGAATTTTTCGCACATGGCGCGAGCGATTTCCCAGGCGACCACCGCTTCGGCCACGACGCTGGCGGCAGGAACGGCGCAGCTGTCCGAACGTTCGATGCTGGCGGAGAACGGTTCCTTGGTGTCGATGTCCACGCTCATCAAAGGTTTGTACAGCGTCGGAATCGGCTTCATCACCCCGCGCACGACAATCGGCATGCCTGTGGTCATGCCGCCTTCCAGGCCGCCCGCGTTGTTCGTCTTGCGGCTGTATCCGGTGTCCTGGCTCCAGACGATCTCATCGTGCACCTGGGACCCTGGCAAGCCCGCGGCGCCAAAGCCAATCCCGATCTCCACACCTTTGAACGCCTGAATGCTCATGATCGCCTGAGCCAGCCTGCCGTCCAACTTTCGGTCCCACTGGACGTGGCTGCCCAGCCCGATCGGCACGCCTTCCACGATTACTTCGACGATGCCTCCAAGCGAATCGCCGTCCTGTTTGGCCTGGTCAATGGCCGCCATCATGCGCTGCTCCGCTTCCTTGTCCAGACAGCGCACGGGGGATTCCTCGGAACGCGCGATCAGTTCGTCCAGCGTGACATCCTGCCGGTTGGCCACCACATCACCGATCTGCAGCACGTGACCGCCGATCCGAATGCCAAACGCGGCCAGGAGCTGCCGGGCGACAGCACCGACAGCGACGCGGATGGCTGTTTCCCGCGCGCTGGAACGTTCCAGAATATTTCGCATATCCCGTTGATGGTATTTGATCGCGCCGTTGAGATCGGCATGACCCGGACGGGGACGGGAGACGCGACGCTTCTCCTCCGCTCCTTCCACCGGCTCGGCACTCATGATACCCTGCCAGTGCGTCCAGTCTTTGTTTTCCACAACCAGCGTGATCGGCGCGCCTGTCGTGTACCCGTGCCGAACGCCGGAGAGCACTTTCACCTGGTCTTTTTCAATCTGCATCCGCCGGCCGCGTCCGTGTCCCTTTTGCCGTCTTGCCAGCTGTTCGTTGATGGCTTCGACAGAAAAGGGCAGGTTGCTCGGAACCCCTTCAATTATGGCAGTGAGCTGCGGCCCGTGAGATTCCCCTGCAGTCAAGTATCGCATCTCTCTCTTCCTCCATCCTCAGGCAGCATTTCCTTCTCTGACTACGGATGCTGTCCTTTATCACTTTTAAGCGTTATAATATCATACCTGTCAGTCCGTGCAAATACAAAAGTGACGAATTGTCCCGACGCCCTTGGCAGACAGGCAAAACGCTTCTCCCTCGCAGGAGAAGCGTCATCGAATTGGCGGAGCTCACATGTGAGAATCGACCGTCAGAAACGAGGAAAGCGGCCGCCGCAGGTGATTCGCGCGGACGAGTTTGTCCAACTGCTCCTTTTCCGCACCGAGGATTTGCCCGCACTCTTGCAGCGTGATCAAACCGCGTCGGTATGCTTCGATGACCTTTTGCTTGTCCATCTGCTTCCTCCCTTTTTGGTAGATAGCATGGTAGATAGCATTAGTGTTGGGAAAAAACAACAGGGATATACCAAGCTGCGTCCGCTTCAGCCCATTTTCCGATAAAAAAACGTGTCTTCCGACTCCAATTGATACTGCTGCGGCTGGAAAATCTGCTCCGTGCTTCCGACGAACAGCACCCCGCCCGGTTTTAGCGCCCGGCTGAACTTGTGGTACAGCTCGTGCTTCGCCTCCTCGGTGAAGTAGATCATGACGTTGCGGCAGATGATCAGGTCGAATTGGGAGTCGAACGGATCAGCCAGCAAGTTGTGTTTGCGGAACGTCACCCGGTTTTTCACCTCGTCGGCAATTCGGTAGCTCATCGTGTCCTTGACAAAGTACTTGGCCAGCAGATCCTTGGGACAATCCTGCAGCGATCGCTCCGTGTAGACCCCTTGTTTGGCCTTGGCCAGCGCCCCTTCGTCAATGTCGGTGGCGAGCAGTGACGCCTCCCAGCGGTTGCGCATCAGGATCAGAGTCAGCGTGTACGGCTCTTCGCCCGTGGAGCAGGCGGCGCTCCAGCACTTCAGCCGATGCGACTGCTTGACCAGACGGGGCAGAATTTTGTGTTCCAATACTTCCCAGCGGCCCGGGTTGCGGAAAAATTCGGACACGTTGATCGTCATCCGGTCGAGGAATTCGTAGAACAGGTCCTTGTTCTTGGAGATGGCCTCAAAGTACTGGGCAAACGTGGGATAGCCCCGCTTCAGCCGGAGCGAGGTCAACCGCCGCTTCATCTGGGCTTCTTTGTAAAGGGCGAGATCGATTCCTGTCAGTTTCTTTACATTGGCGATAAACTGGAGAAAGTCCTTGTCTTCCATGATTGCGAAAATACCCCTTTTACGTGTGGTGAGGCGTACCCGCCAGCAAGCGCTGTTCGATTGACCGCGACAAACGCCCCCTGAAAAGACCATGCTTCACACAGCGGGGACGGCGCTTGTTGCCGCTTATCCATGCGATTCGCTCTTTTTCTGCAAAATCCTGCCGATTTTTGTTGACATTTGGCGAAAAAAAGAAAAAAGACCCCGCATGCGGAGTCTTTCCCCTATCCCGCTTAGATCCAGCGTTGGATTGTTTTTTCGTAGGAGAGTACTTCCCCTTCGTTGAACCAGAGTGCGATTTCGCGCTCAGCGCTTTCCGGGGAATCGGAACCGTGGATGATGTTCATGCCCACGGACGTAGCGAAGTCACCGCGGATGGTGCCCGGTGCTGCATCTGCCGGGTTGGTTTTGCCCATCATGGCGCGTGCAGTCGCAATCACGTTGTTGCCCTGCCATACCATGGCAAAGACCGGGCCGGACGTGATGAAGTCGACCAGTTCGCCGAAGAACGGGCGTTCTTTATGTTCAGCGTAGTGCTTCTCAGCCAGTTCGCGGCTAACGTTCATCAGTTTCGCCCCTACCAGTTGGAAGCCTTTTTTCTCAAAGCGGGAAACGATTTCCCCGATCAGGTTGCGCTGTACGCCGTCAGGTTTCACCATCAGAAACGTTTTTTCCATCGTAAGTATGCCTCCAGTACCGCTATGTATTGGTGCTTGCACACCAACGAAAATTTTATCAAAAGAAAGTGGGGCAAGCAACAGCCCCCTTGTGAAAAAACGATTAAAATTTCCGGTTCACCATGAAATTGGCGATGCCAAGCAGGGACTTTTTGGTCTGGTTGTTCGGCAGTCCGTCCAGCGCCTCCCGTGCACGGGCAATGTACCGCTCCGCCAGCCCCTGGGCATAGGCGATGCCGTCGTCGTTTCGCACCAGTTGAATCGCTTCATCTACGTGATGGTGGAGCGTATTGTCGCGTATCCACGCCTGAAAGCGGTCGCGCGACTTGCCGAACCGGGCGGTGTACATCGCCGGCAGCGTAATGTTTCCCTGACGCAGGTCGCTGCCTGCCGGTTTGCCCAGCTGCTTTTCCGTTCCGGTGAAGTCGAGGATATCGTCGGTAATTTGAAACGCCATCCCCACGTTGTAACCGTACCGGTACATTTTGCGGACCAGTTCGGGACCTGCACCGCTGGCAATCGCCCCCATCTGGCAGCTAATGGCGATCAAGAGCGCCGTCTTCCGCTTGATCCGGCGCAGGTAAGTGCGGAAGTTCTGCTCCCAGTTGTTCAGGTCGCGCACTTGTTCGATCTCGCCCTTGACCACTTCCACGATCGCGTTGGCGAGAATCCGGTGCAGCTCGGGAATGCGCAGCTCAGCCGCGATGGACAGTGCCCGGGCGAAAATGTAGTCCCCCGTGTACATCGCCACCTTGTTGTCCCATTGGGTGCGCACGGTGTCTCGCCCGCGCCGCTTGTCCGCATCGTCGATCACGTCGTCGTGCACCAGCGTCGCCATGTGGATCAGCTCCAGCGGTACTGCCACGTGCTTCAGCCGCTTCACGTCGTAGTTGCCCCACTTTCCGCCGAGCAGCACAAACACCGGGCGTATCCGTTTTCCCCCCGCCTTGAGCAAGTGTGTGGACGAGAGGTACAAGTCCCGCACACTGGTATCGATGGACTGTTCCAGTTCCTTTTCGATGTACTGGACGTCGTTTTTCAGTTGAAAGTAAATATCGACAAGGTTCATCCGCTCCACCTATTTCGTCAACGTAATGTGGGACTGACAACCGGGATGTTCCCAGACGGACACGGTCACTGGTGCGGGCAGCAGCCCCAGCTCAGCCGCGCACCGGTAGTAGTATTCCAGGCCTGTCCGATGCTCATCCCGAAAATCGTGCATCAGCCCCTGGAAATACTGATACCACAGTTCCTTTCCTCCGCCTAACTGCCCGTTCACGTAGTCCACCAGCGGGATCAGGTTTTGGCGGGTCTTCTCCTTGCTGGCCAAAAAGGCCTCGTGAACCTCTCGCAGCAGGTCGGCGTGTTCGCCGATCACCTCTTTGCGCACGGCCCACAGGGCAAATGTCATGGTATAGCCGGTAAAGCGATGCCACAGCTCACCCAGATCGTAGACGTGATAAGGCCCGCCCTGGAGTTTGGCGAGAATGGCGTCGTCACCGATCAAGAGCGCCCCGTCCGCATCCCGCAGCATCTCCGCCAGCACGGGTTCCTGTGTAACGTACGTGACGTGCAGACCGTAAAACGTTTGCAGAATGATTTTCAGCAAATTGACTGACGTTGCGGACGTGTTGGTCAGGGCGATCCGGGCACCGTCCAGCGCCTCGATCGGCCGTTTGCTGAACAAGAAAATGGAGCCTACTCTCCCTTTGGCGCTGACGGACAGGTCGGCCAGCGCCAGATAGCGGGAGGCATGCTCGGCGTAACTGAAGGACGAAATCACTCCGAGATCGATCTCGCCGCAGGCCAGCGCCTGATTCAGCTTGGCTGGCACCTGCCGGACGAACTCAATCCGGCCGTTGAAACGCTCCTTGTCAAAGTGAAAGTAGACAGGGAGTACGTTGGTGTAAAGGATTTGTCCAATGCGCAAGGACTTTTGCATGATCTATTCCCCCCAGCGCCGGAACAGCTCGTGCGGCACATCCAGCGCGTCCAGTGCTTTTCCCACGACAAAATTGACAAGGTCGTCCATCGTCTGCGGCTTGTGGTAGTACCCTGGCATGGCAGGCAAAATGGTGACGCCGAGGCGGCTCAGCTTCAACATGTTCTCAAGCTGGATGGCATTCAGCGGCGTCTCGCGCGGGACCAGCACCAACCGGCGCCGCTCCTTCAGCATCACGTCAGCCACCCGCTCCAGCAGGTTGCCCGACGCCCCGTGGGCAATGCCGGACAGCGTCCCCATCGAACAAGGGATGACCACCATCCCGTCGCACCGATATGAACCGCTGGCGGCCGGGCAGTTGAAGTCGCGCATGCCCCAGTAATGGAGCGCGCCGGGTGCATCCTGCTGCAGTTTTTCCCGGATCAGGGCCTCCCGGTCGTCGGTGTTCCAGTCCAGCTCGTCCCGAAATACCTGCCAGCCGGCCTCCGTGATCATCAAGTGTACGGTATGGCCGCCGCGCAGCAGTTCCCGGACAAGCCTGACGCCGTAGATGGCGCCGCTCGCCCCGGTAATGCCGACGGCCCATTTTTGTGCGCTCATGCTATCACCAGATCAATCATGGTAAACGTAAACATGACCATGCTTAATATGCCGTTCATATTGAAAAAGGCCACGTCCAGCTTGGACAGGTCTGTCGGTTTTACCAGCAGATGCTCGTAAACCAGGATGGCTCCGGAAATCAGCACGCCGACCAGGAACCAGACGGACAGGTTGGCGGTAACGTACAGGGCCAAAAGACCGATGAAAGTGATGACGTGGCAGGCCCGTGCGACCAGCAGTGCGTTGGCGATGCCAAAGCGGCTTGGCATGGAATAGAGCCCTTCCTTGCGGTCAAACTCATAGTCCTGGCAGGCGTAAATAATGTCAAAGCCGGCGGTCCAAAACATCACGGACAAAAACAGCAGAAGTCCGGTGAAATTCACCTGCCCGGTCGTCGCCACAAAGCCCCCCAGCGGTCCGAACCCGATGGCCACGCCGAGCACGAAATGGCAAAGCCATGTAAAACGTTTCGTGTACGAGTACAGAATCAGGACAAACACCGCGAGCGGCAGCAGTTTGACGGCCAGTGCGTTCAATTGGAAGGCGGCGAAAAACAATAATGCGAAGGAAGCAATAATAAAGACGACAACCTCGGCCACGGAAATCAGTCCGGCCGGAATGGCCCGGTTGGCGGTACGCGGATTTTTCGCATCGATGTACCTGTCGATCAAACGATTCAGCGACATCGCCGCGCTGCGCGCTCCCACCATGGCCACGGTCACCCAGAAAATCTCGCTCCAAGTGGGCCAGGTGTGCTCTACTACAATGTTCCCCAAGACCGCTCCCATAAAAGCAAACGGAAGGGCAAAAATCGAGTGCTCAAACTTGATCATTTCCAAAATAATTTTCAATTTGCGAAGACTCACGTGAAAACACTTCCCATCCACAGAAGGATGCCTATTGGCAAGCTATGCTTTTGTGCCGATGTGCAAAGCGGCCACACCGCCCATAAACAGTTTTACCTGAACCGGCTCCAGTCCTGCCCGTTGAAACATGCGGGCTAGTTCTCGGCTGTCTGGAAAATGGGTCAGTGACTGCGGCAGCCAGGCATACTCCTCGTATTTGTTTACCGTCCATTTGGCGATCAACGGCAGAATCTTGTAAAAGTACAGGTAGAACAATTTGCGGTACGGTAAAAACGGCGGTTTGGACACCTCCAGCGAGACCACTTTCCCGCCGGGTTTGACCACGCGCGTCATTTCGTTCAGCACCGTCTGAATATCGGGTACGTTGCGCAGCGCAAAACCGATGGTGACGAAGTCAAATGTGTTGTCTTCGTACGGGAGCTGCATCGCGTCGCCGTTCACCAGCGTGACCACGCTGTCAAGACCTTCCCGTTTCACCTTGAACGCGCCGACGTCGAGCATGTTCTGGCTGAAGTCAAGACCGACGACCCGCCCTTTTTCCCCGACCGCCTTGGCCAGCGCAATCGTCCAGTCGCAGGTGCCGCAGGCCACGTCAAGCGCCGTGTCGCCGGGTCGTATGTTCATTTGCTTCATCGTGTAATTGCGCCAGGCGATGTGGCTGCCGAAACTGATGATGTTGTTCATCTTGTCGTACTCTGCCGCGATGCTTTCAAACACGGAATGGACGTACTTCGCTTTTTCTTTCATCTGGTTCTGATTCACCTGGATTTACAACTCCTCAATGACCCGTTTCAGCCGGTTGACGCGGTGCGAGTAACGGGAGGTGATCCACGTCAGCACGTGACGGGTCTCCGGCGGATGCAGCGAACGAACCAGCTGCTCACAGATGCTCATCAGTTCCATCGCTTTTGCTTCCAGAGCCGCCGCCACCTGGGCGATCGTCGCTCCCGGTTTTTGCAACAGAAAGCGGGAGAAGCCAAAGGGAACCTGTTGTTGCCACTTTAACTGCTCCCACTCGCCCAGCATGTTCTCCACGGCCGCCGTCTCTGCAAACAGGGCCGTCCAAAACCGGCGCGTTTCTTCATTGTCCGCATACTTGTCCACGATAGCCACGTACAGCCCCGTATCGATTTCCGTCCGCAGCGTCAGGTACTCGTCGGACGACAACCGGCCGTCGCGTTCCGCCATGTACAGCTTCATTTTCGCTTCGTTTACCCGCTGGATGGCGCCCGACAGCACTTGTATCGCTTCCATTTCACCAGCTTCGGCAAGCATTTGGTAGTACCGGCTGCTGTAGTAGTCGCCGGCCAAAACGGTGAGCTGCCGGTTGCGCTCTGCCGCCAGCGAATTGTCATAGGAATTTTTCACGTTCTCGTGCATGTCAAGACCCAACTGAACAAGGGCTGTTGACATGGTGAACGTCCGCGCCCGTTCCTTGGTCATGCCCCGCTCCAGCAGAAACAGGTACAACAGCGCAAGCCGGTTTTCCGCTATGGCCGGAACATCGACATATTGTTCAACAAACGAATGGGTGATACTTTGGCAGATCTGGTCGATGATCGCTCGAACCTCGTCTACATATGTGGTCTGTTCTTTGTTCATGCGTCCTCCTCCACAAGCGGTTCAACCTGGTAGGTGCCTGTTTCCGTTCACTTTCACGTTCTCGCCGGGACCCGGCAAAAAGTCCGTCCCTACAATCATACCACACTTCTTTGGTCAGGGACTAACTCTCCGGTAAAAATAAGGGTCGATACGTACGGAAAAACGGGCTCTGATGTGCGATTCCAGATCGGCAATCTGCTCCGGCGGCGTTTCGTAGGCTGACTTGTCCTTGCGCTGGGCTTCGACGGCGATCAGGAGCTTGGGGGCAGGCGTATCGGGTTCAACTTCCAACAGGCGGATGTAGACCTGCTCCACATTTGCAGTCAACCGAAACAGATCGCGCACCAAGACGTAAAAATCGCGGTATACAAGCGGCAGTTCCGCACGCTGACCGGAGGAAACGGCCAAATCGACATGAACCGACGGATTTTCCCATTTTACACGCTTAATATTATAATGAGTCGACATGAAAGTAAATAAATCCACCACATTTTGCTCGCTCAGATCGACCGGGCGAGACGCCTGGAACGCGGGTATGTCGGGTTGGTTCCAGGTCACCCCGGGAACAAGCGACAGCGTGAGAGCGAGCAGCGTGGAGACGGCAATGGCGGCCAGCAGCCTGCGAGGCATGAGACATCCCTCCTCACCACCATTGTACAAAACAAAAAAGCAGGCTATGCCTGCTTTTACTCCGACGTTTCGATCACGCCGTGGTGAGTGTAGATCACTGCTTTGCCGCGCACCTTGATGGCGGACGTGTGTTCCGTGAACTGGGCGATCATTACCTCGCCCTTGTCCAGCTTTTCCGTGTGGTGAAAACGCGTGTCGGAACCGCGTGTCAAGCCGATGACGTGAACGCCGTTTTCCTTTGCTTTGACGACAAAGTAGTCTTGCTGCGTATAGGGGGACTGTGCCACCTTGTTTCCTCCTTACCCTGCTGAACTGCTACCCCTATGATGTCCCGCCGCTGTTCAACCGTTGCATGATTTTCGCAACGTAGCGCTGGGTCTCACGAGGCAGTTGATCGTACCGGGCTTCCAGCTCTTCGTCGGTGTCGATGCCCAAGCGGTCAATCCGACCGGGACCCGCATTGTAGGCGGCCAGGGCGACCTTCACATTTCCGTCGTACTTATCGAGCAGGCTGCGCAGGTACCTGGTGCCCCCCGCCAGATTTTCATCGGGGTTGTATGCGTTTCGCACGTGCATCGCCCGCGCCGTGCTGTCCATCAACTGCATCAGCCCTTTTGCCCCTGCACGGGAAACGGCATTGGGGTTAAAGTTGGACTCTGCCCGAACCACTTCCCTGACCAGGTTTTCATCCACCCCGAACGTGCGGGCGACATCGCTGATTTTGTTTAAGATAGACTGTCGGCTGACGGATGTGTTCGCCGTCTTCTCCGCGTCGCGCGGCATCGCCTCGCCGAAGGCCCGGTCAAACTCCCAGTCGGGAGAGCCGTCCAGTTCGGCCAGTATCTCTTCGGCGGCAATGACACGTTGACCGCTGGCCAGTTCCGCCTGCAGCAGGTCGGCAAACTGCGCGTCCCCGGCGAGCGGATCGAGAGACGTGCCCGTACCTGCGATCCGGGGCTGCGTTGTGATGGGGAGATATGGCTGAAACGATACGGACATCTTCATTCGGGAACAACCTTTCCTCGCTTGTCTTCATTTCTCATTATAGGAAAGAAAAATCAGGAAGCCAATAGCCAATTTGGCAGGAAAGCAAAAACGTCTCCGCCGGATGATTCCAGCAGAGACGTTTTGCTTGATATGGTCGGAATGCAGGGATTTGAACCCTGGACCTCACCCACCCCAAGGGTGCGCGCTACCGGACTGCGCCACATCCCGACGTAACATTCTTGTGCGGAACAACGACTATTATAAGGGAAGCATACCCAATCTGGCAAGAGAATCATGGAAAAAAACGTGCAATAATTTGCGTACATGCCGAGCCGTTCCGTTTCCGCGACATGCGCACACAGCTGAGGCTGTTTCAACCCGAAAACAACAACGCCTCTCGTGCCAAACTGCTTGGACAAGAGGCGTTCTTCCATGATAGAAGTAGATGGTCGGAATGCAGGGATTTGAACCCTGGACCTCACCCACCCCAAGGGTGCGCGCTACCGGGCTGCGCCACATCCCGACTGTACATCTGTACTATACAATATTTTAACCAGGGTGTCAATACCTTTCCGTCTTATTTCTACTTCCAAGTTATGCACGTTATGTACGTATGAGACTGAATACTTCTGCACGCGCTGCTGCGTCATGGGCAAAGATGCCGCGCACCGCAGAGGTCACCGTTTTGGAACCCGGCTTTTTCACTCCGCGCATGGTCATGCACATATGCTCCGCTTCCACGACTACAACCACGCCGTGCGGGTCCAGCTTGCGGACGATCGCGTCAGCTACGGTCGAGGTAATGCGCTCCTGCAGCTGCGGTCTGCGGGCTACCGCTTCGACGGCCCGAGCCAGCTTGCTCAAGCCCACCACGCGGCCGCCGCGAGGGATGTACGCAACATGAGCCTTGCCGAAGAAGGGCACGAGATGGTGTTCGCACATGGAGTAGAACGGTATGTCTTTTACCAGCACCATCTCTTCGTGGTCTTCGCTAAACACGGTTTCGAAGAACTCTTCTTCGTTTACCCTCATGCCTTCAAAGACTTCCGCGTACATCTTCGCCACCCGTTTGGGCGTATCCAGCAATCCGTCCCGATCCGGATTGTCACCGATTGCTTCGATGATCATGCGGACCGCTTGTTGAATTTTCTCCAGATCGACCTCTTTCAATGACAAAACCTCCCTCTCCAGCGGATGAAACAAGCCCATCTTATCACATTCCCCAGAAAAAAACAAAACGATCCACATATCGTGAAGCATCTGAGAACGTGAAAAAAATCCACATTTCATCAATGTGGATTTTTATGTAAGAGTTTCGTTAACCGATGTAACGATTACTTGATGGAGTCCTTGAGTTGTTTACCAGGCTTGAATGCCGGTACCTTGCTGGAAGCGATCTCGATCTCTTCGCCGGTTTGCGGGTTGCGACCTTTACGAGCCGCACGCTCGCGAACTTCGAAGTTACCGAAACCAATCAGTTGTACTTTCTCTCCGTTTTTCAGTGCTTCCGCAATTGCATCAAGAACTGCATCAACAGCTTTGGTAGCATCTTTCTTGGTGAGTTCGGTGGTCTCAGCCACTTTTGCAATCAGTTCAGTTTTATTCATTTCTTTTCACCTCCCCTCAATGTGCGCCACATCGTTGGTATTACTACTTTTCTTAACCGAAACCAATCGTTTTATACACATGATTGGGTGTTTTTACCGCTCTGACAAGCATATAGTAATACACTGTTCCCGCAAATTCAAGCCCCCTCCTGTCGAATTTAAGCGAAATCCAAGAAAAAAAGGCTTCCCGTCCCGCCGGGAGCCTCTGTTTGCCCTGCCTTTCGTAGGACTTCACGCCCGATTTTTCGCTTACAGAATGATTGCGATAAGTCCGCCCGATCCTTCGTTGATGATCCTCCCCAAGGTCTCCTGCAGCTTGTAGCGGGCGTTGTCCGGCATCATCGTGATCTTGGCCTGGATGCCTTCCCGCACGATGGAATGCAGTGAGCGGCCAAAAATGTCCGAGTTCCAGATCGACAGCGGGTCTCTGTCGAAGTCCTGCATCAGATAGCGGACCAGTTCTTCGCTCTGCTTTTCGGTGCCGATGATCGGCGCGAATTCCGACTCCACGTCGACGCGAATCATGTGAATCGACGGAGCCGTCGCTTTCAGGCGCACACCGAAACGCGGTCCTTGGCGAATCAATTCGGGTTCGTCCAAGGTCATCTCGTGCAGCGACGGTGCGGCGATGCCGTAGCCGGTCGTCCGGACCATGTGCAGCGCCTCCGCCACCTGATCGTACTCCCGCTTGGCATGGGCAAATTCCTGCATGATTTTCAGCAGGTGATCCTTTCCGTTGATTTCGACGCCGACGATTTCCATCAGGATACGGTCGTACAGTTCGTCCGGCGCGTACAGGTCGATTTCGGCAATCCCTTGCCCCATGTGCATTCCGGCCAGAGTTGCCCGTTCTACAAAATCGTACTCGTTGAAATAGCTGACGACCCGGTCCACGTCGCGCAGGCGGCGAATGTCCTTCACTGTCTCCCGTACCGCTTCTTCGTAGTTTTGGCGCAGCCAGTGTCCATTTTCCAGTACCATTACCCAGCTGGGCAGATTCACGTTTACCTCGTGCACAGGGAATTCGAACAGCACTTCCCGCATCAAAAGCAGGATTTCATTTTCCGTCATGTGGTCCACAGACAGGGCCAGCACCGGTACGTCGTATTTCTCCTGCAGTTCCATCCGCAGGGCTTGCGTCTCTTCCGAACGGGGGCGGGTGGAGTTGACCAGGATGACAAACGGCTTGCCGACTTCCTTCAGTTCGGCCACGACCCGTTCTTCCGCTTCGATGTAACTGCTGCGTGGAATCTCCGCAACGCTCCCGTCCGTGGTGACGACAATTCCGATGGTGGAGTGTTCCTGAATGACCTTGCGCGTTCCCACTTCAGCCGCTTCCTCGAATGGAACCGGCTCCTCGTACCACGGCGTGTTGACCATGCGCGGGCCGTTTTCGTCTTCAAAACCCTTCGCGCCCTGCACAGTATAACCGACGCAGTCGACGAGCCGAACGTTGATGCTGAGCCCTTCCGTCACGTTTACCTGTACAGCCTGATTCGGAACAAATTTGGGTTCCGTCGTCATGATTGTTCGGCCGGACGCGCTCTGCGGCAGTTCATCCGTGGCGCGTATCCGCTCCGCCTCCGACTGGATGTTGGGAATGACGACCTGTTCCATGAATCGTTTGATAAACGTCGATTTTCCCGTCCGGACAGGTCCCACGACGCCCAGGTAAATATCCCCACCCGTCCGTTCGGCAATGTCTTTAAAGATGTCGACTCGTTCCACCATCGATGACCTCCTCCTATTTGTCTATTGATACACTATGACCATTTTTCCGAATTATCCCTGACCGTCAGTATTTTCCCGAGAATCTCGTACTAGAATCGTGGACAATACATGTATATGTGCGCCCCGCCGCGCTAGAACAAAAAAAATAACCGCCCGGACCTGCGGAAAACGACTCCCCTGCAGACAGCAGTCTGTGCAGCCGGGAATCATCCGCATCAAGTCGGGCGGGATTTATTCACATGAGAAAGGCGGATGCAGGAGCAAGCCGCCTGTGCGCCTTTTTACAGTTTCTGCAGGCGGGGTTCGCCGTCCACCAGTTCGTAGGGAAACGACTTGGCCGGGACGAACATGGAATGACGCGCCATCACGTACCGCGGGTCGGTATTCTCCATGACCTCCGCTTTTTTGCTGCGCAGGATGTTGGCGATGTCGGCAGCGTAATCGATGCCAACTTCACCTTTGGCATTCATGACGAGCGGGAGCAGATAGTTGCCTTCCGTCGACATGACTTGCACGTCCTGCATGGACATCTTCTGAAAATCGATGGAGTAATAGCCGTTGCCGAGATCAGCTTTGATCGGCAGCTTGCCGTAATTCCGCACGAAGTTGTTGACGGCGCTCTGCACGTCGGCCACTTTGCTGACAGCGCCCAAATGAATCAGCCGAACGGTTGGCTTGGTTTCCACATCGATCAGCACGTACTTGTATACGCCGCCTTTTTCAAACGAGTTGCCCGGCGCATCCGGCAGGTATTTGGGCATCATTTTGCGAAAATCGAGCTCGTACTTCTCGAAGATCGGCGTATCCGCCGGTTTCGTCACAATCGGCAGCACGCCCGTGTCTTGTTGGTACTGTTCCACCGCTTTTTGCGTTGCCTCCAGATAAAATTCGCTGGGAATCTGGTTCTCCATTTTCCGTTCTTCCGGATACAGGCAACCGCCCAGCAGGACAGACAAGACCGCCAGCATTACCGGCAGCCGCAACGCAGTGTGCCATGTTTGCCACATCACCTGTTACACCTCTTGCTACCATTCTTCTTGCTGGGCGCGCTGCGACTCCAGCGCCGCCCGAACGACCGACTTCCATCGGCTCTCCGGGATACGCACCGTGCAGTCCTGCCCGGTGGTTTTCGCCTGACAGGCCAGCCGGATGCCTTTGCGGATATCATCTTCCGGCATCTTGCGCCGCTCCAACGGCGACGGTTCAGACAAGCGTCCGCTTTCCACGATGATGCGGCACATCAGGCAGGAAGCGTGTCCGCCGCACCGCTGCGGGATGACGACCCGCGCCGCCATGGCTGCACTTGTGACCAGTTGGCCCGGCCGCGTCTTTACGCTTTTTCCCGAGGGCAAAAACGTCAGTTTTCCCACGCTGTCAGCCCCCTGTCAATACGGACGGTGCGCCAATGTCACGCGCCCCTGTCTGACTATTTGGATTTGGCAGCCCAGACGGTACCCTTCCGCTCGCTCTGCCTTGCGAAGCCGCAGCTTCTCCTCCTTTGTCACTTCATTGAGGCAGTCGGCTCCTTCCTGCACCAGCGTCCGGCACTGGGCACATATTCCCCGCTCACAGGCGTATCCCCACCCCAGCTTGTGCCGTTTGGCGATGGACACGATTGTCACATCGGTTTCCACGGGCAGTTGATGGGTGCCGGTGCGGGAGATCAATGTCAGTTGCCCCATCGCGTACCCTCCTTCATGCAAAAATCACTATTAGAATCATTACGAATACAGCCAGCAGCATCAAAAATGCGACTGTCTTCAGCAGGAACGACACCAGGCCGTTTTTCGTCTTGCGCGCATAGAGCACCATGAAATTGCATACGAACATCAGCGCGATGGCGATCAGCGAGATGTTCATCTTGGTCATTGGATCGATAGGCATATGTACGACAGCATCCTTTTTTCCGTTTTTGAAATAGTATACCATACTTCTTGTTCTGCCGCTCCCGTCCGGTGAACCTCACTCTAGACGTTCGCATAGACTATCGTGATGAATCCGCCTATTGGAGGGATGGCTGATGACCACTCGGAAATGGCGTAATCCCTACGCTCCCATACCGAGCAGAAAACTGAGCGACAAGGTGCAGGAGGTGTCGCTCGCCGTCACGCCGCGAAAGACGGTGCCGGAAGTGACCGACCTGCGCTCGTCTGTTTCGCGGATGCGCAGCAACATCAAGGGGATCAGCAGCACGATCCGCCAGGTCGAAGAAACGATGGATACGCTGTACGGCGCGATGCAGCTCTTTGAAAGACTGGGAAAACGCTCGGCGGAGGCGGCGGATACGGAAAAGCCCGCCGGCAAACGGCAGTCTGCGGAGACAAGCAGCCCGGCCAACGAAGCGGCCGAAGGCAACAACGGGGGCGGCAATCTGCTGGGAAACATCGACATCAACCAGCTTCTCAGCCTGCTGCAATCCCCGCTGGTGCAAAGCCTGCTGAACCAGACGGCAAACGGTGCCGCGAAACGAAAAAAAGAGGGATGACATCCCTCTTTTTTTCTTGAATCTGTAGGCCAGCCATGTCCCTGTAGAGCCATGATTGTTCCTAGTCATACTGTATGACGTTTTGCGCAACAGGGAACGGGCATAATCGCCCAAATCGCTTACTTCAGCAATTTGCTGAGCGAGGACAGGTCGCTGAGGTTGATCTCCTGGTTGCGGAACATCTGCACGACCTTGTCTTCCTGCTCTTCGTTCAAGGTTTTGCCGTTCAATGCGGCGAGCGATCGGATTACGTGGCGCAGTTTGGCCTCGTCCTCAAAGTCGTCTCGCGTAAAATTGCTGGCCAGCGTGCGCAGCCTGCCCTCATCCACGTTTCCTCCTGCTTTTGCCAGCAACCGTTCCAATAAACGATACGACACGTTTTTGCTCATCCCTTCAGCTCCTCCTTACGGCTTAGGCAATACTGCCACATCAATAACGTATGTACAGGAGCCTAATATGGTGAGCGAACGTCCGTGACTTTACACGCCAAACGGCCCGAGGTATTCCATTTCGCGCGTGCGGCCGCGTCCCATCAGTTCTTCCACGCCCTGACGGGGCGACTTGCCTTCAAATAAAATCCCGTACAGCACCGAGGCGATCGGCATGTCCACCTGATTGCGGCTGGCCAGCGCGTACGCGGCTTTGGTCGTGCGCACGCCTTCCACCACCATGCCCATCTGCTCCAGCACCTCGTCCAGCGGTTTTCCCTGGCCAAGCAGATATCCGGCCCGCCAGTTGCGGCTGTGCTTGCTCGTGCAGGTGACGATCAGGTCGCCCACGCCGGCCAGTCCGGCAAACGTCAGCGGCATGGCGCCCAGTTTGATACCAAGCCGGGTAATTTCCGCCAGGCCGCGGGTGAGCAGCGCTGCTTTGGCGTTGTCGCCAAATCCCAGCCCGTCGGACATCCCCGCTCCCAGCGCGATGATGTTCTTCAGGGCCCCGGCAATCTCCGCTCCGACCAGGTCGGGGTTGGTATAGACGCGGAAATACGCGTTCATGAACAGGTCCTGTGCGCGCAGCATGCGGTCCTCGCAAGCGGAAGCGACGACTACCGTGGTCGGCGACCGGCGCACCACTTCCTCTGCATGGCTCGGTCCTGTCAGCACAACGACTCCTTTGCCGATCGGCTCGGGCACTTCCTCGCCGATCACCTCCGTCATGCGCTTCAAACTCTCCAGTTCAAAGCCTTTGGCGGCGTGAATCAGCAGCACATCCGGACGCAAAAATGGCGCAAGCTCGCGCGTCACCTGCCGCATCGCGTGCGAGGGGACGGCCAACAGCACAACCGGTTTGTCCGACACGACCTCCCGCAGATCGACCGAGGCACGAATCCCGGGTGACAGCATTACGCGCGGCAGGTATTTTTCATTGGTATGACGGGTATTGACCTCGTCGGCCAGTTTCGGATCGCGCACCCAGACGTTTACGCGATGGCCGTTATCCGCCAAGACCGAGGCCAGCGCCGTACCCCAACTGCCGGCGCCGATAACAGCAACATCCTGACTCACATGATTCCCTCCACGTTACCTTACTGCAGATTGCGCTGGGACGGTTCCCCCAGTTTGCGCTCTCTGCCTGCAAGAAGATTTTGGATATTGTTGTAATGGCGGACGTAGGCGAAGACAGCAAGGGCAATGCTGACCCAGACGAACGCCATGTCCTTGGCGAGAAAATACAGACACACCGGCAGTAGTGTCACAAACACGAGCGAACCCAGCGACACATATCGCGTCAGAGCAATGACCACAACGGTGACGATGACCGAGATGAGAAAGGCCAACGGAGAGAAGCCCAGTGCCACACCCAGCGTGGTGGCGATACCCTTCCCCCCGCGAAATCCGTAATAGACAGGCCAGTTATGCCCGACGATGGCAAACAGCCCGGACATCGCGTACGCCGTCGGATCGCCGTTTGTCAGCAGGTGCGTGATGCCCATCGCGGCCAGTCCCTTCAGCGCGTCCAGGACCAGCACGACGACGGCCGGTCCTTTTCCCAGAACGCGCAGGGTATTGGTCGCGCCTGCGTTTCCGCTGCCGTGGGCGCGAATGTCAATGCCCGCAATCTTTTTGGCAATAAGATAACTGAAGCTGATCGAGCCGATCAGGTAACTGATCACCCAGGACAAAAACAGCATGTTGTTTCCTCTCCCTATGTTTTTTTGCGCGTCCAAATCCGGATCGGCGTGCCTTCGAAGACAAACGCCTCCCGTATTTTGTTTTCAATGTAACGCTCATAGGAGAAATGCATCAGTTCCGGGTCGTTGACAAACAGAATGAAGGTTGGCGGTTTGACGGCCGCCTGGGTCGCGTAGTTGATTTTCAGCCGCTTGCCCCGGTCCGACGGCGGCGGTGTCATGATCGTCGCGTCCGTGATCAGATCGTTCAGCACCGATGTGGAGACGCGCATCGAATGCGCTTCCGCCACCTGGTTGACTTTCGGCAAAATCGTGTGAATCCGCTGCTTGGTTTTGGCCGAGACAAACAGAATCGGCGCGTAATCCAGATACTTGAACTCTTCCCGGATCAACTCGGTGAAGCGAAGCATCGTCTTGTCGTCCTTTTCGACCGCATCCCATTTGTTGACAACGATAATCACGGCGCGGCCTGCTTCGTGGGCGTACCCGGCGATCTTCTTGTCCTGCTCGATAATGCCTTCTTCCCCATTCAGGACGACCAGCACGACATCCGACTCTTCGATCGCCTTCATCGCCCGCATCACGCTGTATTTTTCCGTCGTTTCATATACTTTGCCCCGTTTGCGCATCCCGGCAGTGTCGATCAAAATGTAGTGCTGCCCGTCGCGCTCAAACGGCGTGTCGATGGCATCCCGCGTCGTGCCGGCCACATCGCTGACGATGACGCGCTCTTCACCAAGGATCGCGTTGGTGAGTGAAGATTTCCCTACGTTGGGCCGCCCAATGATGGCGATGCGGATTACGTCGTCGTCCCGCTCTTCTTCCTCTCCTCCCGGGAAGTGCTTCACCACCTCTTCGAGCACGTCGCCCAAGCCAAGCCCGTGACTGCCGGAAACAGGGAATGGATCGCCCAGTCCCAGCGTGTAAAAGTCGTAAATGTCAGCACGCATGTCCGGATTGTCGATCTTGTTGACGATCAAAACGATCGGCTTCCCGGTGCGGTTCAGCATGCGCGCCAGTTCCTGATCGGCATCGGTTACGCCGGCGCGGCTGTCGGTCACCATCAGGATGACGTCTGCCTCGTCGATGGCCAGTTCCGCCTGGTGGCGCATTTGTGTGAGAATTGCGTCGGTCTCACCAAATTCGATGCCGCCGGTATCGATGACGTGGAAGTAGCGGTTCAGCCATTCCCCCTTCCCGTACAGGCGGTCGCGGGTCACGCCCGGCTTGTCCTCCACGATGGCGATGCGCTCACCGACCAATCGGTTAAAAATCGTGGACTTGCCCACGTTGGGTCTACCCACAATGGCTACCACTGGCAATCCCATAGTTGACAACACTCTCTCTCATATCTGTTTTGACTAGCTAATCATACCACACTCTAGTTGTGACGAACAACGATCAGCGTCTCGTCATCCAACTCGTGCACCATCGCGTCCATCACTTTTTCCAGTGTAAAAGCCGTCTGCTGCATCCGCTCCCGGCTGGGAACGACAAAGACGGGAACGCCCCCGGCGACGTGCTCTTTGTTGGTGGTAACCACTGCTACGATTCTGGCGGACATGCACTACCCTCCTTGTTCGACCGGCTGTACCTCATTCGGCATGCGATAGACGCTCTCCAGAATCGGCACCGCTTCTATGACCGCTTTGGCCCGCTCGCGGCTAGGCACCTGCGGAAGCAAGAACACGCCCAAGCGACCTGTCTCCAGATCCCGTTTCACCAGCGGTGTGAGTGACGGCTCTCCCTCGTCGGTAAACACCCCCATCTGCGTCGCCACGTCGTGCAAAATCGCCTGCCGCTGACCCGGATGGGCAATGGAGACGGAGGCGTTGTCATCCTTGGGCACCAGAATGAAACCCATGCCCCGTTTTTGAATCAGTTCCTGGGCCTCCTTCAGGCCGACGTTCATGATGTATATGTCGCCTACGTACAGGTTTTTCCCCTCTACCCGCACGTCAGCCGGCTGCACCTCCACGATGCTGCCGAGGGTTTGGCCGGATTTGAGCAGGCGGGAGATGACCAGTGCCGCGATCCCCACCAGGCAGCCTCCCCACCAGTTGAACAGCACGGTGGCAAACGTCGTCAACAGTGAGGTGAAAATGACCAGGTAGTTGCGCCCTTCAAACACCATCGCAATTCCCTCGATGTACGGTCCGCCCCGGGGCACCAGCTCCCGCTTGTCGATCTCCGTAAGCGTCGTCCGCTCCATGTTGCGGACATCGCGAAACTGTTGGGCCGCTAAGGTCAGAAAGGTGACCGCAGTGTAGTCCTGCTTCAGCAGCGACGGCACGGCCAGCGCCCCCAGCGCAGACGCGATCACCCCCAGGGAGATGTGGATGATCTTGCCGTGGGGAAAGGTCGGATACTGCCGGTAATCTGTGCGAAGCAGATACAGCCGGCAGAGAATGCCAAAACTCAGCCCTATCGTGAGTGGAATGATGTACTCATTGGCAAGCAGTTCTCGAAACATCGGCATCACCTGTGCGTATCGGAATGGGACGTTTCTGTCTCCCGGTATCCAAACAGTCGTCTGACGGCTGCCAGTGTCGATCCGGTCAGACTCCAAAGCGAGACAGCGCTCCACAACAGATCTTGCGCATAGCCGCCGCCGATCTCACAGGTTCCCGACAGCTTCCACACATACAGTGCATACAGCACATCGGCACCGGGAAGGGAGACGGCGAGCAAATAGAGGCGGGCCAGTCCGCGGCGAGCGATGGCAAACACGGCCAGCACCGCCGCTGTTGGCAGGAGGACCGTTTCGTCCCACACCTGCAGAACCGGGTCGGTAAAAAAGAGCCAGCGCAACCAGAACAGTGCCAAGCCTGCAGCGGCACCAGCCAGCAAATAGAGGCGTCGTTTCTCTTTGGCCAACCGTCCGTACAACCAACCGCCGCAAAGAAGAGGCAGAATCGTTCCGCTGAGGCTGACCTGCACGGGCAGAAACGTGATCTGCCAGCTGACAAACGAGCATGCGAGAAACGCGGCGAGCACAGCCAGGGTGCCCGCGCGCGACACGCCCCAACGCTTCAGCGGCCGGTCGAAACTGCCCATCCAGACGAGACAGAGAAAACACCACTGGATGAGGATCGCAAGCGTTCCCTCGTTCATGTCCATCTCCTCACGTTGCGGATGTCTTCCAAAGTATGCCTCATCTGGCGATCTTTCATGAGCCAATCAAAACGGTTCCTCGTCCCGGCGGGCATAACGCTCCGGTTTGCAGCCGCGCAGCCGCGCCCGCTCCGCCGTCACGCCCGTGATCAATACCGGCACCCGCCGCAATTCAATCAGCTCCGACACACCCAGCGCCGTCATCGCCACCCGCAGTTGATGATGCCAGGCATCGACAGCGGCAAGGCACGCCTCCAACGGCACGTTCGTCACCAGGCGCAACAGGGCACCCGCCACGCCCACGGCGGAAGCTCCCAACGCCAGCGCCTTGGCCGCATCCAGCCCGTGCCGAATCCCGCCTGTTGCGATCAGACGGACCCCATCCAGGCGGCAGTTATCCGCTTCCAGCAGGCTCTCCGGCGCAGACAGCCCCCAGCTTTCAAACATGGTCAGCGGCGCAGAATGGCGCTGATTTTCCACTTTGGCAAAATTGGTGCCGCCCCTGCCGCCCACGTCGATGATCGAGACACCGGCGGAGGCCAGCTGCTCGATCGTGCGGCGGGACATGCCAAACCCCACTTCCTTGACAATCACCGGCACCCCGATCGCCTCGCGAATCGCGCGAATCCGTTCCAGATAGCCGGTAAAATCGCGGTCTCCTTCCGGCATCAAAAGTTCCTGCAAGACGTTGAGATGAATCTGCAGACCGTCGGCGCGAATCATCTCCACCGCACGCTGAGCCTCTTCCACCGTCGCTTCCGCCCCCAGATTGGCAAACACGATGCCGTCCGGATTTTCCCGACGCACCACCGCATAGCTCTCCACCACGGCCGGATCGCGCAGCGCCGCCATTTGCGAGCCTACGGCCATCGCCAGTCCCTTTTCCCGGGCGACGATCGCCAGCAGCCGGTTGATCTCGGTGACGGCAGCCGCTCCCCCAGTCATCGCATTGATCAGGAAAGGGGACGAGAGACGAAACGGAGGGATATCCGTTTCCACTTTCGTGTTACCATAACATATATTCGGTAAACTGTTTGGCACAAACGACAGGTCGTCCCAGGCGTTTCTGTGTGCTTCCGCCGTCGCCAATGCGTACTCGATATGCTCCACTTTTCGCTTCGATCGCTCCATGTCCGCCTCCCGTATAAAACTAGCCCTCCTCGTCCGTCATGGGCAATGCCCACGGCGGAATGGATCTATAAAGACCTATAAAAAAGGGATACGCCTGCGCGTATCCCCTCGGTATTTACTTCAATTTTTCTTTCAGATCGCCAAACAGTTCGCCCAGCGTAACGCCCAGCGGCTGGTTGTTTTCCTGCTGGAACTGCTGTTGTTCCCGTTTGCTGGCACGCTCCGCCTGCTCGGCGCGCTCCTCTTCGACGGCGCGAATGCTGAGGCTGACGCGCTGCTCGGAGGGAACGACATCCAGCACTTTCACCTGCACCTCTTGGCCTTCCTTCAGCACTTCACCCGGCGTTGCGACGCGGCGGTTGGCGATTTGCGAGATGTGCACCAGTCCCTCGATGCCCGGAGCGATTTCCACAAAAGCGCCGAAGGAGACGAGGCGTTTTACGGTGCCAGTCACAATATCTCCCCGCTTGAACTGTTCGCCCACCGTTGCCCAGGGACCAGGCTGGGTCTCCTTGATGCTCAGGCTGATTCGCTCGTTTTCCTTGTCAACTTTCAGCACTTTTACCTGTACCTTATCGCCTTCCTTGACGACGTCGGACGGTTTTTCCACGCGGTGCCAAGCCAGTTCGGACACGTGCACCAGACCGTCTACACCACCGATGTCGACGAACACACCGAAATCAGTCATGCGCTGTACGGTTCCCTCCAGCACCTGACCCGGCTGCAGGCGTTCCAGTACGGCTTGTTTTTGCTGTTTTGCTTCTTCTTCCAGCACCGCTTTGTGAGACAGGATCACTTTGTTCTTTTCCTTGTCCATCTCCACCACTTTCAGCCGCAGCGTCTTCCCTTTGTAATCGGAAAAGTCTTCCACGAAGTGGCGTTCCACCATGGAGGCCGGAATGAAGCCGCGCACGCCTACGTCTACGACGAGACCGCCTTTCACTACTTCCTTGATTTCGGCTTCAATGATTTCTCCGGATTCCATCTTTTTCTCCAGGTCCGCCCACGCTGCTTCCATGGCGACGGCTTTCTTGGATACGACCAGTTCTTCTTTCTCGTCGTTCAGCTTCAGCACCTTTACGTCAAAGGTGTCGCCAACCGAAACCACGTCGGACACCTTCTCCACGTGCAGCGGAGAGAGCTCGCTGATCGGAATCAGGCCGTCGTATTTGTAGCCTACGTCTACCAAAGCCTGTTTGTCTTCCACTTTGGTGACGGTAGCCTTCACTACATCCCCTACGGAAATGGTTGTTGCATCCGTCAGGCTTACGTTGCTTTCTTCCATCATGAATAAAACCTCCTTAAATACCATCCAGTCCCATGCTGTCTAAAAAGAAGCGGGAGCAGTATATTTTTAACTACCGCCGGTAGGCTAGCAGTTAGTTGACAAGCCAAGAAGTTCCAACAGATTTAGTATTCTACCCTTTGTTATTTCTATACCGACTCACGATGAACGGTGCTGATCGAGCAGTGACTGAATATGAGCCATGATCAGGTCGGTAGTCTCCTTGAGGGTATCGGACCCCGGTTTTGCTGCACGCTGCGCGGACAGGTCGATGGGCGGGCCGTACACGATTTTGATCGGGCGGAACCATTTGTAGTTGCCGATAATCGCCACCGGTATGACCACGGCCTCCGATTTCAGGGCAAACATGGCCGCTCCTGGCATGCCCGGTCCCAGTTTCCCCGTTTTGCTGCGGGTCCCTTCCGGAAAAATTCCAAAGATTTTTCCATCTTCCAGCAGCTTGAGGGCGGTGCGGATGGCAGCGCGGTCGCCAGCCCCCCGCTTGACGGGAAAAGCGCCAAACTTGGTGATGAAGTAGGAGAGGATCGGTATGCGGAACAGCTCCTCTTTTGCCATAAAGTGCACCGGTCGGTCAATTCCCGCACCCAAAAGGGGCGGGTCCCACAGCGAGATGTGATTGGCACAGAGAATAACAGGGCCTTTCTTAGGTATATGTTCAGCGCCGATTACTTGCCAACGAAAGATGATGGAAAATAAGGCGCGGAACAGGCTGTGAAAAAAACGATACGTCCTCACTGTATCGACTCACCCGACCGTTCGCAAATTTTCAAGATTTGCTCCACGACCTGTTCGATCGTCATCCCTGTCGTGTCCACCAGCACAGCGTCCGCCGCCTGGCGCAGGGGAGCCGCTTCCCGCTCCATATCCCGCTTGTCCCGTTCGGCGATCTCCGCTTCCAGCGTAGCCAGATCGGTTTGGAGCCCCTTCGCCAGCAGTTCTTTCAACCGCCGCTCGGCACGTTCCCGGGTAGAAGCAGTCAGGAAAATTTTTACATCGGCATCCGGCAGCACGTGGGTGCCGATGTCCCTCCCGTCCATGACGACGTTGCCGCCTGCTGCCATTTGACGCTGCAGCACCAGCATCTGCTCACGTACGGACGGGTAGCTGGCGACGATGGACGCGTACTGGCTCACTTCGGGCGTGCGGATCTGGTCGGTGATGTCCTGGCCGTTCCAGAATACGCGCTGGCTGTCGCGTTCCCGTTCGAGCCGGATGTCGCTTGACCGCAGCAGTTCGGATACCGCTGCTTCGTCGTCGATCGGAATGCGGTTGTTCAGCACTGCCCACGCCAGCGCCCTGTACATCGAGCCCGTGTCGATATACAAGTACGCCAGCCGTTTTGCCACCTGTTGAGCAACGGTGCTTTTCCCCGCCCCGGCCGGACCGTCGATTGCAATGTTCATTTTGTTCTCACCTGCTATGTATGAAAGTCCTGGAAGAAATGTAGAAAAATAGAAACAAGAAAAGCTTCTGTCGAAGCCCCATTCGCGTCGTCGCCACTCTATGTTATCTTTAATAGTACCATAGTATGGAAGCACGCGCAAACCTTTAGGGGCGTCCGGGCACCCCCTCCAGCCAATGGGTCTCCACGAAAAAGGCGCGAACCGGTTCGAACTCGATCAGCAATTCCCCGCACGCCAGCATGATAACGCTGATGACGATCAGCGCCATGATTCCCTTTTCCACGCGCCGCGAGAATCGGCAATAACGCGAGTCGAAGTCGTTGGCCATCGGGGATCATCCTTCTCTCGTTGCCATCAATCGAGTACACCTTTTTTCCGCCAATCAAGCTGCCGTTCGTAACAGGCGCGGACAATTTTCGCCCGGTCCGCTTCGCTGATCTGCACAAACTTTCCGGAGATCCACTGATGCAGACCCTTTTCCTCCGCGGGATTGCAGCGGACGATTTCCACCACGCCATAAGCGTGCTGTACTTGTCCGTTTTTTCCGGGCAGTGCCATCCACACCTGCAGCCGATCTTTTACCTGCAGCCGATAGGATGCTTCGCACGTAAACGAGATGCCGCCCCCGCTCAGATTAATCGTCCGCGTAAGGAAATGATAGCGCCGAACAGGGTCTGTCGTTTTGACGGCAATTTCCACCGCCGTGTTGATGCGCAGGTAACTGCGCCGCTGTGTTCGTTTCACCGCGGTTTTTTCCGGCTTCCTGATCAACAGGACGGGAATGTTTTCGCTTTGCCTGCCGTTGATGACAGTGCGGAACTCATAGCGGGAGCCGTCATCGCCTATGTACCACACGTTGCATTCGGTCCCTACAGGAAAGGGGCCGGTTCTGCCCGTTGCCTCACTGATTGGAAGCTCGATGACGATGTGTTCCTCCGTCAGATCGGCGACCCGGGTCTTGAACGTCTGGCCGTTTCGCTCTTCGGAAGCGTGGACAAGGCTCAGTCGGAGTGTTTGTCCAATTCGTGGCAGCTTCATGTACGGAATGTTCCCCCTTTTCTCCTCACCTGTTTATTATAACCTGTTTTCTTTGGAAACGGCAAATAGGGAAAGCCGGACATCCCCCGTCTTTCCCTATTTCGATGGGGCAGAGGATTTATCCCGCCTCTCCCTCTGCACCGGTGTCCATTTTGATGATGTCTTCCTCATCTCCGGTCAAGGCGTTGATGTAAACCGTGTAGGTGCTGTCCTCATACGTCCCGGTGATTTCCCAGCACAGCACGTCCCGGCCGTCGTCCTTGCTCTCGATCAAGGCCAAACGCTGACTTTTCACATTGACGGCGGGATTCACCCTGGCTCTTGCCTGTTCCTTGGTCACGCGCGGCTTGGGCAGCTTGCGCGGCTTGTGATTGAACAGGTATTCGGCCGCATTGAATGCGATGACGGAGCCGTTGTCCAGCGCCGTTTTGACCGTGACGGCATCGGGGTTGAGGCGCACCCCGTTTTGCTCCGGCACGAAGGTAAAGATGCCGATTCTGTCATAGGTGTCGCTTTCCGACACCACCATGTTGCCGAACCCGTGATCCCGCAAAAACTTGCGCGCGCTTTCCTCCGCTTCGTCCAGACTGATGCGTTCTTCGCCGACTTCCCGTTCGTTCATCATCCAGACAACTTTTCCGCTCCGTTTGGTCACATCCAGGTTGATCGGGGCGCCCGCTTTCTTGGAGGTTATCCGGACGCTGTAGGCGGTGTACCCTTCGGCCTTGCCGTTATCGTCCACTTCAACCGTCGCTTCCGCGGGATTCAATCCTGTGAATGCCAGCGCGATCCGCTTCGCCTCTTCCTTGTCAATCGGTTTGCCATCGATACCTTTGATCCGCTTCAGTTTTTTTGTTTCCAGGCTCCGAATGCCGACGCCCCAGTCGATCTCGGGGTTTTTCGACATGTTTTTTTCAATCGTGCGGAACCCGTCAATAATCGTGTTGTCCGATTTTTTGTCGTCCGAGGCCAACGCCGTCTCCACGTCCATCCAGCGCAGTTGTTTGGCAAACACGTTGGCCTGCACGTTGCGCAACTGGTTCTGGATGTTTTTGGAGTGTTTGTGCAGCTCTTTCAGCGTCTGGTACTCCTTTGCTGTCAGCGGCTCCTTGTCCAGATCGCGCACCGCTACCCGGTATGAAAAGTCAGCGACGCGGGACAAAAACTCTTCCGTGTTGTTGAACGGCATCAAGGTCAGCGGCAGTTGACCGACCTCCGACCGGGCCTCGTTGGCAAGCCGCCAGACATTGGTGAGGCAGGGGGTCATCTGCCTGCGCGTGTTGATAACCAGCGATTTACCCAATTCGTCATGCAAGTTGTCGATGTGGTAGTTCAAATCGTGAAAGGCACGCTGATACTGGTTTTCCGCCTTGATCAAAATGGAGTTTTTTTCGTTGTGCTCCTGATAGCCCCACACCCCGACACCGACAAGCGCAACCAAGGCGACGGGAAAGAGGACGCGCGCAACCGTTCCGTATCCCATTTTTATCCAATCCTCCCTTCACCAATTCCAGCCGCATTGCTGGCGGTCATCACTGTGCCAGTCGAACCGTTTAACCTGCGGCACGTTGCTTCCTTTGCTGCCAGGGCGCTGTCCGCTTCGGTCCCGCCGGCCTTCCAAGGAAAACCGCCCCTGGCCGCCGATACAGGCCTTGTGGCAGTCAGCTTGGTTCGCACGGTTTACATCCCCCTTGGCACGTAATGAAATCTTTGCATAGTGTTGGTGGAGCGAGAGCGGATTATTCATATGCGTATGGAAAGGGCGAAGCGTGTTACCGACAAAAAAAGAACCGGCGCTTGCCGGTCCCGCTGCTTGCGGCAGGGCTATCCCCCCGCCGCCATTCCATATGTTCGCCCCTGGCTGCTGCCGCACGCAGGGGATTCAGGGTTCTTCCTGAATGCTGAAATGCTTGTCGTTGTCGCACAGACACTGCTTAAAGCCGGTGTCCACACTGCCGCCGGGTTCCCTGCGGCCGCGAAGGGTGAAAGTTTCTCCACATACGTTGCAGCGAATCGTCACTTTTGCTCGTTGGCTTTTTGGCACGATGACCCTCCTCCTTACGTCCTAGTGTGGACGGGAGGTAAGCGTTTTAGAACCAAAATCGTGCGCGCGCTGCACTTTTTTCAGCCCCTGCCACCAGAGGACGGCCATGAACGGCACGATGAGCACAAGCCAGTGTTGGGTTGCAAGAAATATGGCGTTGTAGACCGCGTGCAGGCCGATCGGCAGCCCCACCGAGATCCACAGGTATCCGGCCTCTTTTCGCGCTGTGCCGGAAAATTTCGCCCGGCCGAGATAATACCCCATCCAGACGGCAAAGAGCGCATGGCTCGACACAGGCAACAACGCACGCCAAAACGCGATATCCAGCCCGTTGATGAGCAGATAGAACAAGTTTTCCAGCGTAGCAAAACCCAGTGAGACCGCCACCGCGTACACAATGCCATCGTACGGCTCATCGAACTCCACATGCTTGTATGCGGTAAAATAAACGACCATCCATTTGAAAAACTCTTCCACCACCGCGGACTGTACCACGTCGGCGACGAATTCGCTCCGCCAGTTCCACTCGGTCTGCATGATGTACTGCAGCACCATCACCGGAAAGACGAGCAAAACGCCAAAAATAAATGTCCGGATGACCATCGAGATGGGCTCCGGCTGAAGATTGTCGCGCAGGTAAAAATAGCTTAGAATGGCAATACCGGGGGCAATCGCCGCTCCGATGACAGCAATCATCTGCGTATTGCTCCTTTACACAAGACTATCACTCATCGTACCATGAATACGTCTTGATTGAAACCCCGCTACAGGAGAGACGGCACATGAAAAAAATTCTGGTGATCAATACAGGCGGTACCATCGCCATGTCTGTCGACGCATCCGAGGGTGTCAAACCGCTGGACGATCAGGCTGTGGTAAAAAATCTGCCCTTTTTGCAGCGGTATGCGGATGTAACGATGGTCAACTTTTTGAATCTGCCAAGCCCCCACATCACTCCTGCCGTAATGAACGACCTGCGTCTCTTTATCCAACAGGAACTGGACCAGCACGGCTACGACGGCGTAGTCGTGACGCACGGCACTGACACGTTGGAAGAAACGGCCTACTTCCTCGACATCACCCTGCCGGTGACGGTGCCCGTCGTGCTGACCGGCGCCATGCGAAGCAGCAACGAATTGGGCGCAGACGGCCCGGTCAACCTGATTTCCTCTGTACGTGTGGCAGCTGATCCGCAAAGCCGCGACAAGGGTGTTCTGGTCGTGTTCAACGACGAAATCCACGCTGCCCGCCACGTGACCAAAACGCATACCAGCAACGTGGCCACGTTCCAGTCGCCGGCGTACGGCCCGATTGGCACCATTTCCAAAAAAAGCGTCAACTACCACCATGCTCCCCTGGTTCGCGAGCACTATGCGATCGAACATGCCAACGCCAACGTGCCGCTGATAAAAGCGGTCGCCGGAATGGACCCAAACTGGCTGGATTTTCTCTTCACGCAGCAGGTGGACGGCCTGGTGGTGGAGGCGTTCGGCCTGGGCAACCTGCCCCCTGCTGTCGTGCCAGTGCTGGGTAAGCTCCTGGACAAGGGAGTGCCAATCGTCCTGGTTTCCCGCTGTTACAATGGCCAGGTACAGGACGTGTACGACTACGAGGGAGGCGGCCGCAAGCTGAAAGAGCTGGGCATCGTCTTTTCCAACGGCCTGAACGGCCAGAAAGCACGCATCAAGCTGATGGTGGTGCTGCAGCAGACCCGCGACTTTGGCGAACTGCAGCGCTTGTTCGAGCAGTAAGTGCTGACTTCTGCAGGCGGTCAGCACTCACACCCTCACTCAAAACAAAAACCTCCTTGGACGAACCAAGGAGGTTTTGTTTTTCGCACTTGCGTTTGACCGATTCTCTTACACCCAACCGCGGAAGCGGGAGGCTTCGGCCATCTTGCGCACGCCCACCATGTAGGCAGCCAGACGCATGTCAACACGGCGCGTTTGAGCCAGCGTGTACACGTTCTCAAACGCTTTCACCATTACTTTTTCCAATTTCTCCTGAACTTCTTCTTCGGTCCAGTAGTAACCCTGGTTGTTTTGAACCCATTCGAAGTAGGAAACGGTTACACCGCCGGCGCTTGCCAGCACGTCAGGTACCAGCAGGATGCCGCGTTCGGTGAGAATTTTGGTCGCTTCGAGCGTGGTCGGGCCGTTGGCTGCCTCCACCACGATTTTCGCCTTGATGTTGTGAGCGTTGGCAGCAGTGATCTGGTTTTCGATCGCCGCCGGAACGAGAATGTCGCAATCCAGCTCAAGCAGTTCTTTATTTGTAATCGTATCGGTAAACAACTTGGTAACCGTGCCGAACGAGTCGCGGCGGTCCAACAGGTAATCGATGTCCAATCCGTTCGGATCGTACAGGGCGCCGTAAGCGTCGGAGATGCCGATTACTTTCGCCCCTGCATCGTGCATGAACTTGGACAGGTAGCTGCCGGCGTTGCCGAAGCCCTGCACGACGACGCGAGCGCCTTTCAGGTCGATGTTACGACGTTTGGCTGCTTCACGGATGCAGATGGTTACACCTTTGGCCGTCGCTGTTTCGCGTCCGTGCGAACCGCCCAGCGCGATCGGCTTGCCCGTAATGAATCCCGGCGAGTCAAACTCGCGGATGCGGCTGTACTCGTCCATCATCCAGGCCATGATTTGAGAGTTGGTGAAGACGTCTGGTGCCGGAATATCTTTCGTCGGTCCCACGATTTGGCTGACCGCACGTACGTAACCGCGGCTGAGACGCTCAAGCTCGCGGAAAGACATTTCACGAGGATCGCAGATAATTCCGCCTTTCCCGCCGCCGTATGGCAGGTCGACGATGCCCGCTTTCAAACTCATCCAAATAGAAAGCGCTTTAACTTCTTCCTCTGTAACATCCGGGTGGAAACGAATGCCCCCCTTGGTCGGTCCAACTGCGTCGTTGTGCTGGGCGCGATAGCCTGTAAACACCTTTACCTCCCCGTTATCCATGCGGACAGGGATGCGTACAGTCAGCACGCGCAGCGGCTCCTTCAGGAGTTCATACATCGATTCCTGGTAACCTAGTTTCTCCAGTGCTTCCTTGATCACCGTCTGGGTAGATTCAAGCAAGTTCGCTTTCTCTTCCTTTTGTTCTTTCCCTCGGGTGTTTTCGGTTACCGTTTCTTGATTACCCATTACATATTCACCTCAAAATAGTTGTCGGTAGACCCACCGTTAAGTATACACGCTTGTATCAGGGATGAGAAGATGAAAATTCCCATTTGTCTCCGAAAAAGAGTTTGCAGGTATTTGTTCTGTCCCGGGCGCGTCCTGAAATCGTTCCGGAACGAGGCGCTTCACACGCAGGGCAGTACTGTTAGCGTGCCCGAAACGATAGAAGATTATATTGCCCCGACTTACACCCGCGCATGTCAAATCGTCCGTGTTGTGCGATAATAAACGGCAGAGCAGCATGTTGCAAGACGGAGGGGTTGTAATGGAACCAAAACATATCCTGTTTGTGTTTGCCCATCCAGATGATGAAACGTTCACGTCTGGAGTGACGATTTGCAAGTACGCGCAGCAACCGGACACGACCATTTCCCTGGTGTGCGCCACTCGCGGAGAGGCTGGCAAAGCGGGAGATCCGCCGCTGTGCACACAAGCCGAACTGCCGAGCTTCCGGGAGCGGGAACTGCGTGAGGCGGCAACCATCCTGGGCATCGACAACCTGCTTTTCCTCGACTACACTGACAAACGGCTCTCCTCCGTTCCCGAAGACGAATTGATCAGTCGCATCCAGGCCGTCATCGCCTCCTGTCAGCCTCAGGTCGTGGTCACCTTCGCGCCGCATGGCATCTCCGGCCATCCGGACCATCAGGCCATATCCGCAGCGACGACGCAGGCCGTCAAACAGCTTCCTCCCGGCTCTCCGGTGCGCAAGCTGTATCACGTGACGTACGCGGCGGGCGCACCCGCCGGGATGTTTGTGCCTCCCTGCACGGATCCCTACGAAGCGATCACGACGGAAATCCGCGCGCCGGAGTACGCCCTGCAGGTGGCCCGGGCGCTGGCGGCTCACCGGACACAGCACATGTCCGTGGAGCGTGTTTTCCCGGGGGTGCTGGCCGGCCGCCTCGACAACGTCCGCACCGTGAATCAGTTCATGCTCGTCTGGCACAACCTCAAGGGATACGTGCCCGATCGCGAAGGCAAGGAGAGCGACCTGTTCGCCGGGCTGTAAGAACAGCAAAAGCACCTAGCAACCGCTAGGTGCTGTTTTATTGTACAGGAATGTCCGCCAGACATTTTACTGAAAATGTCTGCAAATCTCCTTGACAGCGTCGTCAGCAACGACAACCTTGCCGTATTCCTCCAGGACGTAAACGGTAGTCGGCGTCGCTTCTCCGTATTCAGAGAGGATCGCAATCAGCTTCTGGTACTGCTCCTGATCCAAATCGAGCTCTCCCAGTACAAGGTAGTATTTGCCCTGGTAAAAATAAGCGGCTCCGCCATTGGTCAACATCGCGTTTATGCGATGAGCTGCTTCAACCAGATGCTCAAAGTCGCGGAAGGAATAGATGACGAGTTCACTCTCTTCCAGAGTGACTTCCAATTCATATACGTCATCGTCCTCGTACTCTTCCTCTTCCTTCTCAAGCATTGAGCCTGTTTTGCCGCGCGTTACGATTACGACCATTCCCTGTGCTGGCAAGGCAAACACTTCAACGGCGACAGGCCCGGACACTTCAAAGCCCAATTCGTGGTAGGCCTGTTCCATCATGTCGTTGAACAGTTCATGTACCTTTGGAATGTCACGCCACATGTCTTCTTTTTCAATTCCTCGCTCCGACAGATCGTCGAACGTTAGGAAGATCCGTATCTTGTCTTGACCAAGGCGTTCAACACGCATGACTGTCCCTCCTCGCCATCCAGTCGTATTACAAAGTATGAACCAGAGCCTGTAAGAGTTCTCCGCATTTCCGGCGGATACCCCTCGGCCATCCACCATTTTCACAATGTCGTGAAAAAAAGGGGACTGGCTCTATCATAACATAGTTGCGCGGAAGAATATAGCGCTCGGGTCCATTCGTGTGTGCTGAAGGGAGGAGCAACCGGGAATCCTGTCGACCGGACACGCAGAACGGTTGATTCTGTAAAGGTCTGTCAGATTCTGCGCTTTCCCGGGAAAGCCGTGGACAGGAACTGCTTCTGCGTGCTTTTCATCAATTCAATGATTTCCGTCTGCAGCGACCGCCTGCGCTGCATCCGAACCAACAGGATCAAGATTGCAGCTCCGCCGAAAATGAGCGTCGGCATGGGCATTTTGAGATACTGAATGTACCCGAGGAAACCTGCGTATACGCACAGCAGAGCGTTCAGACAGCCCTCGCCAAACACCCCTCGCCGGATGGCCTCGGCCGCATGGGTGCGGATCAGTCCACCCAACAGGACCGACCCCAGCACAAACAAGATGGCCGCCATTACCAGTTCGACCGGCTTGAACAGCAAAAAGGCAACCCAGTCCCCCAGCCGATCAGGGTGAAGCGGCGTGACGGGAAACAGCCGAATCGCACCGTTTCCGCACCACCATGCCAAAAGTCCCAGCAGCAAATCTCTCAGGTAGGTAATCATCTTGCCAATGTCCCTCCGTACTGCCCATGTTCGATCAAACAAAGCATACGGTGGACTGCGGTTGCTTGTGCCTGGTCACCAAATGAATACAAAATGCGATCCGTCCCGTGATATGCTATGTGATGCTTTCCTGCAGGCGCTTGTGAATCCAGATCGCGGCCTGCGCCCCATCTCCCATTGCGATCGCCACCTGCTGGGAATGGGGAATCACGTCGCCCACGGCCCATATATTCCGGTGGTCTGTTTCCTTGGTACGGGGATCGACCAGGACGTGCCCCTTTTCGTTGAAGCGGACGGCAAACGGACGCAGCAAGTCTGTGTTTACACGGGCGCCGGGAAACGCGAGAAAGGCCCGGCTGACTGACAACATGGCGCCGCCGGACAAGACGATGCCGGTAAGCATTCCGTTTTGGTGTGCAAGCCGTTCTACCCGCTCGTTGATCACGTCGATCGAGAGCGATCGGATTGTCTCGCCTTCCTGCGCTCCGAGCGGCGATCCGGCGTGGTTGATCACCGTCAGGCGGTCGGTGTAATAACGAAGCTGGACGGCCATTTTTGCCGCTTGCGGAGCAGCTCCGATGACCGCTGTCGCCTGACCGACCGTCTCGTACCCGTCACAATCGGGGCAGATGAAGATTGATTTTCCGAGACAGTCGACAAGCCCCGGTATGTCCGGAAACGGGTCGCTGATTCCTGCTGCCAGCACCACTGTACGTCCCTCGAGCCGGTAACCGGAGACGCGGAGACGGGCAAAAAAACGTCCCTCGTGTTCCGAGAGCTCTGACACCTCGTCAGAAAAAAAGCGAACGCCCAGACGGAGCGCATGGGTTCGTCCGGCATCGCGCAGCGCCTTTCCGCTGACGCCGTCGGGAAATCCGAGGATGTTGCGGTACGCTTTGGCCACCGTTGACCTGCCATGGTTGGCATCTACCACGGCGACGTTACGCAGGCATCGGGAAAGCTGAATGGCAGTCTGCAATCCTGCAATTCCCCCGCCAATGATAATCGTGTCAAAGACCATGCCATCGTCACCTGCCCGTCTCTCGGTTTTCCCTTAGCATGTCCGTTTGACTGCCGGCTCATCACGGCGACAGAGGAATCGACAATACGTCACCTGCTTTCAACTTGGCCTCCGGACTAATCCCATTGTATCTCGCAATCCGGGAGACCCCTCCGTTGTTTCCATAGTAGAGTCGGGACAGCATGAACAGCGTCTCCCCCTTTTGAACGACGTGGCGCTTTACCTTAGGCTTAGGCGCCGGCTTGGCGGCTTGGACTTTACCGGAAGACGAAGTATGCTCGAAGGAGGCAGGAGTGGTGGCGTTTGTCTGTTCTGTGGCAGGCTTTTCTGACGCCGTTCCCGCGACAGCATTCGCTTTTGTCTGCGCCGATTCATTAGGCAGCGATCCGCTGCTTGGGCTGTTCACGATGGCCGCTGCCTGTCCTCCCTCACCGCCACTGACAGCGGCCGAACCGACGGGGGGAGCAGACGGAGCCGAGCCGTCCGCTTGGGCGATAGCAGACGTCTGTCCGGCTGCGGCTTGCTCCGCTCGTGCTGTCTCATTACCTGGGGGATTCGACGACGTTTGATGGGCCTGGTACAGTTCTGCGGCCACCAGCACGAGAAACAGCGAGCCGAAAATGGCCAGGCCGGAACTGAGAACAGCTTTGTATGAGAGCCGCCCCCTTTTGTGGCGCAACCGCCGCGGAGGCAGTTCGTGCACGTCCGATTCCGGACTCACCCGGAACGTTTCCGGCATCCGTTTGCTTCTGCCCTTTGTCACTCCTGATTCCTCCTCTCGCTTGCACATCCGTATTGAATGTAGAGAGCCAGCAGCAAATCGATCGCCATGTGGGCCAGTATCGGTGTGACGAGCTGCCCGCCCGATTCAAACAGCCAGCCCAAAAGCCAGCTGGTGCCATAGACGCTTGCGACAAGCAGCGGCTTTTGCAGGTACCGGACGTGAACCAGGGTAAAGACCAGACTTGTCCATCCATTGCCGATCAGCGGCAGAAGCACACCGCGAAACAGCCATTCTTCCCCGATTCCGATCACTGCGCACAGCAAAGCGGTGGTCCCAAAAGGCAGACCGCGAAAAATTCGTTCATTAATGTCGCCGTCATCCTGCCATCGTCGCGGCAGATACCGGTCCATCAGGATGCTGGCCAGAACGACCGCAAGCGCGACGGCTCCTGCACGCGCCAGTTCCGGCAGGGTCGGCAGCGCAAACAGCAGCAGGGTACCTTTCCAACCGTGCACCCATAAGCTGCCGATTGCAGCCACCGCCAGCACGATGAACTGGGTCAGCCACAAATTGAGCCTCAGAGCGGCCGGATCGAATTCTTCCCATCGACGCTTCACGGCCCCTTCCCTCCCTTACGATTCGGCAGCAGCCGGGCCAATGCCTCCCGCAAATTCCAGATCGTTTCTCTCTGAGGAGGACGAGCCAAGTGCGTCTCCTCCAGATAGGGGGACAGCTCCAGGCCGCAGCGGGAGCAGCAAGCCAGCGAATAGGATTGGTCATCCTCACCAAAGTACCGGTTCAACTCGCGGCGCAAACAGCCGCTACCCTCCAGCCAGCGCAGCATGTCCGACAGCTTTTGCCGCTTTTGCCGCCTGCTCCATTCCGTGGCCTGCCAAACCCGCTGCACGTGGTTTTGGAGCGCTTCACCGTCCGACGGCACATCGGACAAGGTGTAGTGGTACTGTTCGCGCGTGACCGCCACTTCCCTCAACAGGCCGCTCTGTTCAGCGTAAAAGAACAGCAGCCGGGCCATGTCTGCGTCGATCTCCGCCGCGGTGAGCACCTCTGCAGGCAGTGAACCCTCCCTGTTCAGCAGGCGAAGAAAGCGGGCCACCTCTTCTGCAGTCGGGTACTCGTTTTCCAGCATGTGCGCGTGAATGTGCAAATCATCCGCCACGTAATACAGCGCAGCATAACCGGGTGCCCCGTCCCTGCCGATCCGTCCGATTTCCTGGGCGTAGGCTTCCAGGCTGGCGGGAAAGTGGTAGTGAATCACGTAGCGGATGTCGGCCTTGTCGATTCCCATGCCAAATGCGTTGGTCGCCACGATCACTTCCAGCTCTCCGCGCAAAAACTGCGTCTGTACCAGCATCCGTTCCATGCTGTTCATGCCGCCGTGATATGCGTGAACCCGTTTTTTTCCGTCCAACTGGTAAGCGGCGACGAGCGTCTCCACAGCCTGCCGTGTGCTGCAGTAGACAATCCCCGGCCCGCGCAGGCGGTCCATCGCGGCCATCACCTGTTCCCGGCGCTCGGCTTCGCTGGCTGCGGCGATCACGTCGATCGCGATATTGGCTCGATTGAGCGGAAGCGCCACCACGTCCTCCGGTTCAATCTTCAACAAGCGGCATATCTCTTCTCTCACCGCTGTCGTGGCGGTGGCGGTTACAGCCAGTACCGGCGGACCGCCGAGCTTCTCTATCACGTCCGGCAGCCGCAGATAGTCCGTGCGGAAATCATGCCCCCACTGGGAGATGCAGTGGGCTTCGTCGACGGCAACCATCGAAACACCTGCGCTGCGCAGCGTCTCCTGCACGATCGGCTGCTGCAGCTTTTCCGGAGACACATAGAGCAGTTTGCAGGCGCCGCTTCTGATGTCGCGCATGATTTGCCGGGAATCTGCCGGGTCCAGGGTGCTGTTCAGGTAGGCAGCGGGAATTTTCCGCCTGGCGCGAAGCTGCTGCACCTGGTCCACCATCAAGGAAATCAACGGAGAGACCACGACGACCACTCCTGGCAAGAGAAGCGCGGGCAGTTGGTACGTCAGCGACTTTCCGCCGCCGGTCGCCAACAGGCCGAGCACGTTTTTTCCCTGCAGCAGGCGAGAAATAATCTCCTGCTGGCCGGGACGAAACGTTTCATAGCCAAAGTGACGGCGCAGCGCTTGGGTCAGCAGATCACCGTTTATCACGTCGTCGTCCCTCCCTTCCGCCGCGCCAGCGCCAAACGGATTTGCAGATAGGATACGTCTGGCCCCAGGTGGTCCTTCACGACGCGCAGCCGGTTCGTGCCCAACTGTTCACTAGCCTGCACGATCCTCTCCGCCAACGCGGGCGAGAGAAAGCGCGAACAGTCCCACTCCGGGCAGCGCAGGGCGATTTCCGCCAGGTGATCCTCCACCGTGCTGGGTTTGATTCTTCGTCTCTGGGCGATCTCCGCGACCGAGAAGCCTTGTCGCAGGAGCGCGTACGTCTGCTCGGCGCTATCGCTCAGCCGCCGTTCCCCGCTGCCGGACGGACCGGCTAGCTCGGCCAGCAGCGGAAACCGTCCGCTCTCGCTTCGCAGCGCATCCAACGCCCGCGCCAGCCCGTATCGAAATTGCAGCTGTATGTACGAAGGGGCTTCCCGCCTGTCCAGCGCCAGTTGGGTCAAGGTTTGCCCCGATTGGGCCGCACCGGAAAAGCGGGCGACGACCACTTCCTGGACAGAGGCGGGAAGCGGTTCCAGCAGGCGGTACAGCTCGTCCGCCAGATGTTCCTGCCAGCGTTCCCGCTGCTCCGGTCTTCCCAGACGCTGCTTCACCCACTGCTGCACCTGCTTGTCCTGTACGACAGGCTGAAAGGACAAGTCGTTTGCCAGCAGGTGGGAGACGGTCTGGACGAGCAGGTGCAGGCGGCGCCAAAAGAGGTCCAGCGGCTCAGCCACCTCGGTCCCGGCAAACGGCTGGAACCAGAATCCCAGCTGATACCTCTCCCGTCCGGCTGCGGCGCAGGTCTCCCCCGCTTCCGTCAGTTCATAGGACGGCTTGCGTCCTTCCCCCGGCGGGCTCACCAGGCGGATCAATCCCTGCTGCATGAGTGCGTCGACAATTTTCTCCCAATCCTCTTTCAAAAGGCGGGGAATCATCCGATAATACGGATAAAGGGCGAACAAATGCACATCCTGCAGCGTCTGGTTGGTCTTGCGGCCGCGCAGAATGTAATACAGCGCCTGGATGGTCCGTTCTCCCGCCAGCGGACGCAATCCGTTGAGGGTGACAGCCTGCATGAAATCATGCTCCAGTTCGGCTAAGGTAGGACTGCTCATGGGTACTCGATTTTTCACTCCCCACATACTACACACTTACTATCGTACAAAAGGATACTGGAGGATCGTATGAACAAACGTTTAACCAAATCTGAATTTCTCGTTGCGTACATGATCATCATAACACTTGCCTGCTTTGTTGGCGGATTTTTTTTCGGCGCCCGGTACATGAAAGCTGCGATGGAGGAACAGCAAGCGGCAGCTTCCCAGACAGAGAAGCAAATGCTGGAGCAGGAAAAGCTGCTGCGGGAACAAAAACTGTACAGTGAACAGGACTTTATCCGTTTTCATTACGCCGTGTACGCTCCGCTGCTGGAACTGAAGCAAGCCCACTTTGACAAGATGGCAGACTGGAGCCGCATGGACACACAGCAGCGGACCGATTCGCTCAACCAACTGGTGAAGGCAGCCAAAGAGACGATCAAGCAATTGGAGAAACCGGCGGCACTCAACACCGCTCCCCTGCTGAACCAGTCCCAAAGCATCTTCCTGGACAGCGTCCGGGCTTATTTGGATAGTATCGAGCAGTTGCTCTCCGATCAGAATAGTAATATACTCGAACCCGAGGAGATTGCCTCTCGCCTCACGTTGTCCCAGAACAGTTGGCTGAAGGGACAGGAACTGCTCTACCAGGCGCTGGCCTTGTGGGAGTCATCGTATGTCACCAAACAGCCAATGCCGAAAGAAAAGCCGAAGACACTCAGCATTGCCCAGTGGAAACAGTACCCGTTTCACTATCGCACATACCTGGCCGCAACCGCGCTGACCCATCACAAACAATGGACGGCGTACAATCCGGAAGATCTGACGGCGCGGCTGGACATGCTGATGTCGTCCAACGAATGGCAGAGCCTCGGACTTCAAGACGTGAATGCAGCCCTCCGGCTGTTAACGACCGCCGACATGGTGAAAGTTGGCGATTTCAAGCAGCTTCAGCTCAAACTGTACCCGGCCGTGAAGACGCCGGAACTTCCCATATTCCGATAGGGGTCTATTTTTAGATGTGATTCATTCTTGAAATCTTTTCATACAACGAATAAAATGAGTTATGACAGTGGACGTACCATCGGGTATGGGAGGTGAAACCACGATGACCACATGGGTAGACAAAGAAACCTGTATTGCTTGCGGTGCTTGTGGCGCTACTGCTCCTGACGTCTTCGATTACGATGACGAGGGTCTGGCTTACAACAAGCTGGATGACAACACAAACACCGCTGAAATCCCGGACATCCTGCAGGACGACGTTCGCGACGCTGCAGAAGGATGCCCGACCGATTCCATTAAGGTGGAAGAATAATTTACCCACAAACAAAAAAACCGCTCATGCCTCTCGAGACATGGGGGGTTTTTTCATTTCTTTCTTTTGCTGCCGGTTCCTGCTATAATGTGGACAGTCCGTACATAATCATCTTTTTGTGAGGAGGAGCAAAGATGTCTTTCGAAAACAAAGTCGTTGACGCGTTTATCGAAATCCCCGCGGGCAGCCAAAACAAATACGAGTATGACAAGGAAGCCGGCGTATTCCGCCTGGACCGCGTCCTCTACTCGCCGATGCACTATCCGACCGAATACGGATACCTGGACAAAACGCTGGCGCTGGACGGCGATCCGCTGGATATCCTCGTGCTGACCACGTTCCCGACCTTCCCGGGCTGCGTGATCAAATCCCGCGTAATCGGTGTGCTGATCATGTCTGACGACAAAGGGCAGGACGAAAAACTGCTCGGCGTTCCGGTGGACGATCCGCGCTTCGACCATGTGAAGTCCCTGGACGACGTGCCGCCGCATGTGCTGAAGGAGATCTCCCACTTCTTCGAGCGCTACAAAGACCTGGAGAACAAAACCACCAAGATCGAGGGTTGGGAAGGCCCCGAAAAGGCAGCAGCCCTGATCGACGAGTGCCTGGCTCGCTACGCCGCCAACAACTGATCGCGTGGAGCCGATCTTCGATGAGCCCTGTGTCTTGCACCGAGACACAGGGCTTTTGCATACATCAGCTCCCGCTGCACGGAAAATCCGAACATTCCAACTGGAAATTTTCCATTTTTTATAAAACCAATTGGATAACGTTCGGTTTTTAGCCCAAAAATACACCTTCCACCAGTGAAAACGCTACTATTTTACGAACAAAAAATCTAATTTATTAAGTAATGTTCTTTTTTTGCTTGACGTCTGCAAACCCTCGTGATATTGTAAATTACAAATCTGAAACAGCTTCAATACTTCAACAACGATGACGAAGAGATGCCTGGCACGGGAAACCCTCAGAGAGCCGATGGTCGCTGCGAATCGGTGGTTCCCACCAAGGATGAGCACTTCCGAGTTGTTGCGCTGAACCGATGTCCCGGGCATCCAGTAGGCGCGAACGGTTGATCCGTTATCTCACAGGTCTCGTACCTGGCAAGGTTCTTCTTTGCGAGAAGAAGAACGAATGAGGGTGGCACCGCGAAGCAAGCCTCTCGTCCCTCACTGTTCCGCGAACAGGAGCAGTGTGGGAACGGGAGGTTTTTTATATGCACTTGTCAAGGAGGAGAGAAATCCATGTTTGCAGACAAAATGATCCTGCGCATACCAGGACCTACCCCCATCCCCCCTCGCGTCCAGCAGGCGATGAACCAGCCGATGATCGGCCATCGGAGCGGACAGTTTTCCGAGCTGTTCGCCCGCACTGCCAAACGGTTGAAGCCGTACTTCGGCACGAGCCAGGACGTGTTCATCCTCGCTGGCAGCGGCACCAGCGCATTGGAGATGAGCGTGGTCAACACGCTGCAGCCGGGCGAAGAGGCGGTGATTCTGGTAAGCGGCGCGTTTGGCGAACGGTTTGCCAAAATCTGCGAACGCTACGGCGTCATTGCCCACCGCCTGGAAGTTCCCTGGGGAAAGGCGGTCACTCCGGATCTGCTTCAGGCGTTTCTGTCTGACAAGCCGCAGGTAAAAGCCGTATTCGCCACTTACTGCGAAACGTCGACCGGCGTGCTCAACCCGATTCGCGAACTGGCACAGGTGGTGCACCAGCATTCGGACGCCCTGTTCATCGTGGATGCGGTAAGCTGTCTGGGCGCGGTCGCCTGCGAGATGGACGCCTGGGGCGTGGACATCGTCGTAACCGGTTCGCAAAAGGCGTTTATGCTTCCGACCGGATTGGCCTTCCTGGCCGCGAGCGAGCGAGCCTGGCAGGTGATTGACCAGAAGAAGCCGCTGGCCTTTTACCTCGACTTGAAGACCTACCGCAAAAGCCTGGCCGAAAACACGACGCCTTACACGCCTGCCGTGTCGCTGGTATTCGGTCTGGACGAAGTCTGCTCCATGCTGGAGGAAGAGGGACTGCCGGCCATCATCAAGCGGCATGAACTGATGCGCGACATGACCCGCGCCGCAATGCGCGCGCTGAACGTGCCGCTGATGGCCGAGGACGCCTACGCTTCGCCGACGGTCACCTCGTGCGATCCCCAAGGGGCATTCGACGCGGAGGAGCTGCGAAAAGTACTCCGCACCCGCCACAACGTTGTTATCGCCGGCGGCCAGCAGCACCTCAAGGGCAAGATTTTCCGCATCGGCCACATGGGCTACTGCGAACCGCTCGACGTGCTGCAGGTGATTGCCGCCCTCGAACTGTCGCTCCGTCAAATTGGTGCTCCCGTTGAGCTGGGAGCAGGTGTCAAAGCTGCACAGGAGGTGCTTTTTGCTCATGTATAAAATCCTGATTACCGACCCGCTTAGCGAACACGGCATTCAGCAACTGCTTGACGCCCCCGACGTGGAAGTGGTGCGTCAAACCAACCTCTCCCCCACCGATCTGCTTTCCGTAATCGGGGACTATGACGCCCTGCTCGTCCGCAGTCAGACGCAGGTGACCGCTGAGGTGCTGGCTGCCGGCAAGAAACTGAAAGTGGTCGGCCGCGCCGGCGTGGGCGTGGACAACATCGACATCAACGCGGCCACCGAAGCCGGGGTTGTCGTCATCAACGCTCCCGACGGCAACACGATCTCCACGGCGGAGCACTCCTTCGCCATGCTGATGGCCGTCGCCCGAAACATCCCGCAGGCACACAAAAAACTGACGGATGGAACCTGGGACCGAAAAAGCTTTCAGGGCGTAGAGCTGAACAACAAGGTGCTCGGCATCATCGGCCTGGGCCGGATCGGCACAGAGGTGGCCAAGCGAGCCAAGGCGTTCGGCATGACCGTGCTGGCCTACGATCCGTTCCTGACGGAAGAACGGGCGAAAAAACTGGGCGTCACCCACGCCACGATCGACGACATCTGCCGGCAGGCTGATTTCATCACCGTCCATACTCCGCTGACGAAGGAGACGCGCCATATCATCAGCTCCCGCGAGTTTATGAAGATGAAAGACGGCGTTCGCATCATCAACTGTGCCCGCGGCGGCATTATCGACGAAAAGGCGCTGTATGAAGCCATCTTGACCGGGAAAGTGGCAGGGGCTGCCCTGGACGTGTTTGAAGTGGAACCGCCGGTAGACAACCCGCTGATCGGCCTGCCGCAGGTCGTGGTCACTCCCCACCTGGGCGCCTCCACACAGGAAGCACAGGAGAACGTGGCGGTTGACGTATCGGCCGAAATTCTCAAGGTGCTGCGCGGCGAGCCGTTCAAAAACGCGGTCAACCTCCCGTCCATTCCGGCGCACGTGATGGAGCGCCTGCAGCCGTACTTTACCCTCGGCGAAAAGCTGGGGAACTTCCTGGCACAGGTGACGGTCGGCTCGATTCAGGAAATTGCGATCACGTACAGCGGCGAACTGGCCGATGTGGACACGGCACCGCTGACAAGAACCGTGCTGAGAGGCGTACTCTCCTTCCGCCTGGGCGAAGAAGTGAACTACGTCAATGCGCCGCTTCTGGCCAAAGTGCGCGACATTACGGTCACGGAGAAAAAATCGGCGCACAATCGCGGTTTTACCAACCTGCTGACGGTCACGTTGAAGACCACACAACAGACGCGCACCGTCGCCGGTACCCGCCTCAACGGTTACGGAGCGCGGATTGTCAAGATCGACGACTTTGCCATTGACGTGGCTCCGGAAGGGTACCTGCTGTACATCCACCACAACGACCGTCCCGGCGTCATCGGCCGCGTCGGATCGATTCTCGGCAACAACGACGTCAACATCGCCACCATGCAGGTGGGACGGCGTGACATCGGCGGCGACGCGATCATGATGCTCTCTGTCGACAAGCCGGTCTCCGCCGAACTGCTGGATAGCATGGGTGAGCTGCCGGAAGTCAAAAGCGTGACGCAGATCGAACTGTAGGCAGAAATGGTTGCCGCATGGTCTCCTGTACACGGCCTGGTCTCATGCACCAGGCCGTTTCTTTACCTATTGAAATGCTACAGGTATAATAGTACAAGACTAGCGACTACATGAGAGGAGATCGATATGGCAAACCAAGCACTAATCGCCATCGGCATTTTTTTGGTAACGTACGCGTTTATTATCAGTGAAAAGATTCACCGCACCATTGTCGCCATGGCCGGCGGCATCCTGATGGTCCTGTTTGGCATTGTCAATCAGGAGCAGGCAATCGAGCACATTGACTTCAACACACTCGGTCTTTTGATCGGGATGATGATTCTCGTCGCAATTACCGCCAAGACGGGCGTCTTCAAGTACATGGCCATCCGCGCCGCCAAGTTGGCCAAGGGCAATCCCGTGCGCATTCTCATCTACCTGAGTCTCGTCACGGCTGTGACCTCCGCTTTACTCGACAACGTCACCACCGTGTTGTTGATCGTGCCGGTGACTTTCAGCATCGCCCGGCAGCTCCAGGTCAACCCGATGCCCTATTTGATCAGCGAAATTATCTCGTCCAATGTGGGCGGCACGGCTACACTGATCGGGGATCCACCCAACATCATGATTGGAAGCGCTGTCCCGGAATTGGACTTCATGTCGTTCCTGGTCAACCTGGCGCCTGTTGTCGTGATTATCATGGCCGCCACGATCGGCTGTTTTGTGCTGATCTACCGCAAGCAGCTCGTCACCTCGCCGGAACTGCAGGCCCAAATTATGAACCTGGACGAACGCGCCGAAATCACCGATGTCAAGCTGCTGAAAAAGTCGCTGGCCGTGCTGGCGTTGACGATCATCGGCTTCATACTGCACGGCGTGCTGCATCTGGAATCGGCAACCATCGCCCTGAGCGGGGCGTTCCTGCTGCTGCTGCTCACTGGTGAGCACTACCTGGAAGAGGCGCTAGGCCAGGTGGAGTGGACCACCATCTTTTTCTTTGTCGGCCTGTTCGTCCTCGTTTCCGGTCTGGTTCATACCGGCGTAATCGCCAAACTGGCAGAAGAGGCGATCAATCTGACCGGCGGCAATACGCTGCACACCTCCCTGCTGATTCTCTGGCTGAGCGCGATCGCATCCGCGTTTGTCGACAACATCCCGTTCGTTGCCACGATGATCCCGATGATCAAGGAAATGGGCACACTGGGCATCACCAATCTGGAACCGCTGTGGTGGAGCCTGGCCCTGGGCGCATGCCTGGGCGGCAACGGCACGCTGATCGGCGCCAGCGCCAACGTAATCGTGGCCGGGCTGGCTGCGAAGGAAGGCCATCACATCAGCTTTCTGGGTTTTCTGAAAGTAGCGTTTCCTCTGATGATCATGTCCATTATCCTTTCACATGTGTACGTCTATCTGCGTTATTTTGTGCTGTAGGAAACAAACTGCATGGACAGGCAGTACAAAAAACGGCTCCCGCGGGAGCCGTTTTTTATTGGAGAGATCCGGCCTGCCTGTCCCCCATGCCGGGGCGGCGAAACCGGTTGATGCGCTATTCGAGGATGGAGAGAACTTCGCGGACATCGTTCAGAATATAATCCGCCTGTTCGTCTTCAAACTTGCGGCGGGCTTCCTGTCCGGTCAAACCGGTCAGTGTAGCTGCAAAGCGGCAGCCGATGGCGCGGGCCGCCATAAGATCGGCCAGCGAATCGCCGACGATCAGCACCTCGTCGCCGTTGGCAATCGGCAGCGATTGGTCAAGCACTTCGCGATTGGGCGTGGACAGACCCAGCAGCCCTTTCAGATAGGAAAACGGATGCGGCTTGGACAGCGGCGCGCTGGCCGGGATCTCCTCTTCCGCTTCCAACACGTGGCTGGCGGTCACCACCCGATCCGGATCAAAAAATTCCAGCACCTTCAGTTCGCTAAGCGGAACATGCGTCTCAATAGTAGGACGGCCCGTGCCGATGCCAAGCGTATATCCTTTTTCTTTCAACGTGCGAAACAGCTTTTGCAGTTCCTCCGGGCTGACGATCGGGATTTCGTCAGTCAAAAACCCCTTTTTCCCCGGCTGGTGTGTTTCTCGGCCGATGGACGCAGCCACACGTTCATCGCCCAGATACCATTCCTGGAACGTCTCCTGACACAGCCGCCACAAGTCGCTGTTGCGTGAGAAGGCATTGGTCACGACGCCGCAGCGCTCAAATGCAATCTGGTTCAGATAGAGCAGCATTTCCGCTTTCTGCGCGGAGCCTCGCGCAAAATCCTTGGTAAACTTGGCGTATTCAATGGAAAAGTCAGGGACGTACGCCTTTGCCCACTCCGACAGGCGGGCGAGCTGGGCGCGGTTCAGCTGGCCAGCCAGCAGATCGGTGGCCTGCTGACCCAGTGCCGGTTTCAGAGCTTCGCACAGCCGGATCACCTGGTAGGCGAAGGTCAGGAACACCATATCCCAGTTGGAGTTGATGCCGCGCGACTTGATAAAGGAGAGCACTTCATCGTCGGCAAAGACCAGCTTGCGGACGCGCCGAATTTCCGTTTCATCCGGACTGGGCGTGAACGTATCCCCGGCCAGGCCGAGATAGCGCGGGCTGTGGAGCATTTCCCAGACAGTCAGGGCGGATGCATCAAAATAGCGCTCTTCACTCAACATGACACCATCGACGTCAAACAGTATCGTCTTGATCATTTCTCGCCACTCCTATTGTGCTATTTGTTCTTGGGTTTGTCCGGCAAAGCGATAGTAAAGGTCGTGCCTTCTCCTAGTTTGCTCTGCACGCTGATCGTTCCGCCGTGGGCTTCCACCAAATTTTTGGCGATGGCCAATCCCAGTCCGGTGCCGCCCGCCTTGCCCCGCGTCCGTGCCTTGTCTGCCTTGTAAAAGCGCTCAAATACGAAAGGCAGATCTTCCTGCGGAATGCCGCTGCCCGTGTCACACACCTCGAGCAGAAGCGTTTTGTCTCCCCGAGCGCGAAGGGTCACCGTTCCCTCGTTGGGGGTGTGGCGCAGCGCATTGTCGATCAGGTTGGTCAACACCTGCTCCATCTTGTCGGGATCGACGAGTGCCGTCGTCTGCTTCGTGTCGATTTCGAGCAGGAGATGAATCTCGCGTTCCTTCGCCAAGTTGGAAAATTTCCGTTGAATGCGCTCCAGGTAGGGGCGCAGTTCGATTTGCTCCAGATTCAATTCGACGTGGCCGGCTTCCATCCTGGCGATGCTCAGGAGTTCGTTGACCAGCTTGGTCATGCGGACCGACTCGTCGTAAATGATCCGGGCCAATTCCTTGTGTTCCTCTGGCGAGGCGGCCATATCGTCGACGATCGCTTCACTGTACCCCTGCAGCATGGACAGCGGCGTGCGCAGTTCGTGTGACACGTTGGCCACAAAGTCGCTGCGCATCTTGTCCAGCTTTCGCTCCCGGGTCATGTCGCGCAGCACGGCCACGGCCCCGCGAATCTGCTCCCGGTCGTTCAGCGGCACCATCACCAGCGACCAGATCCGTCCCTGAACGGGAAGATCCTCGGTTACCTCCCGGCCGCTCTGCACCACCTGCTGGTAAAAGGCAAACAGCGGAACCGGTTCATCCGGGTGCTCGTACTCCCAGTCGCGCAAAAAATGTTTGGCCGGCGGGTTGGCGACGGCGATCTTCCCTTGCTCGTCGATCATCACCACGCCGTCCACCATGCTGCGCAGGACGCTGGCCAACTGCTCCTTTTCCTTGGAAAGGGCATCCACCAGTTGGTTCAACCGGCTGGCCATGGTGTTGAACGAAGCTGCCAGCTCGCCAATCTCGTCCGTCGTCCGGATCGGGATTTCGGCATGAAAATCCCCTTCCGCGATCCGGTGTGCCGTCTCTTTCATCTGCCGCAGCGGAGAAGTGATGCGCGAAGACAGGAAAAAGGCGAAAACCGTGGTTAAGATGAACCCGATGACGCCAACGACGAAAATCAGCTTGCGCACTTCCCGCACCGTATCGTCAAAATCTTCAATCGCCTGGTACATGACAATCGCGCCCCGCATGCCCGGAGAAAGCTCGATCGGAACGGCAACGGCCATAATCTGCATGCGCGCGTTCCGGTCTGTGGGATTATTGGTAAAGAGGATGCGTCCCGGCGCGGGGTGTTTGCCGGCCAGTGCCTCGGACAGCCTAAGCTCTGGTGCGGCAAGAAGTTGTTCCACCGGGACCATTGGCTTTCCAATGCCTTCGCTTTTGCCCACAAGCTTGCCCATTTGATCGACCATCACCAGACCGGTGCGGTGAATGGCGCCAAAACTGGAGGCGATGCCGAGCGCTGCCCGTTTGTCCGGATAGGCAGCCAGGCTTTCGGACAGGCCTTCTGCCAATTCCTGCAGGTTTTTCGTCTGCCGGTTAAAATAAAAGGAGTCAAACGACTGAACCAGCATCAGGCTAAACAGTGTCAGCACCAGGGCAAACAGTGCGATGATGGTCATCCACAGCTTGCCGACTACGCTTTTAAAGATGACGTCCACGTTACTTCGGCACCTCAAGCTTGTAGCCTACGCCCCAGACGGTGGCAATCATCTGCGCTGCAGCCGGTGAGACGCGGTTCAATTTTTCCCGCAGCCGTTTGATGTGCGTGTCGACGGTCCGCAGATCGCCGAAAAACTCGTAATGCCACACGTCTTTCAGGAGCTCCTCACGGGTAAAGACCTTGTCAGGCGACAGCGCCAGGTAATGGAGCAGCTCGTATTCCTTGGGCGTCAGGTTTACTTCCTGCCCGCTGGCGATCACCTTGTGAGCGTCGTGATCAATCGTCAGATCAGGGAAAACGAGGACCGAGTGGCTGTTGAAGTTATCCGTCTTGAGGTATGCGGTAGCCGAAGAACGACGCAGAATCGCCTTGACGCGGTATACGACCTCACGCGGGCTGAACGGCTTAACGACGTAATCGTCCACCCCGGCCTCGAAGCCGTGCACGCGGTTGGTCTCTTCCCCTTTGGCGGTCAGCATGATGATCGGCGTCGCTTTGTGCTCGCGGATTTTTTGGCACACCTCAATCCCGTCCATGCCGGGCAGCATCAGGTCGAGCAAAATGATGTCGTAGTCGGTCGCCAGCGCCATCTCCAATGCCTGTTCCCCGTTGTCCGCTTCGTCGATGACAAACGCTTCTCGTTCCAGGTACATTTTCAGCAGACGGCGAATGCGTTCCTCATCATCCACCACTAGAATGCGTGCCGCTTTTTCCATACCATACACCCCTTGGGTCCATGTTTTCAATCAAAATGAATCAGATCGTCCCAAACGCTGGCGGACAGGCCAGCAATTTGCGGCGTCTGCCGGCACTACACCCCTGCGTAGGAATGCAGTCCGGCGATCACCAGGTTGACCACCACCAGCGTAATCAGGATGATGACAAACCCGATGACAGACATCCAGGCCGATTTGGCGCCGATCCAGCCGCGAGACAGGCGCAGGTGGAGATACGCGCTGTAAAACAGCCAGACGATCAGCGCCCACACCTCTTTCGGGTCCCAGCCCCAGAAGCGGCCCCACGCCTCTTCCGCCCAGATCATGGCGAAAATCAGCGCCCCCAGCGTAAACACGGGGTAGCCGATACTAACGGCGCGATAGCTGATCTCATCCAGCAGTTCCGGTTCAATGCTGTTCAACGACGGCTGTATGACGGCTCCCAGCCGTTTGCGGAAAATCAGCCGCAAGCCGCCGTACAGGACCAGCCCGGAGATGACGGACCAGATCATCGTGTTCAGCTTCCGGGACGCATCTTTGCCTTCCATCCAGGCGGGCGCCTCGAACAGCGGCGTTATCGGACCTGCTTGGACTACCGTGGAACCATTCGGCGCAACGATGGCCGGCAGGGTATACTCTATCTTCGTGTTGCCCGCCTGGTTCTGAGTGTTCTCCTGATTTTGGTTCAGCTCAAAGACGGTCTTGGCATCCATGCGGGCGAACGCGGAGTCCATCCCGATGAAGCCGACCAGCATCAGCACCACGGCCAGAACCGTTTCCAGCCAGCGGGTGCTCTTCGTCGCCCTGTCTTGCGGGACGGTCCGCACCAGGTACATCAGCCCGGCGGCAAAACCGACTGCCAAAATCCCCTCGCCCAGAGCAGCCGTGGTGACGTGAATGTGCAGCCAGTAGCTCTGCAGTGCCGGGATCAGCGGCGTAATCTCTTTGGGGAAGACGTACGAGTACGCCAGCATGATGACCCCGAGCGGCAACACGAACATGCCAATCACGGTCAGCTTGTAGATGCGGTAGATGATCAGGTAGGCCAGGATGATACAGTAATCGAGAAACGCGATAAATTCGAACATGTTGCTGGTCGGGCTGTGGCCGCCGGCAATCCATCGCGTCACCACGTAGCCGGTTTGGGCGAGAAAACCGACCACCGCCAGCCAGTAGGCGGTCCGGCCATACTTCAATTCGTGCTGTTTCGGATCGCGTCCCGCCCAGTTTTTCCCCGTCATCGCGACGATGAATACAATCGACGAGAGCACGTACAGCACAAAGGCAATATCCAGTAGCCAATCACTCAGTTGAATGAGCTGCACGTCAATTTACCCTCCTTGGAGCCGCTTACGCTTTCGATCTGTCCTGCAGCGCGATTTGCAGCCCCGTCTGTTCAATTAGCATCTGCATCTCTCTGCGCAACCCGTACCAGTTTTTGTTGGTGTGGCCAGCCAGGAGCAGCCGCCCCTCATGAAACTGCACCCATATCCGGCGGTGCTGCCAGAAGAAGCCCATCACCAAGCCGATCATGAAGATGATCGAACCGAAGTAGATCACGGGTACCGCCTTGTCGATGCGCACCATCAGACCCGAAATGTCGATCAGGTCCGGCATCTTGATCTCCAGTGTGTAACGGGAGTCCGCTTTCTGCGTGATGATCGTGCCGCTCACGTACACCAATTTTTCCCGCACGTTGTCTTTTTCCGAGATCACTTCCAATGCGAACATCGGATTTTTCGGCAGGTTGGTCTTTGTCGCCGGTTTGTTGTCTTCTCCCATGACAAAGTCGGGAAAGTAATCCAGTACGCGAACCTTGATCCCGTCGCTCACCTGCAGTTCCGGATTGGGCTCGTAGAGATCCAGCCTGATCGGACCGATCGCTTTGCCGCCGGCCTGCTTGTCGATCAGCTCAAAGTTGAGTGCGCCCAACTGCATCTCCTGCACACCCGACTGGACCAAAGACAGGTCTTCATGGATCAAGGGGTGGTTTACCAGGATCGATCCCCGCTTCACTTCGACCAGTTCCGGCTTGGCACCGGGCAGATCGGCGTTCTTGTTCAGATAGAGAATCGCGTCCGTCTGGTACTTTTTCGGGATTACGCCCCCGTTCAGATCAAGCGCTTGCGGCATCTCCTCTTCTGACCAGTACTCGGTATGGTACGCCACGTTTTTTATGTAATACGGCGTATCCGGCACCGCCACGGTCTGCCCCTCACGCACCCAGACGAACTGGTCCAGGTAAAAGCCGGGGATATTCCGCATCAGGACGCCAATCAGGAAGATAATCAGCCCAATGTGGTTGACATAGGGACCCCAGCGGCTGAACCGGCCTTTTTCCGCCATCAGCGCATCGCCGTCGCGGAAAATGCGGTAGCCTTTTTTCCGCAGGGCTTCGGCTGCCTTATCGGCAAGCGCACCTGGCTCGGTCTCGGCGGGATGCTCCGCTTCGCCGTACAGTTTTTGCCCTTGCAGGAACGAAACGTGTTGGTTGACGCGCGGTTTGTTCAGCGCCTTGTAGAGCGGGATCACCCTGTCCAGGCTGCAGATGATCAGAGATGTGCCCAAGGCTACCAGCAGCGTGACAAACCACCACGACGAGTACATGTTGTGGAACCCCAACGCGTAGTAGATCTGCCCCAGCGTACCGTACGTCTCGCTGTAAAACCTGGCGACGTCATCCTCCGTCGGTACCGGTACGGGAATGTACTGCTGCTGCGGAAAGATCGTACCGATGGCGGAGGCGATCAAAATCACAAGGATAATGGCAATGGCGACCTTGACGGATGAGAAGAAATTCCACACCCGGTCAATCAGGCTTTTCGTATTGGTCTGCGATCGACGGGCCATCCCTTCGTAACGCATGTCGGGAAAGGCGACCTGTCCATTCTGTGCAGCCTCTCCGGTTTGTGCGGTCAACTCCTGTTCCAGCGGCCTGCCGCACGATTCACACAGCAGCGTGCCAACCGGATTGGCGTGTCCGCATTCACATTTTCGCTGATCCATGTTGCTCCTCTCTTACGGCAAGATTTTGGCCACTTTTTCGGCGATCATGTCCTCGTTTAACGGCCCCAAGAAAATTTCCTTGACTTCTCCGTCCGGATCGATGAAAAACGTCGACGGAATTTTATCAATGCGATACAGTTTGGTGATTTGCGACTCGCGGTCCATCAAGATCGGGAAAGTCACGCCAAACTGCTTCAGAAACGGTTCCACAGCGACCGGTGTTTCGCCGATGTTCACTCCCACAATCACCAGTCCCTTGTCCTTGTACGCTTCGTACTGCTTCTGCAGGGCGGGCATTTCCTGTTTACAAGGGCCGCACCACGTCCCCCAGAAATTGAGCACGACGCCTTTTCCCCTCAAATCAGACAAGGCGATGGACGGGCCGTTCAGCTGTTCCAGGCTGAAATTTGGAGCGTCTCTGCCTACTTTCACCGCGTTGGGGTCCTTTACAAAGCTGGAATAAACGGCGAAGACCAGTGCCGCCAGCAAAACGCCCAGAATCGCCACTCTGATGTATGTACGATTGCTCTTGTTCATGATTGTCCTAACTCCCATCTGTGCCTGTTGCCGGCCTGTTTGCTTCCTTTATTTATTATAACGTTCCTTGATTTTCCGCCAGCGAACAAGATATGAACAGATTTTGAACGCTGATTCAGCGGCGGTGCGGCAAGTGCTTGCGGTCCCGGGTCAGGCCCCGTTTCAACCGCTCCACTTCCGACGTCGTCAGCGGCCGGTACTGTCCCGGCTCCAGTCCTTCCAGCGTGAGAAACCCCAACTTGACGCGCTCCAGGCTCAACACCGGATGGCCGATCGCTTCACACATGCGGCGCACCTGGCGATTGCGCCCTTCGTGAATCGTCAGCTCCAGCAGCGCCCGATCACCGGCGGCCGACGTCTTCAGCAGCCTTGCCTGTGCGGGAGCCGTCATGCCGTCCTCCAGCTTGATTCCCCGCTCCAGTCTGTCAACCTTTGCCGGGCTGGGCACTCCTCTTACCCAGGCGCGGTACACCTTATCAATCTCGTAGGAGGGGTGTGTCAGCATGTTGGCCAGTTCCCCGTCGTTCGTCAGCAGCAGCAGACCCGACGTGTCGTAGTCCAGCCGTCCCACTGGATAGACCCGTTCCTTTACACCTTTCAGCAGATCGGTGACGACGCGGCGGCCCTGCGGATCAGAGACACTGGTGATGACACCCGTCGGCTTGTACAGCAGCAGGTAGACGTGCTGTTCCAGTCGAATCGGACGTCCGTCGACGACGATCCGGTCCGTGTCGGGATCGACCCGCGTTCCCAATTCCCGCACCACTTTGCCGTTTACCTGCACCCGCCCCTGCACAATCAATTCTTCGCAGTGGCGGCGTGAGGCGACGCCGGCGTGCGCCAACACTTTTTGCAACCGTTCCATGGATGGTTCACCTCTACAACATCATACCCATTCTTACCAGTGTGGACAAGAACAACAAAAAACTTCCCTCGACCGGGAAGTTTTCCAACCAGCGCATCACGGTTCAGCCAAAGACGTAGGAGACGATCAACAGCGAAAAGATGACGCCCGCCAGATCTGACCACAGCCCAACCCGCAGGGCGTAGGCGGAATTGCGGATGCCGACCGCGCCAAAGTAGACGGTCAGCACGTACAGCGTGGTATCCGTGCTTCCCTGCATCGTGGCGGCCAGCCTGCCGATAAACGAATCGGGTCCGTACTGAGCAATCAGGTCAGTGGCCACCGCCAGCGACCCCGTGCCGGTAAGCGGGCGAAGCAGCGCGAGCGGGACGATCTCTTCCGGCACGTGCAGTACCTCGAGCAGCGGTTTCAGGACGGAGAGCAGCAGTTCCAGCGCTCCGGATTCACGGAACATCGTAACAGCCACCATCATCGCGATCAGATGGGGCAGGATGCGGATGGACGTGGTCAGCCCGCCTTTGGCTCCGTCGACAAACGTCTCGTACACGGGAATCCGCCTGTGCCAGCCGTACACCAGCACGAACGCGATCGTGACCGGAATGGCCCACAACGAAATCAGGGAAACCCATTGGTACATGCCGGCTTCCCTCCTTTATCTCAGCCTGCGGGTGTGACGGTATCGGTGCCAACGATCCAGCAGCAGGGCGACAGCCGTAGCGCCGAACGACGCCAGGAGCGTCGTGCCCACGATTTCGACCGGATTGGCCGAGCCATACTGCATGCGAATCGCAATCATCGTCGTGGGGATCAGGGTAATGCTGGCCGTGTTGATCGCCAACAGTGTGCACATGGCCGGGGTGGCGTGCTGTTTGTCGGGATTCAGTTTTTGCAATTCCTCCATCGCCTTCAGTCCCATCGGCGTGGCCGCATTGCCCAGCCCGAGCAGATTTGCGCTCATATTGGACAAGATGTAGGCCATGGCCGGATGTCCGTTGGGCACGTCGGGAAACAGCCGCTTGATCAGCGGCGCCATCAGCCGGGCGAGCACATCCAGCAGCCCCGCTTTCTCGGCGATGCGCATCAAGCCCATCCAAAAGGCCAGCACGCTTACCAGCCCGAACGCGACGGTCACCCCTGTTTTGGCTCCTTCAAATGCTGCCTGATTAACCGCATCCAGCCGTCCGTTGACGGCGGCCACGACGATGCTGACGACGATCAGGGCGAGCCAGATGACGTTAAGCACCCCACATCCCTCCCGCCATGATCTCCCAGACATGGTCCCAGAACGTCCGCGTCCGCCCGGGCGTCCAGGCCGGTGAGGTATCCTGCACGGTGAGCGGCACCCGGCCGATCAATCGGTCGCCGAGGTACACCTGCAAAAATCCGACGTGACTGCCGATCATGCGCTTCGTCACGGACGGCTGGAGCAGTTCCACTTTCGTGCGGATCTGTTCGGCTTCGCCGTTTTGCAGCGGGTAGGCAAACTCGTTGATCGTCACCAGACGCAGCGATGGATCTTCTGCTGCAACATTTGCCTGAATCGTTTGCCCCTTGGCCACGACTTTGCTCACGGCAAAGTGCTCAAACCCCCAGTCCAACAGCTTCATTGAGTCATTCCAGTCATCCGGCGCATTGAGCGTAATGGCCGCCAGCTGCCGACCGTCCCGCGTAGCGGAGGAAGCCAGACAGCGTTTGGCCAGCTTGGTGTAGCCGGTCTTCACTCCGTCCGCGCCGTTGTACAGATGCAGCAGCTTGTTTTTGTTCTGCAAGCGCCGGTCCCATTTCTCCCCTTCCCACGAAATGGTCTTTACCTTGGTCGAGACGATTTGGCGAAAGATCGGATTGCGCAGCGCGTAGGCGGAAAGCTTGGCCATATCCTCTGCGGTGGAATAGTGCATGTTGCTGTCGTCGAGACCGTGTGGATTGGTGAAGTTGGTGTGGGTCATGCCGATCAGCGCCGCCTTTTCATTCATCAGGTAGACAAAACCGGGCACTGATCCGCCGACGTGATGGGCCACGGCCACGGCAGCGTCGTTGCCGGAGCGGAGCATCAGCCCGTACAGCAATTCTTCCAGCGTCAGCTTTTCGCCCTGCTTGAGGTAGATGGAGGAGCCTTCCACTCCGACCGCTTCCTTCGGCACGGTCACGACGTCCGAAAGCCGGCCCGACTCGATTGCCACAATCGCCGTCATGGTTTTGGTCAGGCTGGCAATCCGCATTTTTTTCGTTCCGTTTTTGGAGTACAGGATGCGCCCGCTGGCCACATCAATCAGGGCGGCCGCTTCCGCGGAGACGTCGGGGAACCCGTTTGCGGCCTCCACCTGCTGCTGCATGAAAAATATCTGCCAAAAAAGAAAAACGACGAGCACGCCGCACAGTTTTTTCCGTACCTTCATAACGTCCTCCCCAACGAATGTAGTACCGGCAGTTTGTACCAGTATATGGGGACGAGTCGTTTGGTAGTACCGAAACTGTCCGATGGCGACTAGCTAGTCGTTTGTCGTCTCTTCCGCTTTTCCGAACAGGGCGGACGCCTCCATCCGGGCTTCCTCGATGTTCAGGTTGACAGGCGGCTCAGGCAGATCACTCAATTCCCGCAGCCCGAAATGTTCCAAAAACTCCTTGGTCGTGGCGTAGAGGATCGGCCGCCCCACGCCTTCCGCCCGGCCCGCTTCACGGATCAGCTGTTTGGAGAGCAGCGTATTCAGCGCCTTTTCGCACTTCACGCCGCGTATCTCCTCGATTTCCGAGCGGGTGATAGGCTGCTTGTACGCGATGATTGCCAGCGTCTCCAGCGCCGCCTGGGACAATGTGGACTGGCTCGGCGACGAGGCCAGCCGTTCAAAATAGGGGGCGTGTTCCGGCAGGGTGGTCAGTTGGTAGGCGCGGGCCACCTCCACGATCTGAATGCCGCGTCCCGCCCGGCGAAAATCTGCTTTCATGTCCTCGATCAAATCGACGATGGTATCTTCCGGCACTTCGACAATCTCGCTGATTTGCTTGGCGTCAATGCCCTCGTCGCCCGAGATGAACAGCAAGCCCTCGATGACGCCCTTCAGCTTGTCATAGTCCATCAGCTTGGGCTCCTTTCTCCGTATTCTCGCAGATCATGATGTCGTGAAACAGCTTGTGCTGCACGCAGGTAACGTGTTTGGCCTTCATCAGCTCCAACAGGGCGAGAAACGTGGTGACGATCTCCGTACGCGACGCCCCTGGTGAAAAAAGCTGAAAAAAGCGGATCATGCCGCCGCCCACCCGCAAAAGCTGCCGGATGTCCTGCATTCTGTCCTTGATGGAAATTTCATCACGCGACACCTTGGCAATCGGGTCTTTCTCCTTGACCCGTTTCACCAGCTTTTCCAGTGCGCTTAGCAGGTCGTACAGGGTGACGTCCTTGATCGTCTGCTCCTCTTCGCGGACGTAGGGAGACAAGTCTTCCGCCGGACGCGTAAACACCTGGTTGCGCCCTGTCTCCATCTCGCGGAGCTGATCGGCCAACAGCTTGTACCGTTTGTACTCCAGCAGCCGCTGCACCAGCTCTTCCCGCGGGTCTGCCTCTTCCACGTCCATGTCCAACAGCGGTTGAAACACGTGCTCTTCCTTGCGCGGCAGCAGCATTTTGCTTTTGATCGACAACAGTGTGGCCGCCATCACGACGAATTCGCTGGCCACATCCAGCTGAAGCTGCTGCATCGTGTCGATCGTCGCCAGATACTGTTCGGTAATCTCCGCAATCGGGATATCGTAGATGTCTACCTCCGCCTTTTCGATCAGGTGCAGGAGCAGGTCGAGCGGGCCTTCAAAGGAATCTAGTTTGATGCTGTATGACACAAGTAACTCCCTCGTTTCCCACTGGCTAGAACAGCGATAAGATGGCGGTAGCCGCATCTGCCACCAACGAGATGGTCATGCTCAGCGGCGTGCTGAGAATCAGGCCCCGCAGCGCCGGCAGGAAGATGAGCAGCAGCAGAAGCCACGGTCCGTATACCTCCAGCTTGTAAAAGAATCCGTCCCAGCGGCGCGGCGATAGAAACCGGACGATTTTGGAGCCGTCCAGGGGATGGATCGGCAGCAGGTTGAACACGAACAGCGCACAGTTGATGAGCACGCAATTAAACAGCGTTTCATGAATGGCGATAGCAGCCTTTTCGTGCATCCCCATCAACATGTACGACTTCATCACCCAGCCGTAGATCGTCATGAAGAAAACAGCCAGCACGAGGTTGATCAGCGGGCCGGCCGCCGACACGTAGACGATCCCCAGCCGTTTGTTGCCGCGGAATTGCAGTGGATTGATCGGCACGGGCTTGGCCCAGCCAAACGGTCCGAACAAAATCAAAATCAGCCCGAATGGGTCAATGTGGGGAATCGGATTGAGCGTCAGCCGCCCTTCCCGCTTGGCCGTGTCATCCCCCAGCTTCCAGGCCACGTAGGCGTGCGCCCACTCGTGCAGCGTAAAGGCGATGACGAACGCAATCAAGCGAAACGGCACCGTTTCCCACTCAAAATGAAACAGATCCGAAAAGTCCATTCCGTTCTCCTCCGAAAAAATCGCTATCTTCTAGCATACCAGCAGACTGGGAGGGATACAACCCCGAGTGCATGGGAGAACGGGGCTCTATCGACAAGCAGCACAAAATCCCCTCCGGCAGACTGGCTTCGCCCTATACGCACCTGGGCGTTTCCCGCAGTCCACCGCGAGGGGATTTGATGAATGCAACGGATATGCTCCCTTGCCGCTATTCAGCGAACACTTCCACTTTTTCCATTCTGTCGCCTTGCTTGATCGCATCCACGTGCTCCATGCCTTTCGTCACGCGGCCGAAAACCGTATGAACGCCGTCCAGGTGGGGGAAGGAGTCGTAGCAGATGAAGAACTGGCTTCCGCCCGTATCCTTGCCCGCGTGTGCCATCGACAGGGAGCCGCGCAGATGCTTGTGCGGATTGCCTTCGGTCTCGCACTTGATGGTGTAGCCCGGACCGCCGGTTCCTGTGCCGTACGGGCATCCGCCCTGCGCCACGAATCCGGGGATGACGCGGTGGAACGTCAGGCCGTTGTAGAATCCCGAATTTGCCAGTTTTTCAAAATTGGCCACTGTTCCCGGCGCTTCCTGATCGAACAGTTCCAGCTCGATCTGGTTGCCGTTTTCCATGGTGATCAACGCTTTTTTCATTCTATTGCCTCCAGACGTGGGAAGAGTCATAACGCCCCCATTTTACCACGCTGCACTTCCCTCGTCCAATCTCTTCCGCTGCTGTCTTAGCGCAGCACTTCAGCACATGTGGGAAGCAGGTCGTGACGGATCAGATCGGCGAAGCTCTCCCGCTTCACCACCAGCTGCGCTTCGCCGTCCTTGACAAAGACGACCGCAGGGCGCGGAATCCGGTTGTAGTTGTTGGCCATGGCGTAGCCGTAAGCGCCAGTGCTGGTGACAGCCAGGATGTCGCCCGCTTGTGCCGGCGGCAGCGTAACATCCCAGATCAGCATGTCCCCCGTCTCGCAGCATTTGCCCGCAATCGAGACCTGTTCTGTCGCCGGTTCGTTCATGCGGTTGGCGACAGCCGCCTCGTATTGGGCCTGGTACAGCGCCGGCCGCAGGTTGTCGGTCATCCCGCCGTCCACGGCCAGGTATTTGCGCACGTCAGGAATCTCCTTGCGAGAGCCGATGCGATACAACGTGGTGCCTGCCTCTCCGACAATGCTGCGGCCCGGTTCGATCCACAGCTCCGGCAGCGGGATGTCACGGGCAGTCAGTTCCTGCCGCACGGCTGTCGTGATTGCTTTGACGTACTCCTCTGGCGGAAGCGGCGTGTCCCCCTCCACATAGCGGATGCCGAAGCCGCCGCCAACGTTCAGCACTTGCGGAAGATAGCCAAACCGCTCTTTTGCTTCCAGAAGTAGTTCTGCCAGTCGCTCAACGGCGATGATAAAGCCGTCCGTCTCGAAGATTTGTGAGCCGATATGGCTGTGTACGCCGAGCAGGTTCAGCCAGTCGCTTTCGTGGGCCTGCTTGATCGCGTCCAATGCCTGCCCGCTCTTGACATCAAACCCGAATTTGGAATCCTGCTGGCCGGTGGAAATGTATTCGTGCGTATGCGCCTCTACACCGGGCGTCACGCGCAGGAGCACCGCCACCTTCTCATTTCGCTCCTCGCCCAACTGCCGGAGGATGTCCAGCTCGTAAAAATTGTCGACGACGAAACAGCCGATGCCGGCATCCAACGCCATCGTAATCTCTTCCAATGATTTATTGTTGCCGTGGAAGTGAATCCGCTCGGCGGGAAACCCGGCCTGCAGGGCGGTGTACAATTCGCCGCCGGAGACGACGTCGAGCGACAGCCCTTCCTCCTCCACCAGCTTGCACATGGCCATGGTGCAAAACGCCTTGCTTGCGTAGGCGACCTGAAAACGGAACCCGGACTGGCGGAACGCCTCCATGTACGCCCGGCATTTGCTGCGAATCAGCGCTTCATCGTACACGTACAATGGCGTCCCGTACCGGACAGCCAGCTCCGTGACGTCACAGCCGCCTATTTCCAAATGTCCCCGTTCGTTTACTCGACTGGTCCCGTGCAAAAACATCCCCAAATCCTCTCCAATCTCCTGCTGCATACCGTGCGGTTGCGTTGTGTCTTTATACATAAAGGCAACTGAGCGCAATTGGCCAGTTGCCGTAACCACCTAGCATCCGAGGCTTACCATTCAATTTACTACAATAAAGTGCGTTTGACAATGGGTTAGGGCTTAATTGTCAGAAAATTCCCCGGCAGTCTACTGCCGTGACGAGTCGGAGGAACGGACAATGCTCGGCCGCTTGTTTTTCATCGGCACGGCCATGCGGATCACCACGTCCTTCATCGCCTTGTAGTTGAACGGAATAAACGGCCAGAGGTACGGGGTATCCAGCGAGCGGGTGGCGGCCAATCCCACCAGAACGACGGTCAGCCCAATCATCAGTCCGGCCGTGGAAAAGAAGCCGACCATCAGGATGAGGAAGAGGCGGACAAGCCGATTGGCCTGCGCCAGTTCATAACTGGGGGTGGCAAACATGCCGACGGCGGCCACCGCCAGGTAGAGGATCACTTCAGGCGCGAACAGCCCCACCTTGATCGCTACTTCCCCCACCAGAATCGCCGCCAGCAAGCCCATCGCGATTGACAGCGGCTGCGGCGTGTGAATCGCCGCCATCCGCATCAGATCGAGTCCCAATTCCGCCAGGACAAACTGCCCCAAGAGCGGAATTTCCGCCTTTTTCTTAATGCCGATATAGGCAAGCTGATCCGGTATCATCGAAGGGTGCATCGCCAGCAGCAGCCAGACTGGCAGCAGAAAGACAGAGGCGAAGATTCCAAAAAAGCGTACCCAGCGCAGATAGGCACCGACGACAGGGGTCTGGCGATACTCCTCGGCGTGCTGGACGTGATGAAAATAGGTGGCGGGCGTGATCATGACGCTCGGCGACGTGTCCACGTAGATCAGTACGTGTCCCTCCAGCAGATGAACCGCCGCCACGTCCGGCCGCTCCGTATAGCGGACGAGGGGAAACGGGTTCAGCGTTTTGCCGATGATGAATTCCTCCACGGTTTTTTCCGCCATCGGAATACCGTCAATCTGGATATTTTGCAGACGCTGTCTCAGCTTCTGGATCAATCCCTCGTTGGCCACATCCTTCAGGTAGGCGAGAGCCACGTCGGTTTTGGTCCGCTCCCCAATCTGCATGATTTCAAAACGCAGCCGTTCGTCCCGAATCCGCCGCCGCGTCAGAGCGGTGTTGGTCACCAGCGTTTCCGTAAACCCGTCGTGGGCGCCGCGGACGATTCGCTCCGTATCCGGCTCTTCCGGCTGACGCGTGGGCAGTTCCTTGGCGTCCATAATGATCGCTTCCGTCGACCGGTCGATGATAATTCCCACCTGGCCCACGAGGAGCTTGTCTAAAAACTCGTCGGTGGTGGACACTTTGGTCAACTGAAAAAACGGGATGTACTTGTGGTACAAATGTTCGAGTACGTTGGACTGCATGTCCCGCTCCCGCAAATCGTTCAGGTCGCGCATTACCTGAACGACGATGTCGGAACTGGCAAAGCCGTTTATGTAGTACAGCAGGAGACGCGTGCCGCCCACGGTAAACTCGTGCACACCCACATCAAAACTGACCCCCACCCCCAGCTTTTCATTCAGATACTCCTTGTTCTCGTCCACGAATTCCGAGATGGGGCGCCGTTTCGTCGCGACTTTCTGTGCCATGGGAACCGCTCCTTTCCAGTATCCATTTCACCGCTCTCAATGTGACCGGGCACCCCTTGTGCAGGTGATCCCTGCCCTGCATCTTGCCGATGTCCCCGATGCCGATGATGTTGGGCACCTGCAGCTCGTTGAGGACGTCAACCGTATCTCCGTAGATGCGGTTTTCCAGCGAGTCATCGGGAAAACCATTCTTGTCCACTGCCTCGTCTACAATCCGCTCCCGGTTGTCCACCGAGACCTTCACTGACGCCCCCCTCACCCCTTTGGTGTTGGAGGCGACGGCGATGGCGCCCAGGACTTCTATATCGGGATGCCGGACCACGTATTCGAGTGCCCGTTCGCCCTGGCCACGTCCGACGTCGCCGTTGTCGTCAAACATGACCAGCACCGGATCGGAGGCAGCCGTTTTGATCAGTTCCACGATCTGCTTGCCGGACAGAGGCGTGGGATTTCCCGCTGACAGGGAAATGGCGCGGCCGCCGATCTGACGTGCTACGGCCTCTACCGCTTTTTGCGCGACGTGATCACCGTCGGTCACCAGAATGACTTTTCGCCGTTGTCCGCCCATGAGGATCACCGTCCCGCTGCATCGGTATTTCAGCCTTTGGGTTTGAAGACAAGTGATGCCAAAAAGCCAAACGCGATCGCCGCAGAAATCCCGGCGCTGGTAACCTCGAATATACCGGTGATGACGCCGATCAGTCCGTGTTGTTCCGCTTCGCTGATCGCTCCGTGATACAGCGCATGGCCAAAGCTGGTGATCGGCACAGTGGCTCCGGCGCCGGCAAAGTCGATCAGCTTGTCGTACACGCCGATGAAGTCCAGAACGACACCGGAGACGACCAGCGTGCTCATGACATGGGCGGGAGTCAGTTTGGCGACATCCATGAGCAGTTGGCCCACGACGCAGATCAATCCGCCCACCACGAATGCGATGAGGTATTCCATTACGCTTCTCCTCCTTCCAACGCCACGGCGTGGGCGATGCACGGGATGGAATTGCCCTGCTGGTAGCTGACCGGGCTTAACAACGCGCCGGTGGCACACACCAGCACTTTTTTCAGCAGCCCTTTGTTCAGCTGGTCGACGATGTAGCCGTAGGTGACCACGGCACTGCTGGCACAGCCGCTGCCGCCCGCGAACACCTCCTGTTCGGGTGAGTACACCATTAAGCCGCAGTCGTTGTATACGCCTTCCATGTCATACCCTTCCCGCTGCATCCATTCCTTGACGATTGGATACCCGACCGATGCCAGGTCACCCGTGACGATCAAATCGTAATCGCGCGGAGTTCGGCCGGTGTCGGTGAAATGAGTCTGCAAGGTAGAGACGGCAGCGGGCGCCATCGCCGACCCCATGTCAAACGGGTCCTTCACTCCCATGTCCACCACTTTGCCGATGGTCGCATAGGTAATACGCGGCCCGTTTCCGCCGATACCGACCAGTCCCGCCCCCGCTCCCGTCACGGTCCACTGGGCAGACGGCGGCTTTTGTCCGCCGTACTCGGTCGGATAGCGGTATTGACGCTCGGCTGTCGCGTTGTGGCTGCTGCAGGCGGCAATCGCCCGGTTGACGTAGCCGGCGTTCACCAGCGCTGCCGCGTTCGCCAGAGTGAGCATGGAGGTGGAACAAGCGCCGTACATGCCCATGAGCGGGATGGCCAGCTGCTCTGCCGTGAAGTTGGTCGTAATGTTTTGGTTTAAAAGGTCACCGGCGATGATCACGTCGACATCCTGTTCGGTCAGCCCCGCCTTGTCCAGAGCAAGCTGCACCGCATCCTCCATCAATTGACGCTCTGCATCCTCCCAGCAATCCTGGCCGGCATACATGTCGTCGTATACCTTGTCAAAATAGGTCCCTAGCGGCCCTTCCCCTTCCTTGGGGCCGACCGCAGTCGCCGAAGACACAAGCCGCACGTCCCTGGTGAACTGCCAGGTTTGCCGGCTAACCCGGAATTCCCCTGCTTGGCTGCCCACGATACGTCCCCCCTTACGTGAACATCTTCCAGAGTGTCTTCAAGATGCCCGCGACAAAGGCGGCCACCACGCCAAACACGATGACGGAACCGGCCAGCTTGAACATGTTGCCGCCGACCCCCAGCACATATCCCTCGCTGCGATGCTCAATCGCGGCAGAGGCGATCGAATTGGCAAACCCGGTTACCGGCACTGCAGAGCCGGCTCCCGCATACTGGCCGATGTTGTCGTAGATGCCCAGGCCGGTCAGCAGCACGGACAAAAAAATCAGGGTGGCCACGGTCGGATTGCTTGCTGTTTTTTCGGTAAATCCGAAAAAGCTGATATACATGTTCTGCAAGATTTGTCCCAAGAGGCAGATCGTCCCGCCTACCCAAAAGGCGCGCAGCGAATTGAGCAGGACGTTTCGCTTTGGCTGGTATTTGGCCGCCTGTTGCTGATACAGTTGCTTCGTCATGGGCATCGAATTGGACGTTTTCGTCTTGGTCCCCACCTTGATCACTCCTTATTGATTCATAAGTGCAGTGCTGCCACTCCTGACCGCATGCATATGGCATATCCATATGATTCCAATTACGATTCACTTCTATGAATGGATGTGTTTTCCATCATAGTGCGCGATTACAAGTGAAACAGCCACTGCAGCAGTGACCCGCCAATCTTTCCGAACACCATCGCCATCAGCAGGACAATCAGCTTATCGTCCACGTTCAGCCTTTTCGCCAAGATCGGAAACACGTTCAGCACCTCGGTCAATCCCGCCGCCAGCATGCCCACGAACACGCCGGCGATGATGCCGTACAGGGAAGTGATCACCAGCGGCAGACGCGCCACCCATTGAAAAAAGTCAGCCAAGGTAAAAAACAGGGCACCGGCCACGAGCGCCCATTCCAGCGCCTGTATGTAGCGCTTGGCATTGGTCAGCTGCGCCAGCCGCGGAATGATGTCCAGCACGGTGATAAAGGCGACGAATCCGCTGCCGACGGCCACTCCCCCTCCCAGTCCGATCAGCACCAGCAGCAGATAATGCCAGACGTTCATGTCTTGGTCCGCTCGTTTTCCTTGTTTTCGTGCTGGATGTAATACTGATCCAGGCTTTGCTGATACATGAACAACTCCACTTCCAGCGGACTGGGCTCTTCTGTAATCCGTTTTTTAAACAAATGATTAAAAAACAGGATCATCCCCAGTCCGATTCCGATCGAATAGGGGATTTGCAGCCACAGCGGCTGCTCGCTCGCCTGCCCGGTGATCAGGTAGTGGATCCGCTGATGAACCTGCAGCATGCTCACGTCCGTATGAAAGTTCATGATCGCCAGCCCCGACCCGACAAACAGCAGCAGCCATACTGCGGCTACCAGCACCAGTTTGGGCCGTTTCCGCGGGTTGAGCACTTCCACGATGATCTGCGCCGCTCCCTGAATCTCCAGCGGGGTTTCCGGATAGGCAGTCCGGATCTTGCGAATCACCTGCATGATGTCGATGATGATCAGATCGCCGTCTTCCGGCTGCACGCGATAGACAGGCATTCTCGCTAATGCCTTCTCCCGTTCCCCGTCCCAGTAGAGCTGGCAGATGTCTCCCAGGGTGATCACCGCCTGCGGTTTGACAGACAGCCGTTTTCGCAGTCGCAGATACAAAGGTTCTTGCACGTCCACCCCTCCTTTGTGCCCTGCCGATCTTTCGCTAGTATGCGCCGTTTGCCGGTCCTATCATGCAGTTGCAGCCTCACACTTTATCGCGCATAAAAAAAGACCAGACGAGCTTACTGCTCAATCTAGTCCCAGACTGAAGACAAACGGTTCATTGAGTTAACGTCCACAAAAAATGATTTCCAGGCCAAAAGGCCTGCCTATTCATCAACCGAAGCGGAAGACAATGGGCATCGCATGGCGGGATGGGCCAAGCGAGCTCCTTTGACGACCGACTCAGCGAAAAAAACGAAGACGCGGGAATCAACAGGGGACACAAGTCTCACTTCATCGAAATACCCAGATGTTTGTCCCCTGCCCGCGTCTCGTTTTGGAGCGGACTTCATCCGCTTCTGTGCTGGGCGTCAAGCGAGCGAGCGGGCCCGATCTCCCATGCGCCGCGAACTTTGTCTACACGCTGAGACCAGACGAGCTTACTGCTCAATCTGGTCCCTGATTGTTTGCAAGATGCGCTTCTCCAGCCGCGACACCTGCACTTGCGAGATGCCCAGCCGCTCTGCCACTTCCGATTGGGTCTGATCCTTGTAGTAGCGCAGATAGACGATCAGCTGCTCCCGCTCGTTCAGCCGGCTGATAGCGTCCTTCAGCGCAATTTTTTCAAACCATCGGTTGACGCCTTCATCGGCAATCTGGTCAATCAGCGTAATCGGATCACCGTCGTTTTCAAACACCGTCTCGTGAATCGACGACGGCGCCCTGCTCGCTTCCTGAGCCAGCACCACCTCTTCCGGCGTAATGCCCACAGCCTCCGCCACTTCCGAAATGGTCGGCGCCCGGCCGTACGTTTTATACAGCTCGTCTTTTGCCCGCCGCACCTTGTTGGCCGTCTCCTTGAGAGAGCGGCTCACCTTGACCGTCCCGTCGTCGCGCAAAAACCGCTGAATTTCCCCGATGATCATCGGCACGGCGTAGGTGGAAAATTTGACGTCGTACGCCAGGTCAAACTTGTCCACGGCCTTCAGCAAGCCGATGCATCCAATCTGGAACAGGTCGTCCGCCTCGTAGCCGCGGTTGATAAAGCGCTGGACGACCGACCACACCAGCCGGATGTTGCTGTTGACGAGCAGCTCGCGGGCTTCAGCATCTCCCTTCTGGCTCTTGGCAATCAATTCCTTCACTTGATCATTGGTCAGAAAAGGCTGACTGGCATTTTTGATATCGGCACCCATTGGCACTACCCCTAATTTTGCAAGGCTTTGGCACACGAAAGGCGTTTGGTCAGGCGAACGGTGGTTCCTTTTCCGACGGCGGTCACCACCTCCAGTGTGTCCATGAAATTTTCCATGATCGTAAAGCCCATTCCGGAGCGTTCCAGTTCCGGCTTGCTGGTGTAGAGCGGCTGCATGGCCAGATCGACGTCCTCGATGCCTTTGCCCTGGTCTTCTACCAGCAGATCGACCAGGCCGTCTTCGATGCTGACAGAGATGCGGACCACGCCTTCAGCGTTTTCCTCGTACCCGTGAATGATCGCGTTGGTAACAGCCTCGGACACAACCGTTTTGATCTCTTCCAACTCTTCGACCGTCACATCCCATTGCGAGATGAACGATGCGACGGCCACACGGGCAAACGCTTCGTTTTGGCTCAGGGCAGCAAACGAGACCGTCATGAAATTGCGCGTGGTCATCTTACGCCACCCCCAGTACATGCAGCGCTTCCGCTTCGCTTTCGCGGAACTTGATCACCTTGAACAGGCCTGACATCTCAAAAATCCGGTAGATGGTCGGATTGATCGAACATACGACCATTTCGCCGGAGCGGGCAGATATTTGCTTGTAACGGCCGAGAATGACTCCGATGCCAGAGCTGTCCATGAACGCCAAATCGGCCAGACTGAGTACGATGTGGCGTATATGCGGATTGCGCAGAATCCCATCCACCGTGCTGCGCAACTCTTCCGCCGTGTGGTGATCCAGTTCTCCCTGCAAACGGACGACCAGCACGTCCTGCTTGGTCTCCGTGGCGATGCGTAGACTCATGGCTGACACACTCTCCTTCATCCCGTAGTTCTCTCTCTTTTCTGTCCGGCTTGTTCCATTTCCTGCCAGGCGACAAAAGAACAAAAAAATCGAGCAGCCGAAGGTCACATTCGTGGCAACTCGATTCTTTTCGCGATCGTGCTGACAGTTCAATAGCCAATCAAGACGTGTTTTGTGGTTCGCTTGAGAATCTCCCACATGCCTGCCTTCTCTATCGATTGCTCCGGATAGAGATCAATACGGCTTACTTCTTTGCCTTCCTTGTTTCGGATGAAGATGTGACCGACAACCTGGTCTTTGCTGATGGGCGCATTTACCGTCTGATTCAGGACGACCTCCCTGGTGTAGTGATCAGACGATTCGCCCCGCTTCATCAGCAGACTGACCGCTTGCGGTGTAATGACATTGACCTGCGGCAGCTTTCCCTTGTCCACGGTGATCGGCTGCACCACTTCTCCCTTTTTATAGACCGGCTGCACCTGGAAGTGGGTAAACGCGTAGGTGAACAGCGTGGCCACTTCCGCATTGCGCGTCTTGGTATCGGGTTCTCCCATCACGACGGCGATCACCCGCATGTTGTTGCGCTTGGCAGTTGCCGTCAGGCAGTATTTCGCTTCGCTGGTGTAACCTGTCTTCAGCCCGTCCACCCCTTCGTAAAACCGGACGAGGCGGTTGGTGTTGACCAGCCAGAACGGATTGTCCGTGTCTTTTCGCAAATAGTCCTGATAGGTCCCGGTATATTTGGTAATCAGTTCGTGTTTTAACAGCTCGCGGGACATAATCGCAATGTCCATCGCCGAGGAGTAATGATTGGGGGCCGGCAGACCGTTGGAATTCACAAAATGGGTATTCTTCATGCCGAGCTGCTTGGCCCGCTCGTTCATCCGGGCCACGAATGCCTCTTCTGTGCCGGCCAGATGCTCGGCCATGGCGACAGAGGCGTCATTGCCGGACGCGATTGCGATACCCTTGATCATGTCTTCGACGGTCATTTCTTCTCCGGGCTGCAAAAAGATTTGCGAGCCCCCCATCGACGCCGCCCGTTCGCTGGTGCGAACCTTGTCGGTCAGCTTGATCTCGCCTCGATCCAGCGCTTCCATGATCAGCAGCAGCGTCATCACTTTGGTGATGCTGGCCGGAGGCAGTTTTTCATGCGCGTTTTTCTCGAACAGAACGGTGCCCGTATCCGCTTCCATCAAGATGGCGGACGTCGCGTGCGGCGCGAAATTCATCTCCTTTTGATCGGGGGCGGGTTTTTCATTGGCTGCCGCCGCCATTGGAGAAAAGAAAGCAACACATGTGATGAGCACAGACAGACCCAGATTCAGCGTCCTTTTCATAGCATTCCCTTCCCTCCATTCATGGTTTTATTCTGACCAATCAAACAGGAAAATATTCACATGGAAGGCAACAGCGGATTCCGAGAGCGAAACGCCTCACACGGGACAGGCAGCTCCCACCACTACCTTTCCCATTTTTGCTAAAGAAAAGCCCCCTTCGCCCG
>NZ_JAGTPT010000020.1:0-78967 GCF_018195675.1 Brevibacillus sp. NL20B1
TAACGCGTGGAGCTGACGAATACTAATCGGTCGAGGACTTATCCACTCCATGATCCTTTGCCGCCATGCATATCCAGTTTTCAGGGAATGAACGTAAACGAAAACCTCGTCTCTTTTTCGCAACGGGAAAGAGGCGGGGTTTTTTGTGTTGAGCGTAATACCATGATCTGGTTTCAACCGGTATGGCTAATCACCGCATCCAGATGCATCTCAATCGTCAGATTCCAGACTTCGTGCTGGAGGATGAGGTGAAGGAGCCTGTCTTTGTCTCTCTCTATCAGCAGCCCCATAAATGACAATGATTCCCCCGCCTTTACAGGTCCACATTCATCCCCATCTGTGTTACCATAAGGAAAGCCTTTACGAAAAGCTTTTGCTGCATGGCTTCTCGAAGAAGCAGGTTCTTCTCAGCGGAAGCTTGTCTTGTTGTTTCCGAATGAAGATCAACACAGGGTACTGTTCCTACAACACATGTGACAAATAGGGCTGCCTCCAAAAAAGTACCGATGGGAGAAGGGGGGTTGTTGGCTATGAGCCGTACAAAGGTGTTGGTAGCCGATGACGATCCAAACGTATGCGAAATCATTCGCCTGTACTTTGCGAAGCAGCAGATTGACCTGGTAGTGGCCAGCGACGGCAGACAAGCGCTGGAGCTGGTGGAAAAAGAATCGCCGGACATGATTATTCTCGACGTCATGATGCCGCAGATGGACGGCTTTGAGGCGTGCCGCGAAATCCGCAAAAGATGGGACACGCCGATCATCATGCTTACGGCAAAGGACGAAGAATTTGACCGTGTGCTCGGCTTGGAGCTTGGGGCAGACGATTATGTAACGAAACCATTCAGTCCGCGTGAACTGGTGGCCAGGATTCGGGCCATCCTCAGAAGAATGCAGCCGAGGGAAAAGGTGGAGGAAGACGCGGCGCGCCTGCTCACATTCGATCAGTTGTCCATTGATTTGGACAAGCGGGAAGTGATCGCAGCCGGTGAAAAAATCAGCTTTCGCCCAAAGGAGTTTGACCTGCTGGTCCATCTGGCAAAATCGCCGGGCAGCGTCTTTTCGCGTGAGCAATTGCTGGAACAAATCTGGGGTTTTGACTATTTTGGCGACATCCGCACGATTGACGTGCACATCAAAAAGATCAGGCAGCGGCTGAGCAAGCTTCCCTACGAATGCATCCACACGGTGTGGGGAATCGGCTACAAATTCGAGGTGGACAAGTAATGCTGGGGATGTCGAAAAGCATCTTTCGCCGCCTGTTGTTCAGCTATCTTGCCACCGTGCTGATCGGATTGGGCATCTCCGGTCTGTTGATCTCCTTTTTCGCCAAGGAATACTTTTACAATGCCAAGCAACAGGAACTGCTGCGCCAGGCGAAAAAAGTGAACGTACAGATAAATGACAGCCGTCGGGTTAATGCACGTCTGCTGGAACAACTGCGCAATCTGGACGAAACGTACGATGTGCGCATCTGGCTGTTTGACGCTGATGGGAAAATTGTCGCCACCTCGATGAAAGACGAAGTGTTTACGGGAAAATCGGTCGCGATGTCGATCGCCAACAAGGTGCTGAACGGGGAAAACGCGGTAACGGAACTGAAGATCGATGGCTTGGCGGACCCGATGCTCTCCGTCGCCATTCCCTGGGGAGAAGGAGAGGAGATCTACGGGGGGATCATTCTGCACGCCCCGATCGAAGGCATCGAGCGCACCTTTGCCCAAATGCGGGAAACCATCCTCTGGGCCACCCTGTTCGGCGTCCTGCTGTCCACGGCAATGGTCTCCTATCTCTCATGGTCGATCTCCCGGCCGCTGAAAAAAATCGAGCGCACGGCCACGGAAATTGGACGAGGCAACTACGCCGAGCGGGTCAAGATAGACACGGCGGACGAGATCAGCGACCTTGCGCAGACGATCAATACGTTGGCGGAAAAGCTGGAACGGGTGGAGCAGGAACGGCACCACCTGGAGCGGGTGCGCAACGATTTTCTCGCCAACGTGTCGCATGAGCTGCGGACGCCGCTGACGGCGATCCAAGGCTTTTTGGAGGCGCTGCAGGACGGCCTGGTGGAAGAGGAGGAAGCGCGGCAAAAGTATTACGCCGTGATGTACTCGGAAACGATGCAAATCAACCGTCTGGTAGACGACCTGATGGATTTGATGAAATTGGAGAACAACGAGGTGACGCTGGCCAGATTCCCGGTCGATGTGGCCGAGGTGATCAACAAGACGGCGTTTGCCTTTCGCCCTGAAGCGGCGGAGAAAGGGCTGGAGATCGAGGTGGCACTGGCGGGCAACCTGCCGAAGATCTACGCCGATAAGGACCGTGTCGCCCAAATTGTGAAAAACCTGGTCAAAAATGCAGTGAAATTTACCGACGAAGGGACGATCCGCATCACCGCAGAACCGGATGGCGAGTGGGTGAGGATGTCTGTCGCCGACAGCGGCATTGGCATCGCTGCAGACGACCTCCCGCGCATTTGGGAACGGTTTTTCAAGGTAGATCGCGGACGTTCCAAGAAAAACAAGGGCACGGGGTTGGGGCTGGCGATCGTCAAAGAGCTGGTCGAACTGCACGACGGAACCATCACGGTGGAAAGCGAGCCGGGCTTGGGAACCACGTTTACGGTCTGGCTGCCGACCGTGGAAAAGTACCGTCAGGCGCAAGCGCAGTAATACGGCGTCGAAGCGGTTCGGGACGGTCATGATTTTTTCATAGTTTGTTCATGGTTTTTTCCCACTTCGCTCACGGAATGGCTATCTTTTCCCGTTACGCTATGAATGTGACGGCGAGGTCGTCATGAACCTTGAAACGAAAGGGGAGAATGAACATGAAAAAAACATGGGTATCCCTGGCCGCTGTGGCTGTACTGCTGTCCGGTAGCCTGGTGGCATGCTCCAATGGAACGGACACGCCGGAACCGGCAACACAGCAGGACGGCGGAAGTGCCACGACTCCGGAGACGTCTACTCAAACGGAAAACCAATCGACCGACAGCTCGGTTTCTCAAGAACAATCGAACGCGAATGCTGGTGTAGCTGACTCGAATGCCGGCACGTCCGACGCCTCGACGGGGGCTTCTGACACCACCGGCTCCACTGATTCGGGTTCGACAGGTTCCGAATCTACTACCGATTCCGCCCAGAACTAACGGCGAGACATTCGGTCATAGGCGAGCAACACCACTCTTTCCCCGCATCCCTCCATGTATCCATATATGTCAGGACGGTTTTTACCGTCCTTTTTTGTTTTGGCGGCCATACGTTTTCTCGCAAGACAGTGGGTATTCAATATGACGGTGATTCATTGGCTGGTCTGGTTTCGGACGGTGTCGAAATTATTTCCAGTTGTATGAACAAACGAAATATTTTATAATTGCACAATATCGAAAGATTTTGAAAGGGGGCAATTTATTTGGAAGCAATCATTACGTGGATCAACGACCTTATTTGGAGTCCTGCAATGATTTATCTCTGTTTGGGGACAGGCTTGTTTTACTCGTTGGCGACCCGGTTTCTGCAGCTGAGACACTTTAAAGCCATGATCAAGCACATGTTTGAAGGAAAGAGCTCCGAGGCAGGGGTATCGTCTTTCCAAGCCTTGTCGATGGCGCTGTCCGGCCGTGTCGGGACGGGCAACATCGCCGGCGTGGCGACCGCGATCGCTGCAGGGGGACCGGGTGCGGTCTTCTGGATGTGGATGATGGCCTTTTTGGGGGCAGGTTCGGCGTTCGTCGAAGCCGCCTTGGGTCAGGTGTACAAAACCAAACAAGATGGCCAGTTTCGCGGCGGCCCTGCCTATTACATTGAAAAAGGGCTGAAGCTGAAATGGTACGCTGTCTTGTTTGCAGTGGTGACCGTCATTGCAACGGGCGTGCTGCTGCCGGGTGTGCAGGCAAACAGCATCGCGGCGGGGATCGAAAACGCCTTTAATATCCACCCTGCCATTACGGGTATTTTCCTGGTCGTGTTGTTGGCTGCGATCATCTTCGGCGGCGTCAAGCGGATTGCCAATGTAGCACAGGTAGTCGTGCCGTTTATGGCGCTGGGTTATATTTTGGTGGCCTTGATTATTGTCATTATGAACATTAACCAATTGCCTGGCGTGTTGAAGCTGATCTTCCAAAGTGCGTTTGGTGTGGACGCTGCCTTCGGCGGCATTCTCGGCGCCGCCATCTCCTGGGGTGTGAAGCGGGGGATCTATTCCAACGAAGCGGGGCAGGGGACCGCGCCGCATGCAGCCGCCGCAGCAGAAGTGTCCCATCCTGCCAAGCAGGGGCTGGTTCAGGCGTTCTCCGTCTACGTGGATACGTGGTTTGTCTGTTCTGCAACCGCTTTCATGATTTTGATTACCGGCATGTACAACGTAACGCCTGAAGGAGCGGCGCCCATCGTGAACAACCTGGGTAACGTCGAGCCGGGTCCGATTTATACCCAGCAGGCTATCGAGTCGGTGTTTCCCGGCTTCGGCGCACCGTTTGTCGCGATTGCGCTCCTGTTCTTTGCCTTTACCACGATCATGGCCTACTACTACATGGCGGAGACCAACCTGGCCTATCTCAACCGCTACGTGAAGCGGCCCTGGACGGAGTACGCCTTGAAGATCGTCATCCTGGGGGTCACCTTCTACGGAAGCGTGAAGACGGCAAGTCTGGCCTGGACCTTGGGGGACATTGGCGTCGGCAGCATGGCGTGGCTGAACATCATCGCCATTCTGCTGCTCACCAAGCCGGCGCTGGCCGTGTTGAAGGACTATGAACGCCAGATGAAAGAAGGGAAAGACCCGGTATTCGATCCGGTCAAGGTGGGCATTGCCGACGCGGATTTCTGGGAGAAAGAATACAAGTACCAGGGCGAGTCGGATATGTCCAGAAGGAAAACGTCGTAATGTCGTAATGGTGAAAAGACCTCGGACTGCACATGCAGCGCCGGGGTCTTTTTCCGTTGCCGTTCAAATTGCGAAATCGGCGCCGCCGGTGGAAAAGAGAGGAGAGTTCGTCCGGAGCAGGCGCAATTGTGTTTTAATAAAAGTACACATCCATTTTCATGGCAGAGGGATGAAGCATGGAGAAAACACTGGTTCCCGAAGTATTGCAGATGATCGGTGAAGTGATCCCGGAGGGCGTGTCGATCGCCGTCTCGGACGATTCCCGCTACATTTACTATCAGCCCAGCGCCAGCATCGACCTGAAAATCAAACCGGGCGACGCAGTGCGGGAAGGCTCGGCGACGCACAAAGCGCTTACTGCTCGCCGGAAAGTGGCGCAATACGTGGAAAGCCGGGTGTTTGGCGTTCCCTATTACGGTGTCTCGCTGCCGCTTGTGCGCGGCGCACGGCTCGAGGGCTGCGTCACTGCGATATACCCCCGGGTGTTGATGCCGCATATGGCGCCGCTGCCGGCGCTGACCGTGCTGACCGGCAAGACGGACAACGGCTGGCTGCCTGTCCACGTGTCGGACATCATGTTTATCCGTTCACACGAGGGCAAAACGCTGCTGCACACGGCAAACGGCTCGTACGTCAACCGCTACAGCCTGACCGAACTGGAACGAATGCTGCCGCCCGAACAGTTCGTGCGCTGCCATCGGAGCTATCTGGTCAATATCGAAGCGGTTGGCTTTATCCATCCGCATTTTCATTCTACATTCATGCTGGAGATGAAAGACAAGCAGCGGACCCGCGTGCCGGTCAGCCAGTCCTACGCCAGCCATTTCCGGCAAAGGCTCGGGTTTTAAGGGACGTTAAGCCCTGGGCCTGTCGTTGGGCGCCGTTGATGTTCAGGGGTGTTTTTTCTGGCCTGCCGCCGCATTTTCTGGCTTGCGGGAAATCGAGTGCTCGTTCAGTTTGGATGTGCTACTGTGGTAGCAAACAGACGAACGAAATGGGCAGGTGGCTAACATGGTATGGGAGCGCTTACGCGATCAACGCCTGCGAGACAAAATCGTCCAGGCAGAGGAAGCGGCAAGCTGGATTGAGGATGGCATGACCCTCGGGCTGAGCGGGTTTACGCGGGCCGGTGACGCCAAGGTCGTGCCGGTCGCCCTGGCAGAACAGGCAAAACAGGGGAGACGGCCGCTTACCGTCAACGTATACACGGGGGCGTCCCTGGGCTCCGGCGTGGACACGGTGTTGGCGGAAGCGGGAATAGTCGGCAAGCGGCTGCCGTTTCAGGTGGATTCGGTGATGCGGCAAAAGATCAACGAGGGAGAACTGCTGTTTGTCGATCAGCATTTGTCCCATACGGCCGAGCTGATCCGCGCGGGAGTGATGGACCCGATTGATTATGCAATCGTGGAAGCGGTTGCAGTAACGGAAGACGGGATGATCATTCCGTCGACCTCTGTGGGCAATTCCAACGTCTTCGTGGAACATGCCAAGCACGTCATCATCGAGCTGAACGTGGCACAGCCGCTCGCGCTGGAAGGCATCCACGACATCTACACGCCAGGCCGGCAGGGGGAACGTGCGCCGATCCCGCTGACCTCGGCCGAACAGCGGATCGGGCAAAAGGGCATTCCGGTCGACCCGGAGAAAGTGAAGGGCATCGTCATCACTGAGCAGTGGGACTCTCCGTCCACGATCGTCGAGCCGGATGAGGAAACGGCGGTGATGGCCGGCCATTTGATCGAGTTTTTGCGTCATGAAGTGAAAAAAGGGCGGCTGCCGCGAAACCTGATGCCGTTGCAGTCCGGTATCGGTTCAGTCGCCAATGCGGTGTTCAACGGATTTTTGGAGTCGGAGTTTTCCGGTTTGACGGTGTATTCCGAGGTGCTGCAGGACGCTGTGTTTGAGCTGATTGACGCAGGCAAGGTGACATTTGCGTCCGGTTGTTCGATCACGCTGACGGCGGAGAAAATGAAGCAGGTGGCAGCCAACTTCCACGCGTACCGCGACAAGCTGGTGCTGCGGCCGCAGGAGATCAGCAACCATCCCGAGATAATCCGCCGTCTGGGGCTCATCTCCATCAACACTGCCCTGGAGTTTGACATCTACGGCAACGTCAATTCGACCAACGTCCTGGGGACGCGTATGATGAACGGCATCGGCGGGTCCGGCGACTTTGCCCGCAATGCCCGCCTGGGGATATTTGTCACCAAGTCGGTGGCCAAGGGCGGCAGGATCTCCAGCATCGTTCCGTTTGTCTCCCACGTGGACCACACGGAGCACGACGTCGATATCGTCGTCACGGAGCAGGGATTGGCCGACCTGCGCGGTCTGGCGCCGCGCGAACGGGCCCGGCTGATCATCGAGAACTGCGCCCACCCGCTCTATCGTGATCAACTGCGCGACTACTTCCGGGAAGCGCTGGCGCGCGGCGGCCATACGCCGCATGTGTTGGAAAAAGCGTTCTCCTGGCACACGCGGTTCGCCAGGGAAGGCACGATGCTCGATATGACAACGGTCTCCTCCCGCTGACGGGGGAGACCGTTTGTTCGTTTCGAGTTTGGCCATCAGCAGGGCCCAGGCGGTGGTTACGCCCGTTTGGCCGCTGCCACGGCGCGGTCGCTGAACGCTTTCAGGTAATCGAGATAGGTGCCCTGCTCATCCTCGTAGTTGCCGTTTTTGTTGGCCATACGGACCAACACCAGGTCCAGTTCCGGAACGACGAGCAGGAGCGGTCCGGAATGGCCGACGATCTTGTATGAGCCCCGGGGAACGCTGTCCCCGATGATGTACTGCGGCGACGGCCCCGAATTGACGAACCAGAGACAGCCGTTTTGAGGCAGGCCGGGGGGCAGCGACGAGGGCGACTGGCAGGACACGGACAGGCGAAATACCGCTTCCGGAGCGATTTGCTTGCCGTTGAGCTGACCGGCTTTCAGGTGGAGATACCCCCACCAGGCAAGCTCCCGCGCGGAAACGTGCAGATTGGGTTCCGCACCGGACGGGTCCGGGTGAACCAGCAGCTTGGCGGTATCCTTCTGATCCATGATGACCGGCACCAGCGTTTCCGCCGGAGCGGTACGCTAGCCGGTCTCCCGCCAGCCGAGCGGGGCAAAAATCTTCTCCTCCAGCAATTCGGCGACGGTCAGTCCGGTCACCCGGGGAACCAGCTCGGTGAGCAGTTGGATGCCCGTGTTGTTGTAAGCCCAGTCGGTGCCCGGTGCGAAGCGGCTGACCAGCCGGCCATCGCCATCGCGATCCAGTCCGTGCGTGTGGGTCAACAAATGGCGGACGGCGACTCCGTCCAGCAGGCGGCGGCTGTCCTCATCCGTAGAGAGGTAGCGGGAGACCGGTTCGTCCAGCGAGGCGATGCCGCCGGAGTGCACAGCCCAGGCGACCGCAAAGCCGATGTAGCTTTTGCGGACGGAAGCGACGTGAAACTGCGAATCGGCAGCCGCCGGACGGGCATCGGCTGCGTGGGAGTGGCGGCCGCTGTAGTGCTCCGCGACGATGCGGCCGCGCTGGATGACGTAGATGGCGCAGGCGGTACCGCCGTTCAGCCGGTTGATCCGCTCGGCGTATTCGAACAAGGAATCAAAGGCGGCAGTCGGTTTACAGGGCAGCATGTGACTCTCCTCCGAATCGATGGAAATGAAAGAGCGAACGTATGTACGTTCTTTTTTCGCGGGAAAACGGGGAAATTCCTGCCGGAAAAAACGGATGAATGAAGGGGAAATCGTGAATGGGAGGAGGAAATGCGGCACTTTTCCTTTCAAACAAAAGTTTAACAAGGGGCTGGCCAGACTTAGAAAACGGCCGGCCGATCAGCTAGCGGAGGAGGCGCGAACATAATAAAAAGGCCGTCACTTTCTACGTGACGGCCTCGCTTTTGCCGCTGCGATTATTTGCGATACAGCGGGTACTCCACCTCGGCGGGAACGCGGATGGCGACGAGGCGCAGCGATTCACCCGGATCGGCTTGGAAAACGACCGATTCCGTCCCGTTGGTTGTGACGACGGTGAAGTCGCCTGTTTCCAGGGGAGCGTTGTCCGCAGCGCCCCCGTCCGCCTGCCGCTGCGGCCAGGCAGTGCCGCGGCCGCTCACCACCACGGCCGCCAGAGCGTATCCGTCCGGAAGAGAATAGGTCCAGGATTGTCCTGCCGCGATCTCAATATCGGCCATCTCCGCGTCGGTCACGAGCCGGATGGGCGCCTGTGGGCCGATCACATGTTTGATCCGGACGCCGTCCGCTTCCTCCACGGGAAACTGTTCATGGTCGTATTGATGGTACGTGGGCGCTTCCTTGACGGCGCGGGCCAGATGCGGTTCAAACCAGATCTGAAACATTTCCGTTCCCGCCGGCAGTTCTTCCGCGTGATAGACGCCTGAGCCGGTCTGCATGACCTGTGCGCCACCGGTCGAGACCTGCTGCAGGTTGCCAAGCGTATCGCGATGCCCCACCGTGCCTGTCAAGACGTACGAAATGATTTCAAAACCGGAGTGGGGATGCAGGGGAATCTCAAACGTGGCCAGCGATTTGGCCCAGGCCCAGTAAAACAGCGGGCCGACGCGCTTGACAGCCGAGTGTTCGTGCGGAAAACCGATCGGTTTGTTCTCCACGATCTCGCCGCTGCCGAAATGACCTTTGCCTTGTTCGTTTGGCGAATAAACAGCGATGTGCATGTGCAGTTCCTCCTTCAACACAGGGATGCGGTCTCCGAAAGCTACCATTTATCGTGCGATGATCAGAACAGGACGTAAGCGCCGGGGCCGATCAGGGCTACTCCGATTGCCACCGCAATCAGCACCAGGTTGTATTCGTATCCGTTTTGCGTCACCCAGTAGCCGTTGGCGCCGTGAACTTTGACGATTGCCACCAGCATGGTCAGGGCGATCAACAGCGCACCGACCCACGTGCCGACACCGGCGGCAAACAGCAGGCCGCCCACCAGCTCACCCAGTCCGGCCAACAGCGCCATGGTAACGCCCGGCTTCAATCCGATGGACTCCATCCATCCGCCGGTTCCTTTCAATCCGTGGCCCCCGAACCAGCCAAACAGTTTTTGGGCGCCGTGCCCCGCAAACGTCAATCCCACGACCAGACGAATGATCAACAAACCAAGATCCATCATGATGTTCATCTCTCCTTCATATATTTTAATTTTAAATATCTCAAAATCAAGATGTTTGTCCGAAAAGGCCGGCGGGCCTTAGAAGGTCTCCGCCAGTTTTGCTGCCTTTTCCAAGCCTTCCTGCACGATCGCTTCGGCTTTGTCCGGGAATTGGTTGTGCCCCTCCACGATCACGGTGGAGATGTCTTTCACTCCGAGGAAGCCGAGGACGTTTTGTACAAAGTTTACAGCCATTTCCGCCGCCGCAGCCGGACCTTCGGAGTAGATGCCGCCGCGCGCGTTCAGCAGGGCCACTTTTTTGTTGTTCAGCAGGCCAACCGGACCTTCCGGGGTGTATTTAAACGTTTTGCCGGCCTGGCACAGGTAATCAATGTAGGTATGCAGCACGGCAGGCACGGTGAAGTTCCACAGCGGGAAAGCGAACACCACCTTGTCTGCCTCCAGGAACTGATTCAGATACTTGTTCACCAGATCGGCTGCCTTCTGTTCTTCTGCGGTCAGTTCCATGCCTTGGCCGGATTTGTACATGGCGTTGATTTTCGTCACGTCGTAGTAAGGCAGGTTTTCCGCAAACAGGTCCAGTTCCACTACCTCGTCGTTCGGATGGGATTCTTTGTAGCTATCCAGAAACGCGTGGTACAGCTTCACGCTGACGGATTGTTCAATGGGACGGTTGTTGGCTTTCACAAACAGAACTTTGCTCATGCGGTTTCTCCTTTCATTTTGTAAGTCAATAACCTTTGTTTTGTAAATCTTGATTTCAAGATTATTATCTCTCCGCTGTTTTGTCAAGGTCTTTATTGGCTGCGGGCAGCAGGCATTTTCTAAAATCGTTCCTGCGCGGCCCTCCCCAGCTTTTTCAGCAGCGCGATCGCCTGCTGTTTTTCCTCGGCGGTAAGGCCGCTCACAGCCTTTTCGATCGCTTCCTTGTGGGACGGAAAAATATCAGCCAAAAACTGTTTGCCCTGGTCGGTCAGCTCCGCGTAAATGACGCGCCGATCCTCTGCACAGGGCTTGCGTACCAGCAGCTTCTTTTTTTCTAGTTTATCCACAACGTAGGTAATGTTTCCGCTGGAGATCAGGATTTTTTCGCCGATTTGCTGCAACGGTTGGGGGCCTTTATGAAACAGGACTTCCAGGACGCCAAATTCTGTCGGGTTCAATCCATGGCGGCGGATGTCGCGGTTGACATGGGCCGTGACCCAGTTGTAGGAACGGGACAGCGCAATCAGGAGCTCAAGTGACTCGTTTCGCTGCTGCGTATCTGTCATAAAGGATGGCCCTCCTTTTTGTTTTGATGTTTAATATCTCTAATTTGAGATAATGGTACACGAGAGGGGATTGTCTTGTCAATTAGCCGAGCTGACAGGTGATAGCGGCATGAAAGGCGACACCCCCTGGTGCTTGCGATGCGAGCGGGCAGAGGGTGCCGGCAGTACGGCCTAGTATTCCACTTTGGTGACTTCCTCCAGCGGGCCCAGCGGATTTTCCTTTGCTTCCCGCAGTTCTTTATCCAGCAGTTTTTCGTGGCTTTCGTCGGACAGGTCAAAGAAAAAATACTCGTCTTCGCGGTTTTGCTTTTCTCGTTGATCAGCCAATTGAGATCCCACCTGTTTTTCGCTTAGTGTGCGCGAAACAGGGCGGCTCATGCAGCTTGTCTCGGTATGCCTGTCCCATGCCGGGAGCAATCCCGATGCGCGCCGAAGATTGGTTGCGGGGCGGCAGGCGCGTTTCTTGTCTGGGGAAAGGGGCGTGTGTTTTTTCTTCTCAAACATTTGTTTATGTGATAAACTTTTGTTTAGAAAGAGAATGTGATAAGAAACAGGGAATGATGTCGGAAGAAAGGAGGAGGGGCGTGGACAAGGAACAGCTCATCCTGCGCTACATTCGTGAAAATCCGTTTATCAGCCAGCAGGAGCTGGCCGACAAGATCGGCATTTCCCGCTCGGCGGTGGCCGGGTACATCGCCCAGCTCACCAAACGGGGCGAGATCAAGGGACGTGCCTATGTGCTGCGCGACGAAGGGCGGATCGTCTGCATCGGCGGAGCCAACCTGGACCGGAAGGCGCGCGGGAAGCAAAAAGTGCGGCTGCATTCGTCCAATCCGGTGGCCATCACCGAGTCGTGCGGTGGTGTTGCGCGCAACATCGCCGAAAACCTGGGGCGGCTGGGCACAAGCGTCACGCTGATCAGCTGCGTCGGTGAAGACAAAGAGGGCGAATGGATTTTGCAGGAGACGAAAAGACACGGCGTGGACGTCAGCCAGGTATGGCGGCTGCCGGCCCAACGCACGGGCACCTACACCGCGCTTCTGGACATCGACGGGGAGATGGTGGTCTCGCTGGCCAACATGGACATCTACGACGCGCTTACCCCGGAGATGTTTGCAGACAAGTGGTCCCATATCGCGGCAGCGCGGGCCGTTTTTCTCGATACCAATCTGCCGGCGGATTGCCTGGCGTACATCATCCAGCGCTGCAAACAGGAAAACATCCCGCTGTATATCGATCCGGTCTCTTCCGCGAAAGCGAAGAAACTGCCGGAGAGACTGGACGGCGTGGACGCGATCCTGCCCAATCGGGAAGAGGCGGAACTGCTGGCCGGCATGTCAATCACGTCGATCGAGGAGTGCGCCGAGGCGTGCCGTCAGATCCGGGAGCGGGGCGTCAAGCGGGTGGTCGTCACGCTGGGCGAGCAAGGCGTGTACTATCAATCGGCGGAGCAGGCGGAGCACCTGGCCCCGTATCCGACAGAGGTGGTGGATGTCACCGGCGCGGGCGACGCATTTGCCTCCGGACTTTTATACGGCATCGTCAACAATGAACCATTCGGACAAGCCTGCCGCCTCGGATTGGCCGCATCCGCCCTGACCCTGCAGACGGAGCAGTCGGTCTCGCCGCTGCTGCAGCCGGAACAGCTCGCACAAACAGTAAGCCAATATGAAAAGGAGCGATAATCCATGAAACAATATCTCACCTGCACGGAAGAAGTGCGTCACGCGCTGGAGAACAACCAGCCGGTCGTGGCGCTGGAGACGACGATCATCTCACACGGCATGCCGTACCCGCAAAACATCGAAATGGCCAAAGAAGTGGAGCGCATCATCCGCGACAACGGCGCCGTGCCGGCCACCATCGGGATCATGAACGGAAAAATCAAGATCGGGCTGACCGAGGCCGAACTGGAGGAATTCGCCACCAACAAATCGGTGGAAAAAGTAAGCCGCCGCGACTTTCCGTACATTCTGGCGAGCGGCAAAATCGGCGCCACCACTGTAGCCGCTACGATGATCGCCGCGCAGTTGGCCGGCATCCGCGTGTTTGCCACCGGCGGCATCGGCGGGGTGCACCGCGAAGGGGAGATCACCTGGGACGTGTCCGCTGACCTGACCGAACTGGCCCAAACCAACGTGGCCGTCGTCTGCGCCGGAGCCAAGTCGATTCTCGACCTGGGCCGCACGCTGGAATACCTGGAGACGCAAGGTGTGCCGGTGGTCGGCTACCGCACGGTCGAGTTCCCGTCCTTCTTTGCCCGCGAGAGCGGCTTTGGTGTCGATTTCCGCCTGGACACGCCGGAGGAAGTGGCGACGCTGATGGACACCAAGTGGCAGTTGGGACTGAACGGCGGTCTGGTCATCGCCAATCCGGTGCCGGAAGCGGATGCGCTGAATCACCGCGAGATCGAAGCCGTCATCCAGCAAGCGCTGGCGGAAGCCAAGGAAAAGGGCATCACCGGAAAGCAAGTGACACCATTCCTGCTCGACCGGGTCAAACAGTTGACGGCCGGCAAGAGCCTGCAGACCAACATCGCTCTGGTGAAACACAACGCGGAAGTGGCGGCGAAGATTGCCGTCGCCTATCACGCCAAGAAAAACTGAAACGGCCCGCAATAACAGCGGCCGCCATTGTGCGCTGTCCAAAAACGGACGGCGCCTTTTTTTGGCAGAAGATGTTAGCGCAAGTGCTTGATATACCCACCCGGGGTATTATATAATGGGCATGTAATAAACAGGAGCCTTGGAGGGAATACTACCAAAAATATACCCCTCATGGGTATCTTGATGCGGAGGAAGACGCGATGAGCGCGAAAATAAAAGAAGCGACGGTTTCGATTTCCGGCATGACCTGCGCGGCGTGCGCGGCCCGGATCGAAAAAGGGCTGCACAAATTGCCCGGGGTGCTGGAGGCAAACGTCAACCTGGCCATGGAGACAGCCACCGTGGAATACGACGCGGGGCAGGTCGGCGTGGACGACCTGATCCGTCAGGTGGAAAAGCTGGGGTATCAAGCGGCTGCCAAGGACGATCAGACTGATGCGGAGACGGTTGACCGCCGGGCGGAGGAAATCGACCGGCAAACCGGGAAGTTTCTCTTTTCCCTGATCCTCTCCCTCCCCCTTTTGTGGGCGATGGTCAGCCATTTTTCCTTCACTTCGTTCATCTGGCTGCCGGAGATGTTCATGAATCCGTGGGTGCAGTTGGCGCTGGCGACGCCGGTGCAGTTCATCGTCGGCCGGCAGTTTTACGTCGGCGCCTACAAGGCACTGCGCAACGGCAGCGCCAACATGGATGTGCTGGTCGCCTTGGGCACATCGGCCGCCTACTTTTACAGTCTCTACCTGGCGGTTCGCTCCATCGGGTCGGGGGCGCACATGACGGAGCTCTATTTTGAGACGAGCGCCGTGCTGATTACGCTGATTCTGCTCGGCAAGCTGTTTGAGGCAAAGGCCAAGGGGCGTTCGTCACAGGCGATTCGCAAGCTGATGGGTCTGAGAGCGAAGACGGCCGTGGTGGTCCGTGACGGCGAGGAGCTGACGATTCCGGTGGAAGACGTGCGTCCGGGCGACATCATCCACGTGAAGCCGGGGGAAAAGGTGCCTGTTGACGGCATCGTGCTGGAGGGACAGTCGGCGGTCGATGAATCGATGCTGACCGGTGAAAGCGTTCCTGTCGACAAGGCGGCGGGCGACGAGGTCATCGGCGCCACGCTGAACAAACACGGTTTTCTCAAAGTGCGGGCGACCAAAGTGGGCAAGGAGACAGCCTTGGCCCAGATCATCCGGGTCGTGGAAGAGGCGCAGGGCTCCAAAGCGCCCATTCAGCGGCTGGCTGACAGCATTTCCGGCATCTTCGTGCCGGTCGTCGTCGGCATCGCGCTCGTTACCTTTGCCGTCTGGTACCTGCTGGTGACGCCGGGGGACTTCGCCTCCGCGCTGGAGAAAGGCATTGCCGTGCTGGTGATCGCCTGCCCGTGCGCGTTGGGGCTGGCGACGCCCACCTCGATCATGGCCGGATCGGGCAGAGCCGCTGAACTGGGGATTTTGTTCAAGGGCGGTGAACACCTGGAGACGGCCCACAAACTGGATGTGATCGTGCTGGACAAAACGGGCACGGTGACGAAAGGGGAGCCGGCGCTGACTGACGTGCTGGCCTACGGGATGGAGGAAGCGGAGCTGCTGGCGCTGGTGGGAGCGGCGGAGAAACACTCCGAGCATCCGCTGGCTCAGGCGATCGTCAAGGGCGTTGTCGACAGGGGCGTCACGCTGAGCGGAGCCGCCGACACGTTTGAGGCGGTTCCCGGGTTTGGCATTCGCGCCGCAGTAGACGGCAGGGAGGTGCTGGTAGGGACGCGACGTCTCCTGGACAGGCATCAGATCCCGTTTGACCAGGCGGCGGAGGCAATGGCACGGCTCGAGCAGGAGGGCAAAACGGCAATGCTGGTGGCCGTGGACGGCCGGCTGGCCGGGCTGGTGGCGGTGGCCGATACGATCAAGCCGACGTCCCGCGAGGCGGTGCAGCGCTTGAAGGCGATGGGACTGGAGGTCGTCATGATCACCGGCGACAATCGGCAGACGGCGGAGGCGATCGCCCGCCAGACGGGAATCGATCGGGTGATCGCGGAAGTGCTGCCGGAAGGAAAGGCGGACGAAGTGAAAAAGCTGCAGCAGCAGGGCCGCAGGGTAGCGATGGTGGGCGACGGGATCAATGACGCGCCCGCACTGGCCACCGCCGACATCGGGATGGCGATCGGCACCGGAACGGACGTGGCCATGGAGGCGGCAGACATTACCCTGATGCGCGGCGATCTAAACGGCGTAGCCGACGCGATCCTGATGAGCCGCAAAACCATCCGCAACATCAAGCAGAACCTGTTCTGGGCCTTTGCCTACAACACGCTGGGCATCCCTGTGGCGGCGCTGGGCTTCCTCGCGCCCTGGCTGGCCGGAGCGGCGATGGCCTTCAGCTCGGTGTCGGTCGTGCTTAACGCCCTGCGCCTGCAGCGCGTCAAACTGGAACCTGGAATCACAAGAAACGAAGGGGCGATGAGATGAGCCGCACAGCTGCATGGGCGCTTTCCGGCGTCGTGTACCTTTTACTCGTCATCGGCGGCTACCTGCTGTACGAAGCGGTTGCAACTCCAGGAGAAGCTCCGCATCAGCAGCAGGAGAACCACTCCCTGAATCAGCCGGCCGTCCCTGCCGCGCAGTAAGCCGCAGCTGAGACCGGCCAGCGGCGGCGGATCATTCCGCCTCACAGTCAGCCGGTTAAACGTAATCGCGGCTCGTAGGTCTGCGGCCCGACCGGCATTCACCACCCCGCCTGCATCCGGTCCCGTGAAATGCAGAGGCGGCGGCAGGCGGACAGAAAGCATACAGAAAACAGGAAAAAAGGAGCGATCAACATGCAAAACGTAACGCTGCGCGTGGAAGGAATGTCGTGCAATCACTGCGTCAACGCGATTGAAAAGGCACTGAAGGAATTGGGCGCATCCGGAAAAGTGGATCTGGCCGCCAAAACGGTGGAGGTCAGCTATGACGAGAACGCCCTGACGCTGGAGGCGATCAAGGAAGCGATCGAAGACCAGGGATACGATGTAGTCTGACACCTGGCGGCAGTGCCCCTCGGCTGGCGAACACGATCCGGGATGGGAAAATCAGGCTGTGATAAAATGGAAGCAGCTTGATTTAAGGAGGGAGCGCGGTGAATGTAACGATAACAGGCATTCCCATCTACTCCGGCGCCTATGTCTCCGGTACGGAACTGGCGCCAGCCGCTTTGCGGGCGGCGGGTTTGATGACCGTTCTGCAGGAGCAGGGTATACCGGCAACCGACCGGGGAGATCTCGTCCTTCCCGCTTATCTGCCGCGGCACAACGTTCCGCCTGTTCGCAACTGGCCGGCGCCGCGCATGGTCTGGGACCTGCTGCGCGAAGAGGCGCGCGGCTGCTTTGGCCGCGACCAATTTTCCCTGTTTCTCGGCGGCGACTGCAGCGTGATCGTCGGGACGGCGCAAGCGTTTCGCGACGTCTATGGAGACAAGGTGTACCTCCTGGTGCTGGATGGCCACGTTGACGCGAGGGTGCCCTCAGCCTCCCGCTGTGTCGGAGCAGCCGGCATGGGCCTGTGGTTTTTGCTGCAGGGCGGCGGCGTCTGGATCGAGGAGACCGGATGGACAGCGGACCGCATCGCCGTATTGGGGTGCCAGCAGATGCCGGACGAGACCTTAGGAGTAGAGATCGTCACGCTTGATCAGTTGTGTGAACGGGGACCGGGCCCGCTGGCAGCCGACGTCTTGCAGGCGATCCCTTCTGATGCGCATATCCTCGTCCACTTTGACGTCGACGTGATGCACAAGGAGGCAATGGCAGCCGCCTATTCACCGAGCGAAACCGGCCTGTCGCTGGCGCAGACGGAGGAACTGCTGAGCACTGTGCTGGCCGATCCGCGCGTCGTCGGGGTAAATGTGACGGAATTTTCCGCATTGCGGGACGTGACAGGTGAGCAGGCCAGCCGACTGGTTCGGCTGCTTGGCCGCGCACTGGCTGCTCGCAAAACCCCCTCTGGATCTGATACGATATAAATATAAACTGTTGCTTATATAAAAGGGGGAAAGGGTCTTGCTGAAAAAGCTGATGGCCAAACTGGGAGTGGGAGCGGCGACAGTGGATCTTAGGCTGGATCGCCCTGCCTACCGGTTGGGAGAGACGATCACGGGCGCGATTCGCATCGAAGGAGGCAGCGTGGAACAGCGCATCTCCGAACTGAGCGTCCTGCTGATGATGAAGGTGAACGTGCGGGGGCAGGAGGTAACGCGTCCGGTGCATACGTACCCGGTCAGCCGCAGCTTCACCGTGCAGCCGAAGCCCTTTGTGCAGGAGATTCCGTTTGCCTTTGAACTGCCGGCAGGGTTGGCCGTGTCGACACCGTCCGTTCAGTACTACCTGCACACCAAGCTGGATGTGGAACGGGCGCTTGACCCGACCGACCTGGATCCGGTGCAGGTGCTGCCGCCGGAACCGGTGGAACGCGTGCTGAATGCACTGGCCCGCCTCGATCTGCGGCAAAAGCCCGACTCCGGCAAGCTCACGCCGTACGGTCAGGAGTTTTCGTTTTTCACGGGACGGCCGCTGGACATCCCGCTCAAGGAACTGGAGGTCGTCTTCCTCTCCACACCGGGTGAGCTGCGCCTGTTGACGGAGCTGGATCTGGCTGTTCCCGGCAGGTTCGGCGGAGAGATGGAGCGCAAGGCGGAGATCGTCGTGCCGCAGGACCTGCTGGCAGCCGACCGGGAAGAGGAGCTTTCCCGTTTCCTGTTGGATACGCTTCGCACCTATGCGGAAAATCCGCAGGCGATTCCGTACGTGTCGATGGCGTCCTACGGTCAGCCGCCGCACGGTCACCAGGGACACTACGGTCACCACGGCCATGGCATGGCCGGCATGATCGGCGGCATGGCGGCCGGTTTCCTGGGCGGCATGCTGCTGGGCGAGGTCATGGAGGAGATCGGAGAGTCGGCCGGTGACATGTTTGAAGAAGCGGGATTGGATTTCGATTTTGACGGCTTTGACGAACTGTAATTACAGTGCGCCCACCGTTTCCCTTACCGGGGAGGCGGTGGTTTTTTCGTGTTGGCGTGCGGAATCACGGAAGGGGAAAACGACATGGACGATACGCATAGGGCTTCGGTCGAAAGCCCTGTTTCTTGTCCGCCCGGGAGGAGTCCGAGCCCGCCTGGAGTAAATATGTAACCGGGGGGAAGAAGCATGTACACACTGCTGCTGATTGACGACGAAGAAGACGTAAGGGAAGGCGTTATCCGCGAGGTTGACTGGCAGGCTTACGGGTTCGCGGTCATCGGAACGGCTGAAAACGGCCAGGATGCGCTGGAGAAGATGGAGAGAAGCGTACCGGACATCGTCGTCACCGACATCAAGATGCCGTTTATGGACGGGCTGGAGCTGGCCGCCGTCGTCAAAGAGCGGTATCCCACCGTCAAAATCGTGATTCTGACGGGCTTCGACGAGTTTGAATACGCGCGGAAAGCGGTCAAGCTGCAGATCGACGAATACGTGCTCAAGCCGTTTTCTGCGGGTGAACTGATCGACGCCCTTTTGAAAGTGCGGGCGCGGCTTGACCAAGAAGCCGCCGAGAAGAAAAACATTCGCCTGTTGAAGGAGCACTATCAAAAAAGCTTGCCGGTGCTAAGGGAAGTGTTTCTGACGTCGCTGATTACCCGCCGGCTGCCTGCAGCCGACATCCGGGAAAAGGCGCACGCGTACCAGATCGATTTGGAGGGAAACGGCTTTGTGGTCGGCGCCGTCAGCATCGACCGGCCCGGTGTCGACGAACATGCGGCTGATCACTTTGCGCCGCCGCCCAGCCGTCAGACGAGGGGAACGGATCGGGAACTGCTGCTGCTCTCCGTCCGCAACATCGTGCAGGAAGTGGTCGACAAGCACCGTCTGGGGATTGTCTTCACCAACAACGACCACGTAGTCCTGATTGCCGTTCACCAGGAGCGCGAGCGGGAGGCGATCCTCCGGAAAACGACGGCCGTGCTGGAAGAAGCGCGGCAATTCGTTGAAAAATTTTGCGAATTCACAGTAACAGCTGGGATCGGGACGGTCACCGGCGACTTGGCTGACCTTTCCTTTTCCTACGAGGATGCAGTTGCTGCGCTCGACTACAGGGTCGTGCTCGGAAACAACCGGGTCATCTGCGTCGATGACGTGGAAAAGCGCTGCGTGGAAAAGGTCCGCTTCGACGAGCAAAAAGAGCATGCGCTGATCCGCTGTCTGAAGGTGGGGACGCCACGGGAACTGAGGGACATCCTGGATGAGCTGTTTGCCGAAGTTGCCGATGCCCGCGTGTCCATCAAGGATTATCACATTTACCTGCTGGAGATTCTGACCGCCATCCTGAAGGCGGCCAAGGGGGCCAATCTGGAGCCGGAGCGCGTCTTTGGCGAACATCTTCACTGGATTACGGACATCCACAAGGCCCAAACGCTGCAGGAGACGAAGGACAGGCTGCTGCACATCTGCTTGGGCATGATGAACAGCATCGCCAGCGTCAGGCAGTCCTCCTACAAACGGCTCGTCGCCCAGGCCGTCGAATACGTCAAAAACCACTACCACGAAAGCGACATCTCGATCCACAAAGTGTGCAGGCAGCTTCACATCAGCGTGGGGTATTTCAGCAGCATTTTCAAAAAGGAGATGAATACGACGTTCGTCAACTTTCTGCTGCAGGTGAGAATGGAAGCGGCCCAGGAACTGCTGCTGACGACCGACCTGAAAACCTTTGAGATCGCAGAACGAGTCGGGTATACCGACCCCAACTACTTCAGCTTCTGCTTCCGCAAGAAATGGGGCATGTCTCCCAAGGAGTACAAAAACATGGCCAGAGGGGTACGATGAAAAATCCGGTTAACGCGCTGGTTCAAATGGTGAAGATGAAGAGCATTCAGTTTATCATCACGGCCTCGTTTACGCTGGTGACCGTCGCGGTCATGCTCTTTGTCGGCGTCATGCTGTACAGCAAATTTTCCGAAACAGCGGAACAAAATGCATTTTTGCACACCCAGCAAATGATCGACCAGGTCAGCTTCAATCTGAACAGCTACCTGGACAGCATGAAGGAGATTTTTGAACTGGCCGCAGAGAAGATCCGCCGAAGCGAGAACGTGCCGGACGACAAGCTGACGGAACGGTTGGGGACGATTCTGGAAACCCGTGAGGATCTTGTCTCGGTGGCCGTGTTTTCACGGGAGGGCGAACTGATCGCCGCGTATCCGCAGGCGGCGATGCGGAAAAACACGAGACTGCAGGAACAGAGCTGGTTTCAGGCGGCGTTGAAAGACCCCGGCCACATTTCCTTTTCGCTTCCGCACATTCAGAACCTGTTTCAAGGTGAGTACAAGTGGGTGGTCTCGATGAGCAGGGGCATCTCGGTCTCCCAGAACGGCGAAAGGGAGGACGCGATCCTGCTCGTGGACGTCAATTTCAAAACAATTGACGACCTCTGCCAGCGGGTGGAGCTGGGCAAAAAAGGGTATGTCTACATCATCGACCTGGCCGGCAACATCGTCTACCATCCGCAGCAGCAGCTGATCTACGTCGGATTGAAAAACGAGAATCGGGCCATTGCCTTGAAAAACTCGTACGGCAGCTACGTGGACGAGTCCGACGGGGAGCGGCGGCTGGTCACGATCAAGACGCTGGATGACATCGGCTGGAAAATCGTCGGCGTCTCGTACATGGACGAGATCGCCACCACCAAAAAGGAGATCAGCGGGTTTATCTTCTGGCTGCTGGTTGTCGTCATCGCCGTGGTGGTGTTTGTCCTCACCTATATCTCCGCTGCCATCTCCCGGCCGATCCGCAATCTGGAACGCTCCATGCAGCAGGTGGAGAAGGGGGATTTTACGGTCAACCTGGCCGTTCGCGGCAGTCACGAGGTGGAGCAGCTCTCGCGCCGCTTCAACCACATGGTGATCCGCATCAGGCAGCTCATGGATCAAATCATCCGGGAGCAGGAAGCCAAGCGGAAAAGCGAGCTGGAAGTGCTGCAGGCGCAGATCAACCCGCACTTTTTGTACAATACGCTCAACTCGGTCGTGCGCATGGTGGGGATCGGCAAAAACGAAGACGTAATCACCACCATTACCGCGCTTTCCAAACTGTTTCGGATCAGCCTCAGCAAAGGGAAAAACATCATCACCGTTCAGGAAGAACTGGAGCACGTGCGGAATTATCTGGTCATCCAAAAAATGAGGTACAAAAACAAATTCACCTATGAAATCACAGCCCAGGACGAGGTGCTTCCCTGCAAGACGCTGAAACTTCTGCTGCAGCCGATCGTGGAAAACGCGATTTACCACGGCATCGAGCCGTTGGCGGATCAGGGAAAGATCACCGTGTCGGCGGAACGGTCGGACGGTGACATCCTGTTCCGGGTGCGGGACAACGGGCTGGGCATCCCGCCCCACGTGCTGGAGCAGATCGGTTCCGGCCAAATCAAAAGCAAGGATGGGTCGGGCGTCGGCATCAAAAATGTGCATGAGCGCATCCGGCTGTTTTTTGGCGAAGCGTACGGTCTTTCCATCGAAAGCGATGAGGAGACCGGTACCACCGTGACCATACGAATACCGATGATAACGGAAGAGACGTGAAGAGGAATGCACCAGTCAAGCAAACAGGCATGGCGAACATTCGTGTATCTGCTGCTGGCGGCGGCTGCCGTCCTGGGTGCCTGCGCCGATCCAGCCGCCGACCAGGTCAAACAGAAGAACGTGGCGCTCATCGTCAGGATGAAGCACGGGGATTATTGGCGGACGGTAAAATGGGGGGCGGAGATGGCCGCCAGAGAGTTTGGCGTCAACGTCAATTTCTACGCCCCCGACTACGAAGAAGACGTGAAGGGGCAGTTGGCGCAGGTCCGGCAGGCGTTTGCGGACGGAACAGCTGCCGTGGTGATCGCACCCGACAGCCAACAGGTCCTGGACGAAGCCACGTCAAGGGCAAAGGAACAGCGCATCCCCGTGTTGATCATCGATTCCGAACTGACGGGGCCGGGGGTGGTCAGCTGGATTGGCACCGATCATGTTGACTCGGGCAAACGAGCGGGAGAGAAGCTGATTGAACTGGTCGGAACACATGGCAGGATCGCCGTCCTGGGCGGGGGAAACACCGCCCAGCGGGAAAAGGGACTGCTGGAGGCGATCTTCCACTATCCGGGGGTAACGATCGTGGCAAGGGAGGGCGCTTCTGATCAAAACCAGGCCAGTGAGCTGGCCGCAAGGATGATCGACTCCCATTCGCTCGACGGCATCGTTGCGCTTAACGCCGTCGCCGCGCTCGGCGCCGCCCAGGCGATTGAAAGTAAAGGACTGGCGGAAAAGGTGAAAGTGGTAGCCATCGACAGCCCGCCTGACGTGCTGGCGTACATTCAGGAGGGTGTGATCCAGGCTACGATCATGCAGAATCCGTTCAGCATGGGCTACCTGGGCGTCAAGCACGCGGTGGAGGCGATGAATGGCTTGCACGTCCCTTCCCGTATCGATACGGGAACGAAAATCATCGACATGGACAACATGTTCTGGTCGGAAAACCAAAAGCTGCTGTTTCCGTTTGTCAAGTGAGAGACCGCGATCCGCTGGCGGGAAGATGACGAGCCTCGACCGATCAATCGCGCAGGATAAGCGCAATCAGGGGAGACGGGAAAGCAGGACTTTGCGTCGGCGGGCGAAATCAGATGTAATAGAGAGAAAAGGTCACCGCAAAAGCACAGGAGGCAGCAGATGAACAAGAGGTACACGGAAATATACGAAGACATCAAAAAACAGATACTGGATGGGACCTACCCGCCCGGGGAAAAGCTGCCTTCGGAAAACGAGTTTTGCCGGATATATCGGACAAGCCGGGGCACCGTAAGGCGGGCGCTTGATCTGCTGGCGAAGGAAGGATTCGTCAACAGCGTTCACGGCAAGGGCGTGTTTGTACTGGATGCGAATTTGATCACATTCTCGTTTGGCGGTCTGGTCAGCTTCAAGGAAGCGAGTGAAAGCAGCGGGCAAGCCTTTGTCACGACCGTTCCGCTGTTTGAGGTCGTCACCATAGACAAGCCGCTGCAGGCGAAAACCAAATTGCCCCTTGGACAGGAAGCGTACCGATTGTTTCGCGTGCGCAGCTTGAAAAACGAGCGCATTATTTTTGACATCAACTACTTCCGAAAAGATATCGTTCGCGACCTGACGCGGGAGATTGCGGAACAGTCCATTTACGAATACCTGGAAGACAAGCTGGGCGCAAAAATCGGGTTTGCCCGGCGGATTATTCACGTGGAGCCGGTTACCGCCCTCGACAAAGCCCATCTGGATGTAAAAGGGTACAACCTGGTGGCGGTGGTGAAAAACTTTGTCCACCTGCACGACGGCACGTTGTTTGAATACACCGAATCCCGGCACAGGCCGGACCGGTTTGAATTCACGGATTTTGCCCGACGCCGATAAGGCGTTCTTTTTTTTTGCACATGCTTACTTGTTTAAACAAGTATTGACGTACTTGTTTAAACAAGTGTATGATTTGAATGAAAACGATTACAGGAGGGGGACCCATGGAGATCAACAAGCGGGAAGTAGAGCAGATACTCCAGGCTGTAGGCGGCCGGGACAACATCGCAGCTGTATCCCACTGCGTCACCCGGTTGCGGTTTGTCTTGAAGGATGAAGGGCAAGTCGACAAGACGCTGCTGGAATCAATCGGAATCGTCAAAGGTTCGTTTTCTTCGAACGGTGAATTCCAGGTGGTCATCGGCCAGGGATTGGTCAACAAGGTGTACGACGCGCTGCTTAACATCGCTGACATCACAGGCGCCACCAGGCAGGAGACCAAGGAAGCGGCTGTTAAAAAATTGAATCCGTTCCAGCGAGCTGTGAAAACGCTGGGCGATATCTTCATTCCCCTCCTTCCTGCCATTGTGACGGCGGGTCTGCTCATGGGGATCAACAACGTGCTGACCGGGAAGGGAATCTTCTACCCCGACGCGTCGCTCGTCGACGTTCACCAGCAGTGGAAAGATTTTGCGGGCATCATTAATCTTATTGCCAATACGGCGTTTGTATTCCTGCCGGGCCTGATTGGCTGGTCTGCCGTCAAGCGTTTCGGCGGAAGTGAACTGCTGGGTATCGTCCTCGGTCTGATGCTGATCCATCCCGATTTGTTGAACGCGTGGGGTTATGCCCAGGCAGTAGCGGATGGAACAGTGCCGTACTGGAATCTGTTTGGCTGGGAGATCGCCAAAATCGGCTACCAGGGACAGGTGCTGCCGGTGCTGATCTCTTCCTACGTGCTGGCCAAAGTGGAAACGTTTTTGACCAAGCGGATTCCCGACATGTTTCGGCTGCTGCTGGTGGCTCCCATCAGCCTGCTCGTGACGGGCTTCCTGTCCTTTACCGTGATCGGACCGCTGACGTTTGGAGTGGCCAATTGGCTCACGTCCGGATTCGTCTCGTTGTTTGACGCATTCAGCATCCTCGGCGGATTGCTTTACGGCGGATGCTATGCGCTGCTGGTCGTAACCGGCATGCACCATACCTTCCTTGCCGTAGATTTGCAATTGATCGCCAGCACCGGCGGCACATTCCTGTGGCCGATGCTCGCGCTGTCCAACATCTCCCAAGGGTCTGCAGCCCTGGCAATGATGTTCGTGTCCCGGGAGGAAAAGCTGAGAGGCATGTCGCTGACCTCCGCCGTCTCCGCCTTCCTGGGCATCACCGAACCCGCCATGTTTGGCGTCAATATTCGCTACCGGTACCCGTTTGTGTCCGCGATGATCGGATCGGCCATCGGGGCTGTCATTCTCACGCTGAGCAAGGTAAAAGCCGCGTCGATCGGCGTGGGAGGGCTTCCCGGTTTTCTCTCGATCTTTCCTGAACACTGGGGAGCATTCTTCCTCGGCATGGCAGTCGCGCTGGTGGTGCCCTTCACACTGACGTTCCTGGTGGGGAAAACGAGGAAAACACAATAACAAAAAGAGAGAGATGGTGAGCATAGCAACCGATCTGCAGGGGGTTTTGGCAGATTGGTTGCTATTGCCCATTATGGAAAAGGAGTGGATCAACAATGGCGAAACCATGGTGGAAAAAGGCGGTCGTGTATCAAATCTATCCGAAAAGTTTCATGGATACCACCGGCAGCGGTACCGGCGATCTGCAGGGAATCATCGAAAAACTGGATTACCTGCAGGAACTGGGCGTCGACGTGATTTGGCTGACCCCCATCTACCCGTCGCCGCAGAGAGACAACGGGTACGACATCAGCGATTACTGCGATATCAATCCCGCGTACGGTACGATGGAAACGTTCGAACGACTGCTGCAGGAGGCCCATGCCCGGAACATCCGGGTCATCATGGACATAGTCGTGAACCACACCTCGACCGAACACCCGTGGTTTCGTGAAGCGTCCAGCTCCAAACAGAGCCCGTACCGCGACTATTACATCTGGAAGGACGGGAAAAACGGCGGTGCGCCCAACAACTGGCGCTCCAAGTTCGGCGGCAGCGCCTGGCAGTACGACGAGACCACGGGGCAGTACTATTTGCATCTGTTCGACGTCACCCAGGCGGATTTGAACTGGGAAAACCCCAAACTGCGCCAGCAGGTCTACGAAATGATGAACTTCTGGCTGGACAAAGGCGTGGACGGGTTTCGCCTGGATGTGATCAACCTGATCTCCAAAGACCAGCGTTTTCCCGATGACACGCTGGAGACGCCGATGGACGACGGCCGCAAGTATTACACGGACGGCCCGCGGATTCACGAGTTTTTGAAAGAGATGAATCGTCACGTGTTCGCCAGGAAGCCTGACCTCCTCACCGTGGGCGAGATGTCGTCCACCTCGATCGAAAACTGCGTGAAGTATACCCGGCCGGACGAACACGAACTGAACATGGTGTTCAGCTTCCACCACCTCAAGGTGGATTATCCCAATGGAGAGAAGTGGGCGCTGGCCGACTTTGACTTTCTCCAACTGAAAAAAATCCTCGGCGAGTGGCAGTACGGCATGCAGAGCGGCGGAGGCTGGAATGCGCTGTTCTGGTGCAATCACGACCAGCCGAGGGCGATCTCCCGATTTGGAAACGACCGGGAGTATCACCGGGAATCGGCGAAAATGCTGGCGACCACGATTCACCTCATGCAGGGCACCCCGTACATCTACCAGGGGGAGGAAATCGGCATGACCAACCCCTATTTTGACGAGATTTCCGCGTACCGGGATGTCGAGTCGATCAACGCCTACCGCCAGCTTCAGGAGCAAGGGAAGCAGGAGCAGGAAATCCTGGCCATTCTGCAGCAAAAATCACGGGACAACGGGCGCACGCCCATGCAGTGGGATGACAGTCCGCATGCCGGGTTCACGTCGGGAACCCCCTGGATCAACGTGGCACCGAACTACAAGGAGATCAACGTGAAGCGCGCGCTTGAAGACGAGGACTCCGTTTTTTACCACTACAAAAAGCTGATCCAGCTGCGGAAGACATATGATGTCATCGCGTACGGCGATTTTCGGATGATTCTGGACGATCATCCGCAAATCTTTGCGTATCTGCGGACGTACGGAAACGAAACCCTCCTGGTGGTAAACAACTTCTACGCCAGCGAGACGTCTTTTGCGCTGCCCGACGATATTCGTCTGGCAGGGGAGCCCACCCTGCTGTTGTCCAACTACCGGGACACGGGGCTTGACGTCCGTTCGCTGTCTCTGCGGCCGTACGAATCGGCTGTCTTTTACTTCGCCGGTTAAGGGGGGACGACTGGTGACGAATACCGTGACCAATGCCGAGAAACGCTGCCGGGTAAAGCTTATCGCGCTCGATATGGACGGGACCCTGCTGAACAGGCAGCACCAGGTGAGTGCAGAAAACGCCCGGGCGGTTCAACAAGCACAGAGCAGCGGCATCACAGTGGTTGTAGCGACCGGCCGATCGTACAAAGAAGCCCTGCCGCCGCTTGCGGCAGCCGGCATCACCTGTCCGGTCATCTGCGTGAACGGGGCGGAGGTGCGGAGCGAAACCGGGGAGATCGTCCGAAGTATGCCGATCCCCCCGCAGACGTATGAGGAAGCGGAGGCTATCCTGCGGCAGGAAGACATGTATTACGAACTGTACACGAATCGGGGGACGTTTACGAACGACCGCGATAAGGCGTTTGCCGTCCTGCGTGCGTTTATCCAAAGCGCGTTTCCCGGCACGGATGAACAGACGATCCGTGCAGCGCATGAGCGTCGTTTTTCCGCCGGGGAACTCGCCCCTGTGGACTCGTACGCGTCCGTGCTCGGCCGATCCGGCGAGCACCTCTACAAATTAATGGTCTTCTCCAGGGAGGGGCAAAAGCTGGATCGTGTGTCCCGCAGACTGGCAGCCGTGAACGAGCTGGCCGTCAGTTCGTCGGCAGCAAACAACCTGGAAGTCACGCACAGGCTTGCGCAGAAGGGAATCGCGCTGCGGGAACTGGCGGACAGACTCGGCATTGCCCTGGAGGAGACGATGGCCATCGGTGACAGCTTCAACGACTTGTCGATGCTGCGCATCGTCGGCCTTGGCGTCGCGATGGGAAATGCCGAGGACGAGATCAAGCGGGCCAGCGCTGTCGTGACCGACACCAACGATCAGCACGGCGTCGCTCGTGCGATTCGGGAATGGGCGCTTTTCTAGGCGGTCCAGCGTGCTGCGCTGGCCGCCCGCCCTTGGGGGCGAGGGTGAAAGGGAGGCGAACTTTAATCTACATGAATCCCTCCATTCCAATGCCGGAGATGATGTAAATATCAGAAAGACGGCATTATCACGATCTCCAGAAACTGCGCTGCAAGCTGATCAGAGTATTGCCTGTGTGACTGCGGGAGGAACGGCTCCGCTTTTTTTTTTTGTCGAAAAGTTTCCTGAGAATTTTGATAGAAAATCACATGATTTTTTATTAATTTTTCGTTTGCAATCGCTTACATTGGAACAGTGGGCACCACCATAGAGCTCGAAAAGGGGGATTTCAGATGAACAAGTTTGTTTCTACAGCGACAGCGGCCGTGCTGGCCCTTTCCATTGCCGGATGTTCGGGATCAGGCGGCTCCCAGCCGACAGCAGGCGAGGGAGGAGGAGGTGCTTCCACTCCCAAAATCGGTGTCGCCATCTACAAATTTGACGATACGTTCATGACAGGCGTGCGCAACGCCATCTCCCAAAGCGCGGAAGGGAAGGCCCAGGTCGACATCGTCGACAGCCAAAACTCCCAGCCGACGCAAAACGACAAGGTGGATCTGTTCATCACCAAAAAGGTCAACGCGCTGGCCATCAACCCGGTTGACCGCACTGCTGCCGGCGTCATTATTGACAAAGCCAAGCAGGCCAACATTCCGGTAGTCTTTTTCAACCGGGAACCGATGCCGGAGGACATGCAGAAATGGGATAAGGTGTACTACGTCGGGGCCAAGGCGGAAGAGTCCGGTACCATTGCCGGTCAGATCATTGCCGACTACTGGAAAGCCCATCCCGAAGCGGACAAGAACAAGGACGGCGTCCTGCAGTACGTCATGCTGAAGGGAGAACCGGGGCATCAGGATGCCGAACTGCGAACCAAGTACTCGGTGAAGGCGATTGAGGACGCCGGGATCAAGGTGGAAAAAGTGGCGGAAGACACGGCGATGTGGGACCGCGTGAAAGGCCAGGAAAAAATGGCGGCGTTCCTCGCTTCTGCGGGAGACAAGATTGAAGCCGTACTTGCCAACAACGACGACATGGCGCTTGGCGCGATTGAGGCGTTGAAGGCGGCCGGGTACTTCAAGGACAACAAGTACATCCCTGTCGTAGGCGTGGATGCGACGGCACCGGCCTTGAAGGAGCTGGAAAACGGCACGCTGCTGGGTACCGTCCTGAACGACGCGAAAAACCAGGGGCAAGCCACCCTCAACATCGCCGCCGTGCTGGCGCAAGGTCAAACGCCGACCAAAGAAAACACCGGGTACGAGATTACTGACGGCAAGTACGTCTGGATTCCGTACAAGAAAATCACCAAGGAAAACATGGACGAGGCGAAATAAGACTCTCTGCCGGTGCCCGAAGGCTTGGCAATCGCCAAGTCTTCTTTACATTCCATATAAGACTAGCGGGGGAGGGACATGCCATGACGAATAACGGTTATGTATTGGAAATGATCAACATCTCCAAGGAATTCCCGGGGGTCAAGGCACTGGACGGCGTTACGCTGAGGGTAAGGCCCGGCACTGTTCACGCGCTGATGGGGGAAAACGGTGCGGGAAAATCGACGCTGATGAAGTGCCTGTTCGGCATCTACAAGCCGGACGGGGGCGAGATTCTGCTTGACGGCAAAAAGGCGGTGATCAACAACGCCAAGGATGCGCTGGAGAATGGCATCGCGATGATTCATCAGGAGCTTCACCCCGTTCCGTATCGCAACGTAATGGAAAACATCTGGCTCGGTCGGTTCCCGGTCAAACAATTCGGCCCGTTCGCATTTGTCGACGAGAAAAAGATGTACCAAGACACAAAGGCGCTGTTTGCCGATCTGGGCCTGGAACTGGATCCCCGAGAGGTTGTGAAAAACCTGTCCGTCTCCAAGGTGCAGTCGCTGGAGATTGCCAAAGCGGTCTCCTACCGCTCCCGCGTGATCGTGATGGATGAACCGACCTCATCGCTCACGGGCAACGAAGTGGAGCAGTTGTTCCGGATCATCGCCGAGCTGAAGAGCCGGGGCGTGGCGATCATTTACATTTCCCACAAGATGGAGGAAATCCTGCGCATCTCTGACGAGGTGACGATCATGCGGGACGGCAAGCTGATCGGCACATGGCCGGCAGAGGAGCTGACCACCGACCTGATCATATCGCGCATGGTCGGCCGCGACCTCACCCAGCGTTTCCCCAAGCGGGAGAATGTGCCGGGAGACGTGGTGCTGAAGGTGGAGGGGTTGACATCGCCGCATGCCCATTCCTTCAAGAACGTGTCCTTTGAGCTGAGAAAAGGAGAGATTTTGGGGATCGGCGGGCTGGTCGGCTCGCAGCGGACGGAGCTGGTCGAGGCGCTGTTCGGGCTGCGGGCAGTCTCGTCGGGACGGATGTTCATCCACGGCAAAGAGGTGAAAATCAAATCGCCAATCGAGGCCAAAAAACACAAGATGGCGCTTTTGACGGAGGAGCGGCGCGTCACCGGCATTTTTCCGGTGCTGTCCATCCTGGAAAACGCTCTCATCGCCAACCTGTCCCGGTATGAGAAGCCTTATCTGCTGCTTGACGAGAAAAAGCGGAAGGAAGAAGCGAGCAAAAGCATTGAACTGCTTCGGGTAAAAACGCCCTCCCTGAAGCAGCAGATCAAAAATCTGTCCGGCGGAAACCAGCAAAAGGTGCTGCTGGCCCGCTGGCTGCTGACCGAGCCGGACATTCTGCTGCTGGACGAACCGACGCGGGGGATCGACGTCGGAGCCAAGTACGAAATCTACTCCATTATTGCCGAATTGGCCAAAGCAGGAAAGAGCATTATCATGATCTCTTCCGAAATGCCTGAACTTCTGGGTATGTCGGATCGGATCATGGTCATGTGCGAAGGGCGCCTCTCCGGTTTTCTCGACGGGAAAGAGGCGTCAGAGGAACAGGTGATGCGCCTCGCTACAGCGTACATGGCGGGGTAGAGGAGGAGAGAAACCATGAGTAAACTGAAAGCGACATCCATACGTGAATTTTGCACGCAAAACGCTATCTACATCGTGCTGGTGGCGCTAATCGTGGGAATTGCCATCTACGACAGCCAATTTTTATCTGTGACCACCATTCGCGACATTTTGCTGCAGTCTTCCACCCGGGCAATCATTGCCCTGGGCGCGGCGTTTGTGCTGATCACGGGGGGCGTCGATCTCTCGGCGGGACGCGTAGTGGGACTGACGGCGGTGCTGTCTGCCTCCATGCTGCAAATGCAGGATTATCCGCGCCGCTTCTTTCCGGATCTGCCTGACATGCCGCTGGTGGTGCCTGTGCTCCTGGCGATTTTGGCGGGTCTTGTCGTGGGGCTGATCAACGGGGTGATCGTGGCCAAGTTCAGCGTCCCGCCGTTTATCGCCACCTTGGGCACCATGGTCATCGTCTACGGGGCAAACTCCATCTACTTTGACATGGAGCCAAACGAATCGCAGCCGATTGGCGGCTTGCGGCAGGATTTCAGCCAACTCGGCACCGGGTACATCGGTTCCGGACCCTACTCGATTCCCTACATTGTCATTATTGCGATCGTCGTGTCCATTCTGGTATGGGTGATTTTCAACAAGACCCGGCTAGGTAAAAACATGTACGCGATCGGCGGCAACATGCAGGCGGCGACCGTATCGGGCATCAACGTGGGGCTGAACCTGATCATCATCTACGCCATCGCCGGGGCGCTGTATGGTCTGGCAGGGGTGCTCGAAGCAGCGAGAACAGGCGGGGCTACCAACAACTACGGCAACATGTACGAGTTGGATGCGATTGCTGCCTGCGTCGTGGGGGGAGTCTCCACGTCGGGCGGTATCGGGACAGTGCAAGGCGTTCTGGCAGGGGTGCTCATCTTTGGCGTGATCAACTACGGTCTTACCTTCATCGGCGTCAATCCGTACTGGCAGTTGATTATCAAGGGATTGATTATCGTGGCCGCAGTCGCCTTTGACATTCGCAAATATCTGGCGAAACGGTAACCGGTCGATCAATATCGGAAGCGGAGCGAAGCCCCGCACAATGGATAAGCCTGTGGCGTATAAGTAGAAGGCAAGGGAAAAGAGGTGACTCCATTGAGCGGCTGGTTTTCGCTCCTTCTTGTCTCCCTGGCGATCAGCATGGACAGTGTCAGCGTCGGGATGACGTACGGACTTCGGAACATGCGGATGCCGTTTCTCTCGCTTGTCGTCGTGGCAGGCTGTTCGTTTTCCGTCGTCTACGCGGTGATGACGGTCGGGTCCACCCTCACGTTCTGGCTGTCCCCGGAGTGGGGCAAACGGGTGGGGGCGGCTGTGTTGGTGGGGCTGGGGCTGTTCACGCTGTGGCGGCTGTTCTCTCCCCGTGCCGACAGCACCAGTCAGGACGACGACCATCGTCAAAAGGAAGCCGAGCAGGCGCTGGTTTCCCAGTTTCGCGCGTTTGGATTGATCATCCAGATTTTGCGGGACCCGTCCCGGGCGGACGCAGACCGCTCCGGCCACATCATGGGCTGGGAGGCGGTCATGCTGGGCCTGGCGCTGTCGCTGGATGCGTTTGGCGCCGGCATCAGCCTGGCGTTTTTCGGCTATCCGCCGCTGTCGGTCGCCTTGTGCATCGCGGTCATGAGCGCCGCGCTGCTCGCCTTGGGCATCGCCCTGGGCCGCCGCGCCGGTCAAACCCGCTGGCTTTCTCGCCTGACCTGGCTGCCGCCGATCCTGTTGATCTGTATCGGATTGGCCAAGAGCATCACATAGTCCGGGAGATACACCCCGTCCTTCCCAAAATGGAGGACGGGGTTTTTTATGGCGAAAACGACGGCGGACATGGGTGACCGGCCGCAGTGGACACCTGCTGACAGACTTCATCTCAAGGGGCCGATCAGGCCGGCGATGGACGAGTGGGTTATTTTGAGGCTCGTCAGCATACATATGAGATGAAAGCGTAGGGGATGGAGGAGATTCAGGTGGACACACAGCCGAATCAAAAATGGTACATGCTGACGTCAGCGAATGTGGCAGATGTGCTTGACAGCGACGCGGACCGCGGTTTGTCGCAAGAAGAAGCAAAGCGGCGGCTGTCCCGCTATGGCCCCAACCAGTTGGCGGACACGAAGCGAAAGCCGCTGTTCACTGTCCTGATCGACCAGTTCAAGGATTTCATGGTGCTGATCTTGTTTGGCGCCACGCTGATTTCGTACGCGCTGGGCGAGTACCTCGACGCCATCACGATCATCGCCATTATTTTCATCAACGGGTTGCTGGGCTTCATCCAGGAAGCCAAGGCGGAGCGTTCGCTGCAGGCGCTCAAAGAACTGGCATCCCCAATGGCACGGGTGGTGCGCGACGGTCAGGTGCACATGATTCCCGCATCTCGGCTGGTTCCGGGCGATCTGGTGCTGCTGGAGGCGGGGGATAGGGTGCCGGCAGACATGCGGCTGTTTGAAGCCAACCGACTGGAGATCGAAGAGTCGGCGCTGACCGGGGAATCGGTGCCGGCCGGCAAGACGGCCAAAACGCTGTCTCCGGCGGGCGGGGAGAACATTCCGCTGGGCGATCAGAAAAACATGGCGTTCATGGGCACGATGGTGACGGGAGGGACCGGACGGGGAGTGGTGGTCTCTACCGGGATGGAAACGGAAATCGGCAAGATCGCCCATCTGATGAACGCGGCAGAGGAGATGGGGACCCCGCTGCAGCACCGCCTGGAACAAATGGGAAAAATCCTCGTGGTGGTCGCCGTCCTGTTGACACTGGTCGTCATTGGGGCAGGCGTATGGCACGGGCACGACCTGTTTACCATGTTCCTTGCCGGAGTCAGCCTGGCAGTCGCGGCGATTCCCGAAGGACTGCCGGCTATCGTCACGATCGCGCTGGCGTTGGGCGTTCAGCGGATGATCAAGCGCAATGCCATCGTTCGCAAGCTGCCGTCGGTGGAAACGCTGGGCTGCGCCTCCGTCATCTGCTCCGACAAAACCGGGACACTGACGCAGAATAAAATGACCGTTACCCGGGTGTGGCACAGCAATACAGTCTACGAGGTGACAGGCAGCGGCTACGAACCGGAGGGGGTGTTTCTCCTGGGCGGTCGGCAGGTGTCTCCTGCCCGCGACGCAGGGCTGTCCTACATCCTGCGGATCGCCGATCGCTGCAACAACGCCCGGCTGTCCTGCGAGGACACGCGCAAGCTGCTCGGTATCGGCAAAACGGAGCGCCGGTGGCAGGTGGTGGGCGACCCGACGGAGGGAGCGCTCAAGGTGCTGGCCGCCAAAGGGCAGGGCGCGGAACGCGTGAAAAGCGGACAGCAGGAGACACGCGTGGAGGAGCTGCCGTTTGACTCCGAGCGCAAAATGATGTCGGTGGTGGAAAAAGGTGCGGACGGCGGCTTCACGCTTTTGACCAAAGGAGCGGCGGAAGCGGTGCTGGCCCGCTGCAGCCACATCCTCTGGAACGGAGAGGTGCAGCCGCTGAGTGCGTCGCTTCGCCATCAGGTGCTGAACCAGACGGAAGAGATGGCGTCGCAGGCGCTGCGGGTGCTGGCATTCGCCTACAAAACACTGCAGGGGTATCGGCCGGGACATCCGTTGGGGGTGCTGGAGAGCGGCCTCGTCTTTGTCGGTCTGGCAGGCATGATCGACCCGCCGCGCGAAGAAGTGAAGTCGGCCATCGACCTGTGCCATCAGGCGGGGATCAAGACGGTGATGATCACCGGCGACCACAGGGTGACGGCAGAAGCGATCGCCCGGCAGATCGGTCTCATGCGCGGGTACGGCCAGGTGATGGAAGGGCGCGAACTGGACAACATGAGCGACGAGCGTTTGGCTGAGATCGTGGAACAGGTCGCCGTGTACGCGCGCGTCTCGCCGGAACACAAGTTGCGGATTGTCCGCGCCCTGCAAAGCAAAGGCCACGTCGTCGCGATGACCGGGGACGGCGTAAACGACGCACCGGCTGTCAAGACGGCTGACATCGGCATCGCCATGGGCATCACCGGCACGGATGTGACCAAGGAAGCGGCCGATCTGGTGCTGCGGGACGACAATTTTGCCACCATTGTCGCCGCCGTGGAGGAAGGGCGCAACATCTACGACAACATCCGCAAATTTATCCGCTATCTGCTCGCCTCCAACGTCGGGGAGATTCTCGTCATGTTTTTTGCCATGCTGCTCGGAATGCCCTTGCCGTTGGTGCCGATTCAGATATTGTGGGTCAACCTCGTCACCGACGGTCTGCCGGCCATGGCGCTGGGCGTCGATCCGCCGGAAGCGGACACGATGTATCAGCGGCCGCGCCACAAGCATGAGAACATTTTTGGCCGGGGACTCGGGTGGAAGATCATCAGCCGCGGCTTCCTGATTGGGGGCATGACGCTGCTGTCTTTCTGGTTGACGCTCCGGGAAAACCCCGATGATCTGGTGCATGCGCAGACAGTCGCGTTTGTCACCCTGGTGATGGCCCAACTGATTCACGTGTTTGACTGCCGCAGCCAATACAGCGTGTTTCATCGCAACATCTTTGAGAACAAGTTCCTCGTCTGGGCGGTCCTTTCATCCGTGCTGCTGGTGCTGGGCGTGGTCTACATTGATGCGCTTCAGCCGATCTTTAAGACCACGGATCTGTCTTTCCGCGATTGGGCGCTGATCCTCGTGGCAGCAGGCGTGCCAACGTTTGTCGCGGGCATTGGCGGGGCGCTGCGGAGCGGCCGGCCGCGGAGCACGGCAGAACGGTCGATGAGGGCGGTCCGTTCCTGAGAAGCATGTCGGATAGCGGGAGAGAACGACGTGTGGGGCTACAGGAAAGGCGGGTGGCGCCGACGGGGCCGTCGCCTGATCGCGACGCTTTTGGCCGTGATGGCCGGCCTCTTGGTGCTGTTTGTGATCGTCGAACGGCGGATTGAGCCGACTCTGATGCTGATTGCCGCGCAAAAAACGGATCAGATCGCAAAATTGGCCATCAGCGATGCGGTGACCAAGCGGCTGACACAGCAAGGGATCGATTTCGACGACATTGTCATTTTGGAAAAGGACAGTGACGGAAACATCCTGGCCGTGAATTTCAACTTCAAGCAGTATGCGCGGATTGTGGGGGAGACCACTTCCCGCATTCAAGCCCGGCTGAAAGAGTTTGAGGAAGAGAACGTCGTGGTGACGGTGCCGCTGGGGCTGGCCACGAAAAACGTCTTTCTGGAGCACTTCGGACCGGAGATTCCCGTCTCGTTTGTGCCGGTCGGATCGGTCAAAACCCGGTTGGAGACCGGACTGAAACAGGCGGGGATCAACATGGTGCTAATCACCGTCTACATTTGGGTGGAGGTGGACCTCAGGATCGTCATCCCGTTTGCCACGGAGCAGCGGACCGTGACGACGCAAATCCCGATTACGGAAGCGTTGATCGTCGGCAAGGTGCCCGATTATCTCTACAACAATCCCGCCGGCAAACCGGACGTACCGATGCCGAGAAATGAGCAGATGATACATCAGCCATAATGGAAGAGGGGCGGCAGTTTGGCCGCTCCTGAATCCTGCGAATTCCGAGAAAAAGCTGCTGCAAAAGTTGCGAATCTACAGTAATCTGATAGTGAGCCATTTTCAAAATCCCCCTTTCCTGGAATGTTTTGTGGTCAACTTCATTCTGCCCGAGGGTTTTTGAAATGGCTCTCTTTTTTTCAAAGAGACTCCGTTTTTACACAATTATATGGACTCAACTCGAGAACATTAATTTTTAGTGGGAGAAGTAATTTATGAATAAGTTTTTGCTCGGGGTAGTATTATCCGTATTTATTATAATATCTGCTGTAGCAAGTCTTTATTTTCGACTAAATCCACCAAACACAGTAGGAATTATACCTTCTAGAAATGTGACCACCGAGACATATCTTAATTTCGCAATACATTTATTAACCGGGATCAGCTTTTTTGTCTTTTTTATTATTTCTTGGAAGGGGAAGAAATAACGACAAGCGTCAATCAATAGTTTGTTGAAACGTATCAAAAACTATTCCGTCCAATGAAATGAATAGAAGCACAAATCAAGTACAAAACAAGCATTGGAGGAATGCAGCATGAAAAAAATTCGTACAGGCATGATGACATTGGCGGCTTTGGCCGTGCTGGGAACGAATATCGTATCGGCTGCCTCCGAACCAGTAAAAAAACTGTCGGTCAATGTAAACGGAAGCGCGCTTGAGCAAGCCGCGATTTTTGATAAAGAGCAACAAACCGTTTTGGTTCCACTGCGTCCGGTAGCTGAATCCCTTGGGTACAAAGTAAGCTGGAACAACGAACTGAAGGCAGCGGAAGTGCAAAAAGGCGCGATCGCGAGCTACGCCAAAGCCGGGGAGGACCGCTACCCGTTTGCGAAAATGTACAAGACACTCGGAGCAAAGCCGCTTCTCCTAAACGGCAGCACCTATGTTCCAGTCGCTTTCGTGGATGAAATCCTGCAAGCAAAAGTCAATGTGACAGACAGTGCGGTGACGGTAGTGGACGAAGAGGCAGAAAAAGCGCCAGTGCGTACTGGCACGATCACGACGATCAACAAAACAGACGATGGCAAAGTTTCCATTGCGTTGAATGGATATGAGACAGGAATCATCCTGCACATCAGCGCGGAAACCAAAATTACCGACGCTGCGGGCAAAGAGCTGAAGCCGGAAGACTTGAAGCTTGGCATGGAAGTAGAAGCGACACACCATAATTTCATGGCGATGAGCCGGCCACCGCAGACAGGCGCGCTCAGCATTGTTGTCAAAAGCAGCCTGGAATCTGCGGAAGTAGTAGGGACAACAGGTAAAGTAGTCAGCATCGAGCCTGACCAGCAAGGCACCTATAAAATGCTGGTAGAAGGACGCGGTCTGACAGCGACCTCTCCGGAAAAAGTAGCGCTGATCATTAATGACAAGACGATCATCGTTAATGCCAAGGACAACAAAGCACTCAAACCGCAAGACTTGAAGGCTGACATGAACGTGTTTGCGTTCTACGGGCCAAAGCTGACACGCAGTCTGCCACCAATCGGTGTAGCAGAAAAAATCGTTGTGGATATCGCTGAATAAAAAAGGCCAAACAGCAACGACTGGCTGACGTGATAATAAGAGAAGTCTCATTAACGGAATGGAAAAGAACCGGGATGGCACCTGCTGTCCTGGTTTTTCTGTAAGAATTAATCAGACTTTGAAAAAGACTGGAAAATGAAGCGGGAGCGTCTGGGCAGCAATTTTGAGCCGACCCTGATGCTGATTGCCGCGCAAATAAACGGATCAGATCGCAAAATTGGCCATCAGCGATGCGGTGACCAAGCGGCTGCTACAGCAAGGGATCGATTTCGACGACATTGTCATTTTGGAAAAGGACAGTGACGGAAACATCCTGGCCGTGAATTTCAACTTCAAGCAGTATGCGCGGATTGTGGGGGAGACTACTTCCCGCATTCAAGCCCGGCTGAAAGAGTTTGAGGAAGAGAACGTCGTGGTGACGGTGCCGCTGGGGCTGGCCACGAAAAACGTCTTTCTGGAGCACTTCGGACCGGAGATTCCCGTCTCGTTCGTGCCGGTCGGATCGGTCAAAACCCGGTTGGAGACCGGGCTGAACGGAAGCGTTGATCGTCGGCAAGGTGCCCGATTATCTCTACAACAATCCCGCCGGCAAACCGGACGTACCGCTGCCGCGAAACGATTCCAACGTCACCCAGCCGTGAAACGCTTGGCGGAGTATGCAGCAGAGACGGTGCGGCGAAGGCCGCCCCGTCTTTGTTTTGTCTGCCGGACCGGGAAGGAAAAACTCCACCAAAAAGACCAGAAAAAACATTACCTTTCACATATTCACGTCAATTGGCAATTCATGTAAAAATAAGGAGAATATTTGATGACGGAGCGTGAATCGAATGGGACTGATACCGCATGGAGGACAGAAGGGACGGGCGTGGAAATGGACGAGCCTGCTGGCGCTGGCCCTGGTTGGCACGGGTCCGCTGCTGTGGAGCGGTCAGGCGCAGGCCGTTGGAACGATCGAAGGACCGGCAGTGACCTGGGAAAAATCCCATCCCTACAGATACGGCGACTTTTACGGAAACGTGCAGCGCGGAACGAATGGCGAGATCTTCTTCTCGCGCCAGGCGGCTGACAAACGTACATACGAAATCGTCCGGGTGGAGCAATCAGGCACACTGACGGTGGCACAGACGGTGACTGACGAGAAATTAGGTCGTCTGTCCCATTTTATTCAGACGAAAGACGGCGGCTTTCTGCTGGCAGGACTAACCAGGTCGAATGATCCAGAAGGGAATCTCCGCCTGATCAAGGTGAACGGCGACGGTGAAAGCGCGTGGGCCAACACCTACCCCAAGTACGTCGGCATGGACATTCGCCTCCTGCAGACGGACGACGGCGGCTATGTGCTGGCAGCGGTGCTTGAACAGCCGGACCGCAGCACCGAACTGTATCTCGCCAAACTGGAACAGGACGGGAAGTCAAAATGGGAGACGACGTTTGAAGGAGCGGCATACGATGCGGTCACCGCGGTACGCCAGACCGTTGACGGCGGCATCGTGCTGCTCGGGGCGGTTGGTCAGGAAGATGACTCGTACCGCCTTAACCGGGATCTCTTCCTCGCAAAAGTGGACAAGTCCGGAAAGACCGTTTGGGAACGCCGGCACGAGACCGGCCTGGACACCGTTCCCCGTGCTTTTGCGGAAACGCCGGACGGCAGTCTGGTCATCGCCGGGACGGATCGGACGATCAGCGACTACCGGGCCGGATACGGTCTGGGGTATCTGCTCAAGGTGGATAAAGACGGAAAAAACGTGTGGGAAAAGAGGTTTGCGGAGAAGACCCAGACCAGCGCACTCAACGACATCCAGGTGACGGACGACGGCGATCTTTTGGTCAGCGGCTGCGTGAAATACGAAGAGTTCAACATGAACGACGCCAGTTCGGACGGATACGCTGCCAGACTGGGTGAAGACGGCGTAACGGTATGGGAAAAGGTGCTGCCCAACAGCACTGAGCAGCGGGAACAGCATCTGCTGCTGCCAATCTCCGACGAGGCTTTTCTCGCGATTGGAACGGGGAAAAAGTACAAAGGCGGCGATTACGTGTTCTACGTCACCCAGCTGCAGGCCAAATAAAAGGCTTCCACGGTATACAGGCAGGACACCGGCCACACCCAGGACAATCACCCTGCGGGAAACGGGCTCCTTTGAGGGAGAAGAGCAGGGAGGTAGGGGAATTCCCCGATACACTTTCCCCCGTCCGCGTTCTACAATAACGGTAAGGATGTTTGTCTTGAGGAGGAGCGCATGGACGCGTGGATGAAAAAACTGGGCTCGTCGGAGGAAGCCTTCACCCTGCTTTCGTCCGTCTTTGCCAACGTCAGCGACGCGATTCTGGTGGTGGACAAAGAGGGAATGATCGTGACGGCCAACCCCGCGCTGGAGAAGATGTCCGGCTGGGCCACTGAAGAACTGATCGGGAAGCGGCACATATGTGAGCTGTGCCTGGGCATGGCAACCTGCCGGGAGGAAGCGACCTGTGCCGACTGCTTTTTCAAGCAGGAACAGATGCCGTCATTTGAGATGCGGCTGAAGACAAAGGACGGACGGGATTACCCTGTGGCTGCCAGCTCGGCCCAGCTGCCGGAGATAGACGGCGGCAAAATGGTGCTGATCCTGAGGGACATGTCGGATCAGCAGCGGGCTGAAAAGGAGCGGTATCAGCACAAGCTGACGAACTACGTCATTCAGGCCCAGGAGGAGGAGCGCAAGCGCATTTCCCGCGAGCTGCACGACGGCGTGGGACAGGCGCTGTACAGCATCCTCGTCGGGCTCAACGTGGTCGGCCAGAGCAAGCTGAGCGAACCGCTTCGGCAGCACGTGGCCGACATTCAACAGATGACGGCAAAGGCGATGGAGGAAGTAAAGCGCATGGCGCTGGAGCTCCGCCCCTCCGCCCTGGACGATTTGGGACTGCTGCCCGCCCTCCGCTCGCTGATCAAGCGGTTTGAAAAGAGCTTTGGCCTCTTGATCGACCTGCACGTGCAGGGGGACCGCCGGCGCTATCCCGCCGTGGTGGAGACCGCCCTCTACCGGATTGTGCAGGAGGCGATGACCAATGCCGCCAAATACGCCCAGGCGGACAAGTTGGGCATTGTGTTTGAGGATCGGGACAAAGAACTGGTGGTGACGGTTGTGGATGACGGGATCGGATTTGATGTGGAACGGGCGCAGAAGAAGGGCACCGGCCTGGGACTGTTTGGTATGAAGGAGCGGGCCCAACTGCTGGGAGGCACAGTCGACATCCGCTCGGCCCCCGGCGAGGGGACGACGGTGATCGTGCGCATACCGCTCGCAAAGGAGGAAACAGAAGATGGCCATTCGCGTCCTGATCGCCGATGACCATGCCATCGTCCGCTCAGGGCTGGGCATGCTGCTCAACGCCCATCCGGACATCGAAGTGGTCGGCTACGCCGCCGACGGAAAGGAAGCGGTTGACAAAGCGCTGGAGATACGGCCTGACGTCGTGCTGATGGACCTGAGCATGCCCCCGGGGGAGAACGGCCTGTCAGCCACCGCCCGGTTAAAAGAAGCAGCGCCTGACATCCAGGTGCTGGTCTTGACGATGCACGACGACGAGGAATACCTGTTTCGCGTGCTACAGGCGGGGGCGTCCGGCTACATTTTGAAAAGTGCACCCGACCTGGACCTGATTGCTGCCATCCGGACCGTTCACCAGGGCATGGCCTACCTATACCCGTCCGCGACCAAGTCCTTGATCGAGGAATTCCTGCAGATGGTGAAAAACGGCGAAGAGCAGAACAAATACGAGATACTGACGGATCGGGAAAAGGAAGTGCTCATCCTGATCGCCAAGGGATTCAGCAACAGGGAGATTGCGGAGCAGCTGACCGTTTCGGTCAAGACGGTCGAGTCGCACAAGGCGCACATCATGGAAAAGCTTCATCTGCGCACCCGGCCGGATCTGGTCCGCTACGCGATCAAAAAAGGATGGCTTGATTTTGAATAGAGAAGACAGACGGCGCATACCGCCGTCTTTTCTTTTTGGCCAAAATGTGACAGAAATCGGGAAAAATCGGGAGGTTCCTGGATCATTTTAGGGGTTTTCCCTGACTTACTTCCCTCATGCCGGGGGATAGAATGAAAGCGTAAAACGCAGCCGGTACGGCATGGAAAGGAGGAGCGAGCCGTGGAGACGCGTACGGAATCGCAGCACCAGGCCAAGCCGACGCAGCCCGAGCAGGAGAACCTGAAGGGCACGTTTGCCGCCGTGCTGTTGGTAGGGGCGTTCATTCTCCTCAGTTGGTTTGGCGTATTTGCCCTGTTTTTGAATCGGGCGTAGCAAGGTGAAAGGCAGAAGGGAGATGACACGATGCATTTGCACCGTTACGAGAAAATCTGGCTTGCGCTGGGAGCGGGAGGGCTGGCGCTGTTTATCGCACTCTTGTGCGTCAACGCGTTTGCCATGGGAATGGCTCCGCCAAGCAACATGGAGATGATTGACCCGGCCCAGGTGACCCAAACGCCTCCGTTTGACAACCCGGGGCTGAAAAAGGTGGGAGAGAATGAATACGACGCGTACATGACGGCGTTTGCCTTCGGATTTGCTCCGGGGAAAATGGAGGTGCCGCTGGGAGCCACGGTCAACTTCCACGTCACCAGCCCGGACGTAGTGCACGGGTTCCAGATTCCCGGAACCAACGTCAACTTCATGGTGATGCCGGGACACATCAACTCCGCGTCGTACACCTTTGACAAGCCGGGCGAATACCTGATTCTGTGCAACGAATACTGCGGCGCCGGCCATCAGGTCATGGCGACCACAATCACGGTGAAATAAGGAGGTGACGGAACATGAAAATCGCTGTATTTAGTCAGACGCCTGTAGACCGCTCGACGGCTCGTCTCAGTCTTTCGTACATCTGGGTGGCGTATGTCGCGTTTGGACTTGCGGCGCTGGCTGGAATGCTGCAGGGGATGGTGCGCGGCGGCCTCATCGAACTGCCGAGCTGGACCAACTACTATCAGATTTTGACCGCGCACGGCGTGTTGATGGCACTTATCTTTACCACGTACTTCATCATCGGCTTTCTGCTTTCCGGGGTAGCGCGTACTACCGGCGGTGCCCTGCACGCCGCTGCCTTGAGATGGGGCTGGGCCGGCTGGGTGCTGATGACAGTCGGTACGGCCATGGCGCTCGTGACGATCATCACCAACGACGCGTCCGTTCTCTACACCTTTTACGCGCCGCTGAAGGCATCGCCGTACTTTTACATCGGGGCGGCCCTGCTGGTCGTCGGGAGCTGGCTGGGCGGATTCGCGATCTTCAGCAGCTATCGCAAATGGAAACGGGAAAATAGCGGGAAAATGTCACCCCTGTTCGTGTTCATGTCGGTCACGACCTTCCTGCTGTGGATCATCGCCACGCTGCCCGTGGCAGTGGAGGTGCTGTTCCAGCTGATTCCCTGGTCGTTTGGCTGGACCTCGACGATCAACATCATGCTCAGCCGGACGTTGTTCTGGTTCTTCGGCCATCCGCTGGTCTACTTCTGGCTGATGCCGGCGTACATTGCCTGGTACGTATGCGTGCCGCGGGTCATCGGCGGCCACGTGTTCAGCGACTCGCTGGCCCGGCTGGCATTTATCTGCCTGCTGCTGTTCTCCATCCCTGTCGGCTTCCACCACCAACTGATGGAACCGGGCATCTCGCCGGGATGGAAGATGATCCACGTCATCCTGACGCTGATTGTCGTGATTCCGTCGCTGATGACCGCGTTCTCCATGTTTGCCACATTTGAAACGACCGGACGGAAAAAAGGCGGAGTCGGGCTGTTTGGCTGGCTGAAAAAAATGCCGTGGTCGGATGTGCGCTTCTTCGCACCATTTGTCGGCATGCTGTTCTTCATTCCGGCCGGGGCCGGGGGGATTATCAACGCCAGCAACCAGATGAACGCCGTCGTCCACAACACAGTCTTTGTAACCGGCCACTTCCACATTACCATAGGAGCGGCAGTCGCGCTCACCTTCTTCGGTGTCAGCTACTGGCTGATTCCGGCGCTGACGGGAAGGACGCTCACCCGTACAGCCAACCGCATGGGCATGGTGCAGACGGTCTTTTGGGCAGTCGGCATGTTCCTGATGTCGTTTGCGATGCACTACATGGGCTTGCAGGGATCGCCTCGGCGAACCAGCTACACGACCTACATGGATCACCCGGTTGCGCTCGAATGGATGGATTATCAGCGCGTCATGGCCTTTGGCGGGGGTCTGCTGTTTACGGCGGCGATTCTGCTGCTGCTGATCCTCGGTTATCTGACGTTCTTTGCACCCAAAGGAAAAACCGAGTATCCGATTGCGGAAACGGAGACAGTACAACATACACCGCGCATTCTGGAGCGCTGGCCGGTCTGGGTGGGCGTGCTGGTCTTCCTGATCGTGATGGCGTACGGCTACCCGATCCTGGAACAGCTTAACCACCATCCGCCGGGTTCGCCGCCAATCCGCACCTGGTAGCAACGAAGGATTGGCACATGAAACAGGGACGGTTCACGCAGCGTGATCTGCTCGGAACCGTCCCTTTTATGTTTTCGATGCGCTGTTCGCAGTCGGCGGCGCGGCTTAAGGCACGTAAATCATCTTCCGCGTCATGCCGCCGTCGATCACCAGCTCCGCGCCGGTGACGAAATCGTTGCCTTCATCGGTCAAAAACAGGCAGGCGCGGGCGATGTCTTCCGGTTTGCCGACGCGTCCGGCCGGGTGCTGGTGGTGGTCCTCCGGCCGCAGTGCATCGTAATTGCCCGTCTCGATCCAGCCGGGCGAGATGGCATTGACGCGGATGTTGTCCGGTCCCAAAGAAACGGCCAGGGCGTGCGTCAAGGCGAGAATGCCCCCTTTGGAGGCGGCGTATGCCTCCGAGTGCGGTTCGGACATGTGTGCCCGCGTGGAAGCGATGTTGATAATCGCGCCGCCTCCGGATTGGCGCATCAGCTTGGCCGCTTCCCGGGAGCAGAGGAAGACGCTGCGCAGATTTGTGTTCAGAATGCGGTCCCACTCCTCGACCGAAAGCTCGTACGGTGAGGCCCACTGTGAGATGCCGGCGTTGTTTACGAGAATGTCCAACCTGTTCCAGCGGGACGAAACCATGCGCATAAGTGCCTCGATCTCGGCCGGGACGCTGACGTCGACCGGATGGAAAACCGCGGTTCCGCCTGCCGCGGTGATGGCTGAAACTGCGGCTTCTCCCGACTCTCGGTTTTGTTCGGCGACTACCACGTGGGCGCCGCGGGCGGCGTACAGGGAGGCGACAGCAAAGCCAATCCCCCGCCCGGCTCCGGTGACAACGACAATTTTGTTTGCAAACGACATGATTAATTCCTCCTGTCAACGAAAATGGGCCGGCCCGTCGAATGAAACGGGTGTGGAACACTGGTAAAGGAGCAAGACTGGTGTTCCGGCATATTGTATTGTTGCAATACGTAAGCGACTAATATAAAGTAAGAGTGTTACCATATGAGTGACAGAGGAGGCTTCCCGTATGCAAGCAGACGTAAAACTGACGGCTGAACAAGTCATGGAAGCACGCCACAGCGTGCGCAAATACGATCCCAACGCAGAGATTCCCCGCGAGGAATTAAACGAAATCCTGCGTTTGGCCGCGACTGCCCCGTCTTCTTGGAACCTGCAGCACTGGCGTTTTATCGTGGTGACGGACAGGGCCAAAAAAGAGCAGCTTCTGCCGATCGCCTACGGGCAGCAGCAGGTGGTAGACGCCTACGCCACTATTATTGTACTCGGCGATTTGGAGGCGGACAAATCGGCACGTCCGGTCTATGACGATGCGCTGGCCAAGGGGTACGTCACCGAACAAGTGCGGGAAACGTTGATCAACCAAATCGAAGAGACGTATCGCAACAATCCGCAAATTGGGCGCGACGAGGCGATCCGCAATGCTTCGCTCGCAGCCATGCAGTTGATGCTGGCCGCCAAAGCAAAAGGATACGACACGTGCCCGATGCTCGGCTTTGATAGTAACGCGCTTATCCAGGCGCTCAACATCCCGCCGCGCTACATTCCAGTGATGATGATTACGGTGGGCAAGGCCAGTGTGCCCGCTCGTCCGACCGCACGCTTTGGCCTGGATCAACTGGTGATCGAAAACAGCTTCTAATCAGCTTCTCATCCCATCAGGCGAAAACGAACAAGCCGGCAGCCCGTCCACGTGGAGCGGGCTGCCGGCTATTTGCCGTTCGTGGTCTGTTTTTGCAGTGGTCATCCTGAGGGAGCTGGGCGTCATTTCGTTGTCAGCGGCAGTTCGACAGTTACCGTGGTTCCGCTACCGAGCCGGCTGTCGACGTGGAAATGGCCGCCGTGGAGTTGGACGATTTCCTGGCAGATGGAGAGGCCCAGGCCGCTGCCGGCCTGTTTGGACCGCCCCTTGAAAAACTTCTCCGTGATGTGGGGCAGGTCTTCCGGGTCGATGCCTTCGCCCGTGTCCGTTACGGCGATGACCGCCCATCTCCCGGTCTCCTCCGCCGTTACGGTGATCGTCCCGCCACTGGGGGTAAACTTGAAGGCATTGTCCAGCAAGTTGACAAAGACCTGCTTCAGCCGGTTGACGTCACCTGTAACCGGCAGGGGGGCATCCGGCACGACAACCTGCAGCCCTACACCCTTGTCGTGCGAGCGGACAGCGAACTGCACCCGGACGTCTTCCAGCACGTCGCGCAGGTCCAGCCGCTCCCGCGACAGTTTCAGCTCGCCCGACTGAAACTTTGAGAAATCCAGCAATTCTTCCACCAAGCCGATCAGTCGATCTGTTTCCTTGGCGATCACTTCCAGGCCAAGCCTTGTTTCTTCCGGATCGTTCAGCCCGCCGGAAAGGAGCGTCTCTCCCCAGCCCTTGATCGAGGTGAGCGGCGTTCGCAGTTCGTGGGAGACGGAGGAGATGAAGTCGTTTTTCAGTTTTTCGTTCTTGCCGATCTCCTCGGCCATGTAGTTAAACGTCTCCGCCAGCGTGCCCACCTCGTCGTCGTAGCGCTTGGCCGCCCGGACGGAAAAATTGCCCGTCGCCATTTGCGTAGCCGCTCGGGTCAGCTCCAGTATCGGGTCGACCATGCGCTTGGCTGTCACCAGGCTCAGGCCAAAGGCAAACAGTACGACGACGGCCCCGACGCCTGCGCCGTACATCGCAATCTTGTAGACGGCTGCGTACAGCGGTTCAGCGGAAATGGTGTAGCGCAAGACACCGACCGTTTCCCCCAGGTAGGTAAGCCGGTTGGAGACGGCGATGACCCGCTCCGGTGTCTGCGGTGACTTGCCGACGTAGATGCCCGTCGTGTTTGTCAGGGCTTCCTTCACGTCGGGCGTGTCAATCACCTCGGCGGTTTGAAATCCGTAGGAGTTGAGCAGCACTTTTCCCCCGGTGTCCAGCACTTCCACCTTGGCAGTTTCCCCGTTTGAAACATTCTCCAAAATATAGCGGGCCTTTTCTTTCAGCCCGTACGTGCCTGCATACTTGTTGATAAAGGTGGTGAACGTAGTGGCCCGCGTGACCAGCGTTTCGGTGGCGGTGCCGAAGTAATAGGTATGCACCGCCCAGTAGAACAACCCTTCCAACACCAGCACGATCAACAACAGGATGAACCCGAAGTGGATGATCAGTCTGGCCCTAATCCCTCTCATTGTTCGTTTCCTTTCGCCATAAATAACCATAGCCCCAAACCGTTTCCACGTATTTGGGGTGGGCGGGGTCTTCTTCGATTTTTTGGCGGATGCGGCGAATGTTCACGTCGACCACTTTCAGGTCGCCGACGAAAAACTGACCCCAGACCTTGGTGAGAATCTCGTCGCGGCTGATCGCCTTGTTCGCGTTTTCCGCAAGCAGCTTGATGATGGCAAATTCTTTCGGGGTCAGCACGATCTCCTGACTGCCTTTCAAGAGCTTTCGCTCGTCCAGAAGCAGCGTGAACGGATGGATGTCGATGAGGCGTTTTGCCTCGTCAGGAGCGGGGAGGGAGTAGAGCCGGCGGTGCAGCGCCTTGACGCGCGCCAGCAACTCCGCCGGACTGAAAGGTTTTACCACGTAATCGTCCGCCCCAAACTCCAGGCCCATCACCTTGTCTCGCTCCTGGCTCTTGGCCGTCAGCATGATAATGCCGAGCCGGGGGAACTTCTGGCGCAGGTGCCCGCATACCGTAAAGCCGTCGATCCCCGGCAGCATCACGTCGAGAATCGCGATCTCGATGTCCGGCTGGTTTTCGGCGATTTCCAGCGCTTCTTCCCCGCTGGCCGCTTCCACCACTTCACAGCCTGCCCGTTTCAGGTTAATGCGGACAAAGTCGCGAATCGACTTCTCGTCTTCCAGCAACAACACTTTCATCGTCTCTACTCCTTGCTCCTGCGGGTAAGATAATCGGTTACATCGGCATTTTCAGCGGACGGAACAACTGACGGATTTCGTCTGCTGTCAGCAGCATGGCATTGTACTCACGCAGGGCGGCACCGCTCAACCCGCTGGCTTCCTGCGGCTGAATCGCCACTACCACCTGTTGTCCCTGCTCCGTCAGCACGATATACGGCGTTTGCTTTTCCTTCAGGGACGCTTCGACCTTTGTCCAATCCTTCTGCGGGACAGCCTGCAGGGTGAGCAGCGTCGCCTTTTCCTTGCCTCCCTGGCCGTAATAGAGCAGGCGCACGGGAGGATTGGCAGAGTCGCGGTCTACTTCAATGGTGTACTTGTCCTTCCATCTGGCGGGAATGAGGAAATCCGTGCCGATGCCGTACGACTGATAGTGGTCCTCGACGTGGCGCAGGCCGGCCGCTCCGTCCCACTGGTAATAGGAAGCGATCCACGGAATTTCCACCATGGCAAGATCGTCGGTGCCCGGCGGCTGGGTGTGAATGCCGATTTCAACAATGCCGTCGTTGTTGATGTCTTCACTGGGCAATACATAGGGTTTAAAGGTCATAGAGATGTCACCGTCCGCCTTGGTCAGCGGACGCACCAGCTTGCCGTCTTGCCAGACCAACAACTCGGTCATGCCGGAGTGTGCTCCGATGCCCGCGTCGACAAAGATCGCCGACTGGGTCGGTGTCGCCTTCCCGATCGTCGCCTGTTCATAGCCGTTTACCCCTCCCTCCAGGGGCAGTTCGGCCAGCTTGTCCAACTGTCCGTCCTTGATACCGTACACCTCTGCTTTGGACGTCAGCTTGTCGTGGTCGTGCGAGATCAGTGCCAGCTCCGCTTTCTTGTCACCGGTGAGATCGCCGACGGCCATGGCTGCGTACGATTGCTTCAACAGCTCACGCATCTGTTCCTGCTGCCAGGAGTAGATGGACAGTTCCTTGTTCAGCCCTTCACCGCCGCCCCAGCCGATCAGCATCTCTGGGACGTTGTCGCCCGTAACGTCGACAAACTGGACGTAGTCCAATTCGCTGCCGATTCCGGTCAAGGACGCTGTCTTTTTCCATTTTCCCTCTTTTTGACTGAGGACAAGCACGCCAATTTCGTAATCCGTTTTTTCCGTTTTGTAAAACGCGATCAAATCGGGATTGCCGTCACCGGTCAGGTCCTGCAGGTTGACCGCGCTGGCCTCTTCAGGGTGAAGCGGCACCGTCAGCTGTGAGCCGGGCGGCAAAAACTGCATAACCGTTTGGTTGATCGATTGTTGGTTGGCATCTGCCAACGGCGCCCGCATCAATGCATTTGGCGTGTCGTTCAGGCCGCAGGCACTAGTGAAAACAGCGAGAGCGGTTGGCAACAGCCACGATTTTTTCATGGTGGTTTCGTTCCTTTCTATGCAGTGTTGGCAAATCTGCCCTTATTGTAGCCGGATTGGAAGGAAAAAGAGTTGCAAACCGGTGACATTGATCCACTGCCGAGGGTGAAAAAGGTACATGCCGAATTGCAACAATTTGGCAACTGCCACCGTTTATGAAAACAGAGTCAGCTCATTGACGGATTAGAGAAACTGACTGTTCTGCAATCTGTTTTTACAGACGGCAGGATGCCAAACACATCAGCAGGGATGACAAAGGGAGGAAGAAGTGATGAAAGCGTGGTGCAAGACCGTATCGGCCGTGCTTTGCGGCGGTGCGATTCTCTTGGCGCCGGGACCGAATGTGGAGCCGGTTCATGCGAAGGCGGTGAATCCGCAAGCGTTTGCCACCGTGGTGCGCATTCAGCCTGAGCACTCGATTACGTTTGGGATAACATTTGTAGATGGATTTCGGGCACAGGTGACAAGCAGCCATCTCAAAGGCGTCACCACCGTTGACGTGAGTCCCAACAAGGACGGATATGTGAGGTACGGTGTCTACCAGGCCAACGGCAAGCTGCGCAAACCGATCAAAGGCTTTGCCGAAAAGCTGGTCCAATTGGTCCCGTACTACGAGGCGGACGGGAGTATCCGCTATCTCGGCCGCCAGGTCCTGTATGGCGTGGACGGGTACGACCGGATCGCCGTGGCCACCAGCGTCTGGACACTGGTCAACCAGAAACCGCAGCTCGTCGGACTCACCATCGACAAAGGCGATTGGGACAACTTGCCGTCCCCCGAAGTGGACGTCAACACAGGATTTAGCATGGACAATGACAGCACCTTTGTGCTGGACACCAGGTACGCCGATGTGACGGGGGATGGAGTGCGCGACCACGTGCTGCTGGTGGGGCACAAAATGGGCGCGTCCATGAACCTGCTGGCCGACAATCTGCGTCTCGTCGTCCGCGAGGGGAAAACCAACCAGCAGACGTATGCATCCGTAGGCCAATGGGATCGGGCGTATCTGCCGAAACTGCACATCGGCCGCTAAAATCAGGACAGCGTGAACGACATTTTGATCACCATGCCAACGGAAACGGGAAAGGTCTACAGCGTGATGACGTGGAAAGACAACCGCCCGGCGGCGCTGATCGACCAGCAGACGGTGAACAATCCGGCCGTCTACCAGCCTGTCATCGGTCGTTACGGAGAAGCGATCGGCCTCCAGAAGGTGACGCCGAAGAAACAGAAATGACAGCAGGCGCACCCTGAGGCTGTGTCTGCAAACGAACATCCCTCTCTTTCCTGCGGGAGAAGAGAGGGATGTTTGTTGTGGCAAAGATTACAGGAAAATGATTCCCAAAATGGATACCACCACGATGCCGACCAAGCCTTGAACCAGCGTGGCCATGGTTTGGGCACGGTAGGCGGTGGACAGGCTCATTTTGGAGAACTGGGTGACCACCCAGAAATAGGAGTCGTTCACGTGGCTGACCACCATGGCACCACAGCCGATGGCCATGACCGTCAGCATCTGCCCGATGGGAACAGTGCCCATCATCGCATCCAGGCCCAGGGATGGCAGGAGCGGCAGCATGATTGTTGAGGTAATGACCAATGAGGCGGTTGAGCTGCCCTGAGCCGTTTTGAGGACGGCGGCGATCAGGAAGGTGATGATCAGCGCGCCCACGCCGACAAAGGCGACATTGCCGTCGATCAGCGTCTTCACGTAATCGGCGATGGGAGTAGCCTTGATGACCGCGCCGAGCGATCCGCCCGCACCGGTAATCATGATGATGACAGCAGCGTCCAGCAGGCCCTCGCCCATCCACTTGGTCAGCGTTTCCTCATTGCGTTGTGGCAATAGTCCAAAAATAGCGAAGAGCAAACCGATAAACAGCGCGTTCACGGGGGCGCCCAGGAAGGTGAGAAGTGTGTTGGCAAAGCCGGTGATCAGCACTTCATTGTTGCCTTGGGCATCGACTCCCACCGGGAAGTTGGCAAACGAACCGAGGGCCAGCAGGACAATCGGAACCACGATTGGCGCAAACGAGGCGAAGGCAGATGGCAGTTGGCCGAAACGGGCTTTGAACTCTTCAAAGCTTTCCACAGCCTCATCCAGTTCCACCGGGAGCTTGGCCGCCACTTTGCGGGCCCAGATGTGTCCGGCGAGCGCGACCGGGATGGAGACGAAAAGACCGATGACGATTACCCAGAACAGGCCGTCCGGTCCAATGCCGACGTTGGTCGCGGCGGCGATGGGACCCGGTGTCGGCGGCACCAGTGTATGGGTGGCGTACAGGCCGGTGGACAGAGCGACTGCCAGGGTAACGACGCTAACGCCTGTCTTTTTCGCCAGCGATTTTTTCAGGGACGACAAAATGACGTATCCGGAATCGCAAAAGACCGGGATGGAGACGATCCAACCGATGATCGACATGGCCAACGCCGGATGGCGGTCGCCCAGGAGGCGCAGCACCACTTCCGCCATTTTGACGGCGGCACCGGAGTTTTCCAGGATTTTGCCGATCATTGTTCCGAAGATGATGACCAGACCGATGCTGGTGATGATGCTGCCGAATCCGCCGGCAATCTCTTTGCCGATGTCGGCGATAATCGGTTCCTCGACACCGCTGAGGGAGCCGACAAAGTTGGTCGCCAATGCGAAAAGATATGTGCTGGAAATGATGGATAAGAACGGATGGAGCTTCCACTTGGCGGTCGCGTAGACGATGAAGACAATCGCCAGCAGCAGAAGAAGCAAAATGATTGGTCCCAACTGAATAACTTCAGGACTCATGACAATCCTCCCTTGGTTGCGAATATGCGCGTGAGTTGTTCGGCTGCCTGTTCCAGCAGTCCGGCGGTTTGCGCCATTGCCTGTTCCAGCGTCATTGGCTTGTTGATGATGCTGGCTACTGCGGTGACGCCATGCTTGTACAGCGCCTCGATCCCAGTGCCGATGGAACCCGCCAGGACGATGACGGGAATCCCGCGCTGCTGCGCCAACTTTGCCACCCCACAGGGTGTTTTGCCCTGTGCCGTCTGATGGTCGACCTGCCCTTCGCCGGTAAACACCAGATCGGCGCCTTCCATCGCTTCGGCCAGCCGGGTGGTTTCACTGACAATCTGGATGCCGGACTTCAGCTCGCCGTTCAGAAAGGCGAGGAGGGCGCCTGCCACGCCACCAGCCGCACCGGTCCCCGGCAGGTCGTGGATGGCGATGCCGCGGGTTTGTTCAATTACATCCGCAAAATGGCGCAGGTTGTCGTCCAGGAGTTTGACCATCTCGGGCGTGGCTCCCTTTTGCGGGCCAAATACATGGGAAGCGCCGTTTGGACCGACAAACGGGTTGTCCACGTCACAGGCGATGGTAAACACGCATTCTGACAGCCGTGGATCGGCACTGCTCGAATCGATTCGCTCCAGTTTATGAAGTTCACCTCCTCCAAAGGCGAGCGGCTGGCCGTCCCCGTCCAGCAGGGCGAACCCGAGCGCCTGCAGCATGCCGGCCCCGCCGTCGTTGGTAGCGCTGCCGCCGATCCCCAGAATAAAGCGGCGGCAGCCCAGGTCCAACCCGGCCTTGATCAATTGGCCGAACCCGTAGGTGGTGGTCACGAGCGGATTGCGCTCGGACGCGTCGATCAGGTAGAGACCCGAAGCGGCTGCCATCTCGATGACGCACGTTTTCCCGTCTCCGAGAATCCCGAACTCCGCCGTGATCTGTCGACCGAGGGGATTTTTGACCGTGGCCTGCAAAATCTTGCCGCCGGTGGCGTCCACCAGGCACTGAAGGGTGCCTTCACCGCCGTCGGCCATCGGCTTGATGACGATGTCGCTGTCCGGCAGCGCTTTGCGCACGCCTGCCGCGATGGCATCTCCCACCTGTTTGGCGGTAAGGCTTCCTTTAAACGAATCAGGTGCGATGACAATCTTCATGCTGTTCCTCCCTTGGCCAGGGTTTCCATCATCTGTTCAATGTCGTCCACGTATTTGACCAGCGCCTGCAGCGCGATGGATTGTTCCTGTGCCTTGTCGTCGTTTGCTTTGGCCTGTTCGCTGATGCTGCCGAATGTGACGTGCACCTGGCGAAGAATCTCCTGAATCTGCTTGACAGTGTTTTGGCAGACAGATGCCAGTTTGCGAACTTCGGTGGCGACGACCTGAAAGCCTCTGCCCGCTTCGCCGGCCCGCGCGGCTTCGATGGCGGCGTTTAAGCCGATCAGGTTGCTGTGGTCGGCGATTTCCTTGATCATCTTTAGCGCGTCCGTGATCTGTTTGATCTGTTCTTCGCCATTGGTCACCACCTGCAGGGCGTTTCGGCTGGCTGCGGCAAAGTCTTCGGAACTGGCGGAAATCTGTTGAATCGTGGCCGCCATGTTGTGCAGGTGTTCGTACACCTGCTGGGAGGCCTTCTGCTGTTCCGTGATCTGTTCGCGGTTTTTCAGCCACAGTACGACGGTCCGGGCGGCGACGCGGACGATCGGCAGCATCTCGTCCGGATTGCCGGACATGCCGATCACGCCGATGCGCTTGCCGTTGTACACGATCGGCAGGTTGGAGCCTGGACGCACGCCCTCCAGTTGGCGTGCCTGCTCTTCCGTCACCAGGGCTTCGTCAATCAAGCCGAGCATGATCTTTTTGGCGGCCTCGTGAACGGTGCCAATGCGTTCCGGGCGCGTGGAGGAAAGAATCACACCTCCCTCACCCATGATGTTGATGTGCTGACCGGTCTCCTCGTGCAAAATTTGTACAATTTCGTCGAAAAAACCATCCTGTAAAAACGAATCAGTATTCATAGTCATTCCTCTCATGTTTGTCTGATGTTACCATTTACTATACAAGAATTGGGAAGGCGATTACATTTTGCAAAACCACCAAAAAAGCGTGTCGAATGCTGTCAGATTTCTGTGAGAATTATCCAGTTTGGGAGAGGCGGTGCAGTTCCAGCGCCAGCTTGATTTTGGCCGCTTCGGCAAAGCGGCGTGGATTGCGTCCCAGCATCTCCTCAATCCGGTCCAACCTGTACAGGAGCGTGTTGCGATGGATGTTGAGCGCTTGAGCCGCTGCCGTCAGGTTGAGATCGGCGGAAAACAGAGCGTGCAGCGTTTCCAACAGTTCGTCGTGTTTGACGAGATCCTTGAGAACGTCACGGACCACCACCTGCCGGGTGGCGGGGGGTGTTTCGAGCAGCAGCAGTTCCAGCGTCATGTCGTCAATATGGCCGATTGCCCCCTTGGCGGGGAAGCGTTCCAGCACCTGCAGGGCCTGCATGGCCTCCTTGAACGACAGTTCCAGCTCATAGACGTCCTCATAGCCGCGCCCCATTGCGATCAGCAGGCGGCTGCGCAGGGAGGCGGGGGCTGCTTCCAGCAGTTTGTGGGCGGCCTCGTGCAAATACTGCCTGATCTGCTCTTTGCTGCGGAGACCGCTCAAGTCAGTGACGACGATCCAGCAGTTCCGCTTTGTCACGGAGACGCAGACCTGATCGGAATTGCGGAAGCAGGCGGCAACCTTGCGGGGGAAGCTGCGGTCAGCATGCCATTCATCTCCGTCCTTCAAGCCGGTTGCCTGGATGATCACGACCGAGCGGGGACGGGACAAATCCAGACCGAGCAGGGCACCGCGGGACATTACCACTTCGCGCGCAGGGTCCAGCGTCCCGGAAATCATCTCCTGCACCAGAAAATTGACGGAGCGCTCCGCCATTTCCATCTGTTCCGTCAGATACGCCTGCTGCAGCATCATTTCCGTCATCATCTTGACCGCTTTGCCAAACGGAACCACTTCCTGCGGGGCGCCGGATATGCCGATCACGCCGACAATCTCCTGCTGAAAGCGAATGGGCATGTTGATGCCGGGCTTTGTTCCCGTCCATTTTTGGCAATCTTCTTCGCCGAGGAGCATTTCCTCCCCGGTGGCAATCACCTGGCGGGCTGCCTGGTGAAAGGTTTGGATGCGCGATGGATCGCTGGAACTGATGATGACGCCGTCCTTATCCATGACATTGATGTTCAGGTTGGTCACTTCCATTGTGCGTTTGACAATCCGGTCGGCGAGGGATTGAGTCAATTTCATCTTCCGCGGGCTCCTTCCGCTGGACATAGAGTATGGGTCTATTCATTGTATCGGGTAAGGATTCCCACACGTTTTAGATCGGAAAGATTACGTTTTGTTTTGACGAACAGTTTGCCATTGGGGTAGAATACTGGATAAATCGTATTCGTTACGATTTACAGGTGCGTAAGGAGTTGCAAGACATGGCTGATCAAGGCAGGCCGAAAAACACAAGAGGGAGGAACAAACCATGCGCGTAACAGTGACACTGCAGTGCACGGAGACGGGAGACCGCAACTACATCACGACGAAAAACAAGCGAAACACCCCGGAGCGGCTGGAGCTGATGAAGTATTCGCCGCGGCTGAAGCGGCGGACGGTGCATCGGGAAACGAAGTAGAACGAATCGCGTCATTGACCAAAAAAATTGGCCGGGACTGCTGTCCCGGCTTTCGGCGGCGGATTACGCTTCTCGTCTCAACACGGGGCGTTCCGCCGCCAGCTTTTGTTGGGTGAAAAACAGCTTCATCAGCGGCGGCGTCACCAATGTCGTCACGAGAACGACGACGATGACGGCGGCAAACATGTCTTCGGCCAGCAACCCGGTTTCCAGTCCGATGGAGGCGATGATCAGCGCCACTTCCCCGCGGGACACCATCGCCGCGCCGATGCCCAGGGAGCTGCCCCAGGTAAAACCAGACAGCTTCGCGCCGAGCGCGCCGCCGACCAGTTTGGTCAGGATTGCAAGGATGCTGAGGCCGGCAATCAGGCCGAGATGTTCGCCAATGCCCGCAAATGACGCCGTGACCCCGATGGAGGTGAAGAACACCGGGACAAACACCGAATAGCTGAGCGTTTCCACTTTTTCACACATCTTCTGCTTGTACGGGGTCATGCTGATGGCCACGCCGGCGATATAGGAGCCAATGATGGCGGCGACTCCCGCATAGTCGGCCAGGAAGGCGAACGTGAAGCAAATGATCAGTCCGGCGGATACGACAGACTCGGTTACCTGCAGCGGAGCAAACCGCTTCAGCACCCAAGGCACCACTTTCCAGGAGAGCAGCAAGGCGACGGCAAAAAACACCGCTTTTTTCACAACCACCATGCCGAGATTGACATCGCCGCCGGTAAAGCTCATCACAAACGCCAGGGCGAGGATGACCAGTACGTCGTCAATGACTGCGGCACCCAGGATGGTTGCTCCTTCTCTTGACTGCAGCCTGCCCATCTCTTTGAGAGCCTGCACGGAAATGCTGACGCTGGTGGCGGAAAGCAACAGGCCGAGGAAGACCGCTTCCAGCGGAGACATGCCGACGGCGGCGCCCGCCAGATACCCCAGTGTCAACGGTGCCAGGATGCCGGCCACGCCGACGAATGTGGAGGCTTTTCCCGTCCGCTTGAACTCGTCGAGATCGGTTTCCAGCCCCGCGATGAACATCAGCAGAATGACACCAATCTGGCTGATTTCCTTGAGAATTTCCGAATCGTTGACCACCCCGAGCACCGTAGGCCCGAGCACGATGCCAATCAGCAGCTTGCCCAGTACGGAGGGCTGCCCCAAGCGGACGCTAATGTCCCCCGCAATCTTGGAAGCAAGCAGAATCATCGCCAGTTCAAAGACAATCATGGACACTCCCCCTTTGATGTGTTGCAACGGATGCGAATGAAAAAAGAGCCTGCCACCTCGATTTCCCCGCCTTTTTCGTAAAAAAGGCAATAGGAAACCCAGGTGACAGGCTCCTCCATTCAAATCGCATATTCACGTTTACGCATATCCATCATAACCGTTAATTCCTGAAAAGTCAATAAAGAATGACTCCGGCCTGTTCTGACTCGGCAGCCGGACGGGCAGCCTGTGCCGCAGGGGAAGAACCGGGGGGCGTTTGAGAGGTTTGTCTTTTTCCGGGATTTTCCGGATAATGGATTCGGAATGGTTTTTCCTTTTTGGGAAAATGGCGGAAATGATCACACAGTCCGGGAGGTTGGTGGCATGCACGCCAAAACAGTCCCCCGTTGATGCCGCGGCCCTCCTGTCTGTTTGTGTACGGCTTTTTCGAAACGCTTCGTACCAAACAAAAGGAGTGAACCCACATGAATGGACCAATGCCAATGACGAGAAAAGAGCGTGCGCGCCTGGCGCACGAGATCGCCGAACGGGCGCTGTCCGTCCACGGAGAGAACATCAAGGCGATCGGCATCTACGGCTCAGCGGCACGGGAAACGGACGGCCCGTTTTCCGATCTGGAGATGTTCTGCGTTCTGCGCTCTTCGGGTCAGGACGATGACTGCGAATGGGCCGTCGGGGCGTGGAAAGCGGAGGTGAACTTTCTGAGCGAGGACGTGATGCTGCGGGATGCGGCGTCCGTCGATGGCCTGTGGCCGCTCACGCACGGAAAGTATTTCGCTGTGCGGAGCCTTTATGATCCGGAAGCGTTTTTCGCCGAACTGCGCAGCGTGGCGGAATCGCCTGACAGGGATGATTTTCGCCGTGCGGTTTGCGGCGTGATCACAGGCGAACTGTACGAATTGGCCGGCAAGTGGAGAAATGTCAGGGTCCAGGGGCCCTGCACGTTTTTGCCGACGCTGGCAATCGAAACGGCCACGTACGGCGCCATGCTTGTCGGCCTGCATCATCGCCGGTGCTTTTCCACCAGGGCGCTCGTCCTGACCGAAGCGCTGGGGATGTCTGACCGCCCTGCCGGTTTCGACGCGCTGTGCCGGTTGGTGATGGCCGGGGATTTATCGAAGCCCGACGCGATCCTGAGCACCTGCGAAAGCTTCTGGGACGGGGTCATTGAGTGGGCCGTCCGAAACGGGTATGACTGCATGGAGAACAGGCGGATTCCCTTCTGAATCGCGGGAAAGATCGAAACATTTTTTTCCTCCTGGCGTATAACAGGGTAGCGTGATGGACAGGAGGGTGGAGCGTGTTTTTCGATGCGAGTTTTTCCATGCCGGGAGAACCCTTGTGGTTTACGCTGGCGCCCGGTTTGATCTTTGGGGTAATCATCGTGCTGATCGGGACGGCTCTGGTCAGAGGCGTGGTCACGTGGATGTCCAACAACACCGCGCCGGTCCGCAGCGTTCCTGCCAGGGTGTTGGGGAAGCGGACAAAAACCTGGGGAGGGGCCGGCGATTCAAGCGTTCATACGTCGTATTACGTGGCGTTTGAGCTGGACAGCGGGGAACGGCTGGAGTTTCGTGTAAACGGGCCGGAGTACGGGCTGATAGCCGATAACGAAGAAGGCATTCTCACGTATCAGGGCACGCGGTTCAAAGGGTTTCAACCCCAGCCCCGTGCGAAGTCGACCCCTCGCCAATCCGGGCAGTCAGGCGGTATGCCGCTGAAAAAAATATCCAAGGGGAGTGCGGAGCACTACGTCTGGGGGGAGCGCTGTGACGGCTGGCATCTGGTCAAGGGGAGCGACCTGAGTGTGATCCACGAGCGGATGCCGGCGGGAACGGCGGAAGTCCGTCATTACCATGAGCGGTCGCGGCAGTTTTTCTTTGTGCTGTCCGGGACAGCGGTGCTGGAAGTGGACGGCGTCTCGTGGGAGCTGCATCCCCACGAAGGCATGGAAGTGCCGCCGGGCGTGCCGCACCAGATGAAAAATGAAAGCGGGGCGGAGACGGAATTTCTCGTCATCTCCCAGCCGACGTCGCGGGGAGATCGCGTGCCGGCGGATTGACGGCGAGGGGGAACAAGGGAACCGGCCGGCATTGATCACACGCGCCGCCAGCGCACGGGAGACCTGCGCCCGGCTGTCGCGACAGTTAGAAAAACCCTGGCCGTTTGCCGTTCGGCCAGGGTTTTGTCATACATGCTGCGGTTGTCATTTCCACGGCAGGTACTCGGACATCTGCGCAAACGCGTCCGCCAGCGCGTAGAGGCTCTCCGCGGTCTGATAGGCTAACAGCGGCAGACTGAAGCAAACCAACAGAGCTTCTCCGATGTACTTGGCGATCATGCACCGTCACGCTCCTTTTTCGATTCTGATTCTTCTGCTCAGAGCGAAAAGCGGAGTGCGGATGCATCCGAGTCGCCGTCTTCGCACCGTACGCGCCGATGCAGCCGGATGCGCTGCGTCTGCCTTACCGCCATCGGATACGTCTCGACCAAGCAAAGATTAATGGAAGGTTCGTAGCTGTCGTTTTTACGCCAGCCAATGGTCACGCTCTGCGAGCGCTGCAACCGCCGTATGTACATTACGGACGGGAAGCAGCCCGCAAACAGGGCAAGCAAGGCGAAGAAATCATCCAGCGAAAGCAGCAAAAGCGCTTCTTCCATCGGCGATTTCCCCCCTTTCTTGACGTCTGCAAGAACCTGGGTTCCTGGCATCCCTCATTGTAAACCCGTTGGGCGGAAGCGGGCAACCGGAAAAAATTCTCGAAGTGCAATTCCGGTACAAAGCTGGAGGAGAGGCTCAGGCCGAACCCGATCGATGGCGCCATCGCCATAAGGATGATCGGTCAGTTCAGAAATGGTCGGATGATGGGCGGGACGTGCCTATTTCAGCCGGCCGATCGACAGACTCAGCCGGTAGTTGCCGTACGCCAGGATGTCGTCCAACAGCGCGTTGAGGGCCGTCTGATCGGGGACGCGGACGAGCAGCGAATAACAGCCTTCCCCGCTGACGCGATGAGCTTCAACGATCTCGGGGCGGCCCCTGACGAAGCGTTCGAACTGTCCGTGATCCGTCGTTTTCATCAGGAGCGTGACGATCGCGGTGAGGGAGGGGCCCAGTTTGGCAGGATCGACAACGGCCGTATATCCGCGGATGACGCCCATGTCCTCCATCCGCCGAATGCGGTTGCCCACGGCTTGGCCGGTCAGATGCACCTGTTCGCCGATTTCTTTCCACGACAAGCGGGCGTTTTCGCGCAGCAGGGCGAGGATGTGCAAGTCGGTTTGATCGAGCATGAGGCAGTCTCCTTTCAACCTGAAAGCGCAGAAGGATGAATCTTTTCACAGCGTTAACGATAACCCGATTATAATGGACTCACCTGTATCCATTATAATGGCAAAGGAGCGAACCTGTATGGAAATCCAGCTTGTCCGACACGCCACGCTGCGCGTGACATACGCCAACCGGACGCTGCTTGTCGATCCGATGCTGAGCCGGGCGGGCGAACTCGCGGCCACTCCCAACACGCCCAACCAGCGGCCCAATCCGCTTGTAGAGCTGCCCGTACCGGCGGAAAGCGTGATTGTTTGGATTGATGCCGTCCTGGTGACACACATCCATCGCGATCATTTTGACCAAGCGGCTGCCGACTTGCTGCCCAAGGAGATTCCGGTTTTTTGCCAGCCGCAGGATCGGGAGCGGCTGACGGAGTGCGGATTTTTAAATGTTACGCCGGTGGAGGATGAGATCGTCTGGGAAGGAATCCGCCTCGGGCGGACGGGCGGCCGGCACGGCACCGGGGACATCGGTGAGAAGATGGGGCCTGTCTCCGGATTTGTGCTGCGTGCGGAGGGGGAACCGTGCCTCTACCTGGCCGGCGACACGATCTGGTGTGAAGAGGTGGAGCGGGCCGCCGCCGACCATCGGCCGGAAGTGGCGGTGGTCTTTGCCGGAGCTGCCCAATTCGTAACCGGCGGTCCCATCACGATGACCGCTGAGGACGTCGTTTGCCTGGCCGGCGCCTGCCCGTCCGCTCGGATCGTCGTCGCCCATATGGAAGCGTGGAATCACTGTCTGCTGAGCCGCTCCGAACTGCGCGCTCACCTGCGGGAGCGAGAGCTGGACGGCCGGGTGCTGGTGCCGGAAGACGGCGAAGTGATGCGGTTTGACAAAACACTCCCTTAAAGAGGGGAGTGTCAGCGTGTAGACAAAGTCCGTGGCGCATGGGTGATCGGGCCCGCTCGCTCTCTTGACGACCAGCAAAGTAGTGGATATTGTTCGCTACAAAACGCGACGCGGGCAGGGGACAAACATCTGGGCATTTCGACGAAGTGAGACTTGTGTCCCCTGTATTCCCCGCGTCTAGCGTTTTTCCGCTGTGCAGGTCGTCAAAGGAGCTCGCTTGGCCCATCACTCCATGCCGTGTACTTTTTCTCCACCTTCGGTTTGATTAATCTGCAGGCCTTTCGGCCTGACAACGATGAAAGATGGTTTTACATTCGGAACTTCGATCAAAAAAATACAGTTTGTCATCAGTCTGACACTCCCTTGAAGAGGGGAGTGTTTTTGTTTTTGGATGACGGTTTTTCGAGGGGGAGAAAATTTAGAAGAAATTGCAAAAATAACTAAAATTGGTAATTGATATAAATTTCGGAATTATGTATAATTGAGCCACAGATACCAATTATAACCAAATTTAGGAGGGCGATTGTATGAGGAGGCAAAGGAAAAAGCTGTTGGGAGGCATGGTGTTGTCAGCAGCATTGGTACTGTCCGCGTTTTCAGGAGGTGCAGGGGCTGTTGATGAAAGCACAAACACAAGTTCAAGTTCGGACAAGCTTCGGGTGCTGATTCAGCCGGATAAAAGCGTGAGGTCGCTGAAGGCAAGCCTGAAGAGACAGCTTGGAGAGCGGCACGACTTTGACGACCTGGGCTTTACCACCGAAGTGACGGAAGAAGAACTGAAGAAATTGACGTCGGACAAGTCCTTGAAAGTTACGCTGGTCAACACGCTGTCGATTGCCGAGTTCCAGGAGGAGGGGCGCGTCGAGGCAATGGCGACTCCTTCCGACCGAACGCCTTGGGGGATCGAAGCAATTTATCGGAATTCGTCGATCCAATCCACCAGCGGCGGCAAAGGGATTCGCGTAGCCGTCCTGGATACCGGCGCCTATACCGCGCATCCTGACCTGTCGGCCAATGTGGAGCAGTGCTACAACTTCACTACGAGTTCGCCTGTCGTGAATGGTTGCGCAGATGGCAACGGACATGGGACCCACGTTGCGGGTACCATCCTCGCCAACGGAGGAGGAGGCAGCGGCATTTACGGCGTCGCTCCGGAGGCCAAGCTGTGGGCGTATAAAGTGCTGAGTGACGGGGGCAGCGGGTATGCGGATGATATCGCCTACGCGATCCGCTACGCCGCTGATCAAGGCGTCAGCAAAGGGGTAAAAGTGGTGATTTCCATGTCGCTTGGCTCCTCCGCGAAGGATTCGTTGATTGCCAATGCCGTGACCTATGCCCAGCAGCGAGGAGCGCTGGTGGTAGCGGCAGCCGGTAATTCCGGTCCTTCCGCCAATACGATCGGCTATCCGGGAGGGTTGAAGGACGCAGTAGCAGTAGCCGCTCTGGAAAATGTACAGCAAAACGGCACGTATCGTGTGGCTGACTTCTCTTCCCGGGGTAATCCGTCAACGGCCGGCGATTACGTGATTCAGGAGCGGGATGTGGAAGTATCCGCGCCGGGACGGTCGGTCGAATCGACGTGGCCCAATGGCGGATACAACACCATCAGCGGTACGTCCATGGCAACGCCGCATATCTCCGGATTGGCAGCCAAAATCTGGGCGTCGAATCCGACATGGAGCAATAACGATGTCCGTGCGGAGCTGCAAAAACGCGCGAAAGCAAATGACATCAAGGGAGGCATCAGCGCGGGGACAGGCGATGACATTGCTTCCGGCTTCGGATTCCCGACCGTCCAGGCTGGTGATCAATAAGCAAAGAAAATCAGCTGCCTGATCTGATGCGAAAAAAAGCCTGCACAACATGGGTCAACAGGCAGGACTCCCCGGCACAGTATAAGTCTGTGCCGGGGTTTTTTGTTCAGCAGCCGATGTCTTCCGAGTTCCGATACAGCTGATGCCGCACGCTGCAGCGCCCGACAACGGGCTTTTTTGTTTGGGTGCAATTCCACCATTTGACAATGGGGCGCTTACGTAATAAAATGTTTTTACGTGAATGAATCCTTTTCTGAGGTGTTCAATGTGGAACAGGAAGTGTTGGAAACATACGTGGTCGAGACGCCGGAGCAGGCGATGGCCCTGCTCAACCCGCTTCGCGCAGAAATCCTGAGCCGGCTTGTCGAGCCTGCCTCCGCCGCCGAGGTGGCCCGCGGCATCAACGAAATCCCGCAGCGGGTCAACTACCATCTCAAGGCGCTGGAAAAAGTGGGCCTGGTGCGCCGGGTCGGCACCCGGAATGTCCGCAATCTGGTCGAAGTCCTGTACCAGGCGATCGCGCGGACGTACGTCCTGTCAGAGACGCTGAACTGGCCGAAGGAAACCGTTCAGCGCATCAAAGACCAAGGCTCCTTGTCGCACCTGGTCACCATGGCGGAGCGGATCAAGCGGGACTCGCTGCTCTTGATGGAGCGGTCCGACCGGGATGACGAGATTCCCAGCGCCACGCTGGACACCAGTATCCGGCTGGCCGGCCCGGAACAGCGAAGCGCCTTTGTCCGTGAATACGTGGAACTGGTCAACCGACTGGTGGAGAAGTACCAGTCAGCAGACGGGGAGGACAGCTATAAGGTGGTGCTGGCCGTCTACCCGCAGCTTTCACAAGGAGGAGAAGAATGATGAGACCGCAGGCAAAACCGCAATCTGTCGTCGTGTGGGAAACGGGCGCCGAACGGAACGGCAGTGTCGTTTCCCTGCCCGCGCACAAAGTCGGGGAGATAGGCAGGACACAGGAGGCCACGGTCACCCGATGGACGGTGGGGCCGGAAGAACGGCCGGCCACCGTGACCGTTGTCTCATCCGGCTTTGGCGAGGAAAAAGCAGCCGCTCCGCAAGCTGTGCTCATGCGTTTGGCGGCATAGCGGAGGCTTGCCCGGGCCGACTGGGGAAAGTGCATCTGCCGTCTGTCGCCGCAGCCCATCGCCATTCATTCAAGTCCGTAAAGGGGGCATTCTGATGAATCTCGTACCGGTTGTCGTGGAACAGACGAATTACGGAGAGAGATCGTATGACATTTACTCCCGCCTGTTGAAAGACCGGATTGTTTTTCTCGGCAGCGCCATTGACGATCAAGTGGCGAACACCGTCGTCGCCCAGTTGCTGTTTCTCGCAGCAGAGGACCCGGACAAGGACATCCACCTCTACATCAACTCTCCGGGCGGTTCGGTCACGGCCGGGATGGCCATCTTCGACACGATGCAGTTCATCAAGCCGGACGTTTCCACCATCTGCGTCGGTCTGGCCGCGTCCATGGGCGCTCTGCTGCTGGTGGCCGGTGCCCCGGGCAAACGCTACGCCCTGCCCAACGCGGAGATGATGATTCACCAGCCGTGGGGCGGCAGCCAGGGGCAGGCGAGCGACATCAAGATCCAGGCGGAGCGCATTTTGCAGCAGCGCCGCATGCTGTACCGCATCATTTCCGAACGCACCGGACAGCCGCTGGAAAAGATCGAGCGCGACGCAGACCGCGACTTTTTCCTGTCTGCCGAAGAGGCCAAGGCGTACGGCCTGATCGACAAGGTCATCGAACGGCTGTAACGGAGGGGGAACCGGAATAAACCTGCTGGTGTTGGGCGGAACGCTGGAGGGAATGGGAGCACTGCGGCCCGGATCAGAGGGGTGTCGCGAGAGGACGATCCAGCTGCACTTTCACGTTGCTTCCGTTCACTTCCACGTATCCGTTCGGGAGGGGAATCCGGCGGTTTACCTTTTGCCCGATCAGCTCCTGGATGGCCGAGACCGCTTGGGCGGACGGGGCGAATGCATTCACGGCCTCGCAGACGGTCTGCACGCTTTGGGGATAGCTGATCTCGGCGGTCAAAAACACGGTGGCGCGCTGCTCTTCAAACTGAACATATCCCGAGATCGCCTTTTCTTTGGAAAAGAGAATGCGGTTATCCTTTACGTCCAGAACAAAATCGGAAGCGAGCATGAATTGCTGGAAGGGAGACGGGGTGTGACGCAGCAGGGTCTGCACGTCATCTCCGCCCCCGAGCAAGAGCGTCCCGATCAGCAGCGCTTTTCCGCTGATCAGGCCGGCGAAATACCGTTTTGAGAGCGCCCGTTTCGCCTTTTTGTACATGGAGCGCAGCATGGCGCGGACGGAGAAGACGATCAAGCCGAGTGCGATCAACAGCAGGATCATGGATGTAGTGTCTTGCGGCAGCAGAAACATGAACGACCTCTCCCTGTTGATGGATTCAGCGAAACATACGTTCCTATTGTACCGGGTTTGCCCTGTCATGGGAATACAATCATGCGCGGCATGTGAAAATGAAAACAGGGACCGCCTCTTCCTCCCGTGGGAGAAAGGGCTGTCCCTGTTTGCTTATGGACGTGGAAGGCAGGGGATTACTCCTGCCCCTTCAATGTAACTTTGACCTTCACCGTTTCCTGCTCGTCCGGATTTTCTTTGGAGGAAATGGTGACGTAGAGCGTGACCGTTTCGCTTTCCGTTTCCGGAAGGGCCACGAGAATGCCATCGTTATCAATCAGCTCTGGCTTGGAGCTTTTGGTGACTGCGTAGGTGACGTCCTCGGATTCAGTCGGCAGCGCCAGGACTGCTTCCCCGATCGTCTCCGTGTTGACGATGTCCGCCTGGAACGCAGCTGCGGTCTCTTTCAGGCTGCTGCGAGCCTCTGACGCGGCTGACTCGTCGAACACCGGCTCTTTTACCCGCAGGGCTTTCCACAGCTCATAGATGTCCAGCACTTGTCCGGTTTCCGGATCGATGACGTAGGCGACGAGGCGCAGCTTGTACTTGCCAGGCGGCAGCATCCTCGGCACCAGCGAACCGGTGACGTACGTGCCGTCAATGTTGGAGATGGTAAACGGCCCCGGTTCAAATGGTTCGAAGTCGTTGAAGCGGACAGCCATCGTACCGATGTACGTGTCGTCCAGGCTCCACGCCTCCAGTTCGATCAGGTTGACTCCGGTCGCCTGGAGCTCTGCCTCTACGGTAATGGTGTCATCCTTGCCATCCCCGTCGGGAGAGAGGGTGGAGCTGGAGAGTTTCATGTCGGCCAGACCGAAGTGGGTGTCCTCCGGTTTTTCGCCGACGTGGACGACGAACGGCACATGCAGGTCCGGGTACCTCTCGTCCCTGCTCCTCAGCACCACTTCCCCTTCGTACACGCCTTCCTCGGCGTCTTTGTCGGGTGCGAGGCTGAGCGTAAACTTGGTCCGTTTCTTCGCTTTGGCGGAAATCGTATCGCTGGACAGCTTCACCTTGATGTCGCGGACGTCAGGTGTTTCTTTCGGATGCCACGGGTCGGTGGTAACGGCGGTGTGCATGATCACTTCGGCATCGTAGGTGACGTCCACTCTTGACGTGTTTTTCAGCTGCAGGGTCTTGGTGACCGGTGCGCTGCCCGGTTTCATCAGGCCAAAGCTGGTATTGGCGGTGTAATTGTTGATCGTCTCCGGCTCATAGTCTTCGTTGAGGATGGTCACCGGCTCCAATACTTGCAGCACGGCCGGGGTCTTCATTGCGGCCAGACCGTTAACGCGCCCGGCTCCCTGGGAGTAAACATCATACAGGGTGCCCTCCTCGTCGTAGAGGCGTTCCGCCGTATTGGCGAGCGCTGCTTTGACCTCAAACGGGGTCCACTCCGGATGGGCCTGCTTCAACAGCAGCGCCAGGCCGGCCACGTGCGGCGTCGCCATGCTGGTGCCGTTGAAGCGGGCGTACGCCTTGTCGTACTGGGCGCCTTCAATCAGCTTGCCCCAGGCGGGTACGCTGGAGAGGATGGAGACGCCAGGAGCGGTGACGTCCGGCTTGATGGCGTAGTTGTCGCCCATGACCGGACCGCGCGAACTGAATCCGGCCACCTTGTCGCCGGGATCGTTGGTGGTCGGGTAGTCGCCGGAGAAGGTAAACGTCAGGGTCTGGGCCTTTTCCGGATCGCTCAGCAGTTCCTTGGCCAGCGCTCGGCCTTCCACCCCTCTCATGTCAAAGGTGGGAATCCCCTCCATTTGATCGCCCAGGATGGTGTCGATGTAATCCCCGCGTTCCTGTGGCGGGAGATCCAGGTCGGCCAGTCCGTCGCCGTCCTTGTCGTTGCCGTTGAAGATGACGATGGCGGCTGCGCCGGCTTTCTTGGCGTTGAGAATCTTGTCCGTAAATGCAAGCGTGCCGCGGGAGACAAGCGCTACCTTGCCCTTTACGTCTACATTGGCAAAGTCCTGAGCGGAACCCAGGTTGGCGTACACGACCGGCAGCGGATCGGTGCCGATCAGATCACGGAAGTTGTTTTGATTAATCTGCCATGCCATCACGTGGAAGTTGTAGGTGTCGCCAAAAGACGACGTGGCAGAGGCGTCGTACAGCACGCTTGGCGGTGTCACTGCGCCTACCGTGATGGGCAGTTTGGCTCCGGCCGGCGAACCAGCCGTATAGTAGTAGCGGCCCGGCTCGTCTTGTGCCGAGTTGCCGTTGGCGATGACGGTGATCACGCCTGCCCGCATGGCGTTGTTCACCGCGATCGAATCGGGGGAGTCGGCGTTCTTTTCCATGGCGGCACCGAGCGACAGGTTGATGACGTCCATGCCGTCTCTCACTGCTTTTTCGATGCCGTCGATTACCTGCGCGGAACTGCCGCCGTCACGGCCCAATACGCGGTACACGTAGAGGTCGGCTGCGTAGGCAACCCCTTTTACCTGTACGTCGGAATCCTTGTTTTTTGCCCGGCCGACGATGGTGCCGGCGACGTGCGTGCCGTGGGATGAGCCTTCGTACCCCGTTCCCCTGCGGTCGTCATCGGGGGAGATGGGCGCTTCCTCGTAGGGGTCCTTGTCGTTGTCAAACGAATCGTAGCCGCCTTTGTAGGCATCCTTCAGGTCTGGATGCAGGTAGTCGACACCGGTGTCGATCACCCCGACCTTCAATCCTCTGCCGTCCAGCCCCTCTTTCCACATGTCGAGGACACCGATCTGCTTCAGCGGAGCGATGTCGTATTTGTACGAACCGCTATCGGCCGTTTCCACATCGGGGACGGAGTAGGTGGTGTTTTCATAGACAGCCTGAACCTGGGGCAGTTCTGCCAGTTTGGGAATCTCGTTGGCCGGCAGGGTCAGCTCCATGCCGTTGAATACGAGGGAAAACTGGCGCTCTACGTCAAGGTCGATGTTCTTTTTCCGCGCTTCTTTCAGGAAAGAAGAGTGTTCCCGTGCGACCCGGCTCTCCTGTGAACTGGTCGAGCGGGAGCCGCGGCGGTATTCCTGCGATACGGCCGCCGGTTCCGATTTGAACTGGACGATGACGCTCACCTTTTTGTCGGATTTCGTGTTGAGACGGGGAGAGATTTTGGCTGTCCGGGTCCCTTCAGTGACGACTGCGTTGGTGATGCTGTTCAGCTTGGACAGTTCCTGTCTGCTCAGCTTCTCTGAGGCGTACACGTTGTACGGCAGGGACGTGAGCAGCAGGACAGCTGCGAGAGAGAGCGAGGCAACGGTTTTGCTCGTTTTTTTCACACTTTCTCCTCCTACCAAAAAATAAAAATTCATAAAGTCGCTATTGGTTTTCGGTATTGTGGAAGAGATTTCCTTGTTAAAAAAATTCTTTTTTTTCGCCATATTTCGATAAAAATTTCCCTGTTTTTACAGGGGGACAGAGACAAAAAAACATCCCCCTTCCGCGGGGAAAGGGGGACTCGCATCCAAGCGTCATGGCATCAGCATGGCCGGCATCAATTCCTGGAACAAATCCTGGTGCTTCATCATGAGGGATTGCGCGGCCGTGCCCGCTTCCTGCTGGATGGACATGATTTCTTCGTCGGTCACTGTTGCGATGTTGACGGCATTTTCCGGGGTCATGGCCGGAATGTTGAGCGGTTTGCCAAACGCTTCCTTCACTTTTACGTTCAGGCTGATGCCCTTCGGCATGTCGGGCGCTGCCTTGTCGAAATTCAGCTTGATCGTGCCTTCGGAATCGCGTCCGCTGTCGGTTTTTGTCGTCGAGAAGCGGCCGGAGAGGGCAATGTCTTCCGGATGATCCTCGCTCTTCAGGTTCAGCGTGAAGTCGTAGGTGCCCGTCTCTTTTTTGTCCTGCTTGCTGATTTCGAACGTGGTGGACAGATCCAGTTTCGCTTCCCGTTCGACGTTTACCAGGACGCCGATGGTGCCGGTCGTTTTGTCGCTGTGCGTGGTGCCTTTGTAGCGGAACGTCATCTCGCCTTTTTCGCCGTGGTCGTCTACATACAGGGAGTAGCGGCGGTACTTGTCGGCTCCGTTAGCAAAGGCGACGCTTTGCCAGAGGTTTTGCTCTTCCTTGCCCTGCTCGCTGGTGATCATCAGCTTGCGGGAGAGGATTTCATCGTCGCTGTTGATGAGCATCACCATTTTGAGCTGGTCGTTCGTGCCAGTGGTCCTTTTCAAATCGGCCAACATGTCGTCAAACACCTTGACGTATTCTTTCTTGAACTCCTCTTTGGACAGTTCCTTCACGTCCTGATACCCGCTGTCTTTCAGCAGCGAGGCGACGTTGTGGTAGCGGCCATAGACCAGGTCGAACAGCTTGTCGTCGGATTTGGCCTTTTCCGCTATTTTCGTCATAAGTGCTTTTGCTTCCTCGTCGGTGAAGGTGACAGTCACCTCGCGGACGCTCGTCTGGTAGCCTTCCTCGGAGAAGGAGGCGTTCTTGTTCATCGTCACCTGGCTGTCTTTCAGGCTTTCCGCGTACAGGAGCGCATACGGCTTGATCACGTCGGCCACTTCATCGCGGGGGACTTTCACTGCCTCGTACAGGTCGCGGGGCGTGATCAGGCGCTTGGGCAGCTCTTCGCCAAATCGCTCCTTGATCGTGTCGCGGTCTTTCAGGTCCACGTAACCGTATTTGGGGTAAAAGTCCGGGAGCCGGAAGCCTATTTTGGTGTCATCGATGAAATAGTCCAGCGTAAGGAGCTTGCGGTCTTTCAGATGCACCTCCACACCGCCGGACTGCTGCCGCTTGGACTCGTCCACGTTGGACTGGATTACCAGTTTGGCGCTTTTCAAGAGGTCCAGGATTTTTTCGGCCTGCGGGTTGGGAGGAGTGCCGTCGACGGTGATTTGACTCAGTTCGGTCGTGGAGTGAACCGGTTTTTCCAGGTACGGCTTGATGTACTCTTCGTATTCGTTAAAAGATTGGGAAATATCGTCGGACAACTGGGCAAAGTTGTTTGCCTCCGCCTCCAGATAGACCGTTTTGGCGCTTTTGAACAAATCCAGCTTGGCGTACGCTGTGCCCAGTCCGCCCAGCACCGCGATCCCGGCCGCCCCGATCACGAGCAGAGTCTTCTTGAAGCGTTTGCGCGGCGGAATCACGTTTGTAGTGGTTTCCATAATGTTCCTCCTTGTATGGTTTCTCTTCACTATATGGGGCGCTGTGGATAGGATTTTTCCCCCGACACCGTATTGTACCACAAGCAAGTGGAAATGATGCCCATATTTTTGAAAAAATTTATTAATAAAAGGAAAATCATACAGGGAATATGAGGAGGAACAACCATGTTTCGGATTGGGCAGCTGGCGTACCTGCAGCGGGAAAACAGGACGTACTGCCGATTGGGCAGAATGATATAACGCATGGTTATCATGAAGGAGGGAGCGCCGTGGATATTCGGGTGCTGCAAACATTTGTCATGGCGGCTGCCACGGAGAATTTTCACCAGGCGGCTGAAGCGTTGTATATCGCCCAGCCGACAGTCAGTCAGCACATCCGGACGTTGGAGCGGGAATTGGGAATCAATCTGTTTGAGCGGGTGGGCAAACGCGTCCGGCTGACACCGGCCGGGAAGCGGTTTCTGCCGCATGCCAAAGCGCTTCTGGAACAATGGCACCACGGCCTGGAGGACCTTCTGGCGTGGCGGCAGGGGTACCGGGAGAAGCTGCAGATTGCGGTTTCTCCGATTATTGCCCGCACGCGGTTGTCCCATTTGATTCACCGCTATACCAAGCTGTATCCGGACGTGGACCTCTCCATCAAAATCGCTGACTCCGTGGAGATCGGTCCCATGGTGCAGAGCGGGCAGGCCGATCTCGGGCTGACGCGAATGGTCCCGGGCGAACTTACGCTGCATACATACAGGCTGTACGAAGATCCGGTCGTGTTTGCCGTTCCCCACAGCGGCGGAGATATGGAGGCCCCGCTGCCCGACTGGGAGCAGGAACTGCAAACCAAACGGCTGCTGACGCACAATCACCCCGGCTACTGGGACGATCTGCTGCTGTTGCTGAGGCAGCGCGGACTGTCGCTGAGGACGATGGCTGTTTCCCAGGTGGACATTACCAAGGCGTTTATTGAGGAAGGGTTGGGCGTCTCTTTTCTGCCCCGCTCGGCCATCAGCAGGGAGTTGTTTGAAAACCGTTTTATGGAACTGCCCACGCCAGGCCTGACCATTCCGAAGGTGGCGACCTACCTGGTGCTGCCGAAGAGAAAAGGAAGCGAACCGGTCCAGCGCTTTGTCGACATCCTGGCCGCCTTGTATCCGCCGCTGCCAGAGGTGCACGGGGCGGGCCGGGCGTGAAGGGACAAATCAACGACCTGCCGGGGAGTGAAATTGATTACGGTTTTTAATTGATATACCTGGATTATTCTATTTCCCTTATCGTTTTTGTATCGATATACTGATTACAAAGAGAATGGACACGAACAGACTGGAGAAGAAGGAGTGGTGTGGATGAGTCAACAGCATACATTAGCCATTGGGTTGGAAGGCATTGCGGTCGCTGAAACCGACCTCAGCCTGGTGGACGGCCTTAATGGCCTGCTCGTCTACCGCGGCCATTGGGCGCGCGACCTGGCGATCAACCATACGTTTGAGGAAGTGGCCCATCTGCTGTGGTACGGCCATCTGCCCAACGAACAGGAGTTGGCCGAGCTGAAGGGCAAACTGAAGGAAAACCGGGAACTGCCGGACCACGTCAAGCGCATTCTCGACCTGATCCCGGCCGAGGTGGACATGATGAGCGTGCTGCGCACCGGCGTATCCGCACTGGGCAGCGCCGATTACAGCTGGCCGCCGACGCTGGACCAGGTCATTTCCCTGACGGCGAAGATGCCGACAATCGTGGCGTACCGCTACGCCCGCCTCAACGGCCGCGAGCCGCTGGAACCCAATCCCGCTCTGGATCACACGGCCAACTACCTGTACATGCTGAAAGGACAGGAGCCCAACCCGGCTCATGTGCGAGCACTGGACGCCTACCTGATTCTGACGCAGGAGCACGGCATGAACGCCTCCACGTTCTCGGGACGCGTTGTCAGCTCCACCCAGTCCGACCTGATTTCGTCGATCACGGCCGCCATCGGCGCGCTGAAAGGACCGCTGCACGGCGGCGCACCGTCCGAAGTGACCGAGATGATCGAAGCGATCGGCACCAAGGAAAACGCCGAACCGTGGATGCGCGCCAAGCTGGAAAAGGGAGAACGCCTGATGGGCTTCGGCCACCGCGTGTACAAGACCGTCGATCCGCGCGCGACCGCGCTGCGCGTCGTGGCGTCGCAGCTCTCTGGCGACGACCCGTGGTTTGACCTGGCGACGCACGTGGAACAGGTAGGGTTGAAGCTGCTGGAGGAATACAAGCCGGGCCGCAAGCTGAACACCAACGTGGAGTTTTTCGCCGCTGCAGTCATGCGGGCAGTGGGCCTGGACGATACCCTGTTCACGCCGACCTTTGCCGTCAGCCGTGTCGTCGGCTGGAGCGCTCACATTCTGGAGCAGGCCAAAAACAATCGAATCATTCGTCCGCAGTCGAATTACACCGGTCCGATGCCGAAATAACATCGGGCCCGGCTGTTGATACAGTTTGCGCTTTTGACGGGAGCAGCCCTGTGGGGGGCTGCTCCTTTCATTTTGGGCAGCCGCTCAATGTTTCGATTGATCGTTTTTGAACGAAAAATGATTGTTAATGATCGTTTGTGGTTGTTTATGACGGAAAAGTGGGGTATAATGACGGTACGATTCAACATGTATTTTTCCCGTTCCGGAAAGGAGGGTGCAATTGCTAACGCCTGAACGTCATCACATCATCTTGTCCCTGCTCAAAGAAAAGGATGTTGTCCGCATCCACGAGCTGGTGGAAGCGACAGGGGCATCCGAGTCGACCATCCGGCGCGACCTGAGCGAATTGGAAGAACAGCGGCTGCTCAAGCGCGTTCACGGCGGGGCGTCTTCCTTGCAGAACAAGATTGAAGAGCCTACGGTTTTGGAAAAAGCGGTCAAACGCGAGAAGGAGAAAACGGCAATCGCCCGGTATGCTGCCAGTCTGGTGCAGGAACGGGACTCGATTTTCATCGATGCCGGCACGACCACGTACCAGATGCTGCCGTTCCTTCCCTACGACAACATCGTCGTGGTGACCAATAGTCCCGACATGGCCCTGCAGCTCAGCAAGCGGAACATCAAGACAATTTTAATTGGCGGTGAATTGAAAGCGGCAACATTGTCGCTGGTGGGACGCGATGCCCTCAAAACCATCAGCCAGTACCGCTTCGACAAATGCTTCCTGGGCATGAACGGGGTCGACAAGCACCACGGCTTGACCACGCCGGACCCTGACGAAGCGTACGTGAAGCAGTTGGCCCTGCAATTTTCCGACGAGCGGTTCGTGCTGTGCGACTCCGACAAGTTCTCCCGCGTCACGTTTGCCAAAGTGGCCGACTTGCGCGAGGTGACGGTGATTACCGACGACGGCTTGTCGCAAGAAGAGCAGCAGGCGTACAGTCGATTAACAAATCTCAAAGTGGTGAAAGCATGATTTACACAGTAACCTTGAATCCTTCTATTGACTACCATGTATGGGTTCCTGCCCTGGACAAGGGGACCATACACGAAGCGCACAAAGAGTGGAAGGATGCGGGGGGAAAAGGCATCAACGTCTCCAAAGTCCTGCGGCTGTTGGGAGTGGACAGCACGGCCCTGGGATTTGTCGGCGGATTTACGGGCGCGTTTATCCGGCAGCAAGTCGAGCGGGCCGGCATTGCGCATCAGTTTCTTTCCATCGAGCAGGATTCTCGAATCAATATCAAGATCAAGGCCGACACCGAGACTGACATCAGCGGCGTCTCCCCGGAAATCCCGGCGGAAGCGCTTAAACAGCTGTTTGCGCAGATCGACCGGTTGGGGCCGGATGACTACCTGGTGCTGGCGGGAAGCGTGCCGAAGAGCTTGCCGCTCGACATCTATCCGACGATCATGAAACGGCTTCAGGGCAAAGGTGTCCGCGTGTTTTTGGACGCGAAGGGAGAAGCGCTGAAAAGCGGATTGTCGGAACAACCGTTTTTGATCAAGCCCAACCATCACGAGTTGGGGGAACTGTTCGGGGTGGAGATCACCACGCACGACGAGGTGATCGCCTATGGGCGAAAGGCGCTGGAACTGGGTGCGCAAAACGTGATTGTCTCCATGGCCGAGCAGGGTGCCGTATTCGTCAACCGTGAAGTGGCATTCGCCGCGCGGATTCCCAAGCGAAAACCGGTCAATTCGATCGGGGCGGGAGACTCCATGGTTGCCGGTTTCCTGTATGCGCATACAAAAGGGTGGCGTGCGGAAGAGGCGTTTCGCTTCGCTGTTGCGGCGGGGACCACGACCGCACTGTCGGAAGGGTTTTGTACGCATGAAACAATCCGCACGTATTTACCCGAGATCAGCGTGATCACAGTGGAATAAACACAGGGCAATAAAAAAAGGGGGGCAATACCATGCAGCATCACATTCGCATTGCCGATTTGCTGAAGGCCGACACGATTGTGCTTCACCTGGCAGCGAAGACAAAAGAGGAAGTGCTGGACGAACTGATCGCCACGCTGGATGAAGCCGGTCGTCTGCACAGTCGGGAAGAGATGAAACAGGCGATTCTGGCCCGCGAGGCACTGGGTTCGACCGGGATCGGGGACGGGATCGCCATCCCGCACGCCAAAACGGCAGCGGTCAAAACGCCCAGCATCGCTTTTGGATTGTCCAAAGAAGGGATCGATTTTGACTCGCTCGACAAGCAAAAAGCGCATCTGTTCTTCATGATCGCGGCGACGGAGGATGCCAACCAGGCGCATTTGGAGACGCTGGCGCTGCTCTCCCAGATGCTGATGGACGAATCGTTCCGGCAGCAGTTGATGCAGGCGGAAACCAAACAGCAGGTCGTGGACATCATCTGCCGGAAAGAGCAGGACATTCACGGTGAAAGTGAAAGCGTTTCCGACGCACAATCCGGCGGCGGAGTGAAAATTGTCGCCGTAACCGCGTGCCCAACCGGAATCGCCCACACCTACATGGCCGCCGATGCGTTGAAGAAGAAAGCCGACGAGCTGGGCATTTCCCTCAAGGTGGAGACAAACGGCTCCGGCGGCGTGAAAAACAGGCTGACGGAGGAAGACATCGCCGAAGCGGCAGCCGTCATTGTGGCCGCTGACAAACAGGTGGACATGGAGCGCTTTGCCGGCAAAGTGGTGATCGAGGTGCCGGTGGCGGAAGGCATTCGCAATGCGGAAACGCTGTTGAAACGCGCGGTGAACCGGGACGGGTACGTTTACAGCGGCGAAGCGAAGGTCGGTTACAAGGAAAAGATTGAGCAGGCGAAGGCCGAAAACAAACAGAAGCAGCCCGCTGTGTACAAGCATCTGATGAACGGGGTATCCAACATGCTGCCGTTTGTCGTGGGCGGTGGCATTATCATCGCGCTTAGCTTCATGTTCGGGATTAAGGCGTCCGATCCAAACGACCCGTCTTTCCACCCGCTGGCCAAGGCGCTGATGGATATCGGCGGCGGCACAGCCTTTGGCCTGATGATCCCCGTGCTGGCCGGGTTTATTGCCAAGAGCATTGCCGACCGCCCGGCTTTTGCGCCCGGCATGGTCGGCGGGATGCTGGCGGCTTCGTCCGGCGCCGGATTCCTGGGCGGGCTCATTGCCGGGTTTCTGGCTGGCTACACGGTAGCCGGATTGAAAAAGCTGTTTGCCGGACTGCCGCAGTCCCTGGAAGGCATCAAGCCGATGCTGCTCTACCCGCTGTTCGGGATTTTGATTACCGGATTTGTTATGATGTACGTGGTGTCAGAGCCGGTAGCGGCCGCCAACGCGGCGCTGGGTGACTGGCTGAAAAACATGAACCAGGGCAACGCCGTACTCCTGGGCATGGTGCTTGGGGCCATGATGGCGTTCGATATGGGCGGTCCGGTGAACAAAGCGGCCTTTACGTTCGGGATCGCGATGATTGCCGAAGGAAACTACGCTCCTCACGCGGCGATCATGGCGGCAGGGATGACCCCGCCGTTGGGCCTGGCGCTGGCAACGCTGCTGTTCAAGAAGAAGTTTACGGATGAGGAACGGCAGGCAGGCAAAACCGCCTGGGTGCTGGGTGCGTCATTTATTACCGAAGGGGCCATTCCGTTTGCCGCGGCTGATCCGACGCGCGTCATTCCTTCGATCATGGTGGGCTCCGCAGTTGCGGGCGGTCTGTCGATGCTCTTTGGTTGTACGCTGCCTGCGCCGCACGGAGGGGTGTTTGTTCTGCCGGTCGTGGGCAACGCTGTCCTGTACCTGGTTTCGATTCTGGCCGGTACGGTCGTGACGGCACTGATGATCAATCTGCTCAAGCGAGCAGCAAAAGAAGGAACAGAGTAAACACAGAAAAAACAAGGAGTGGATGAAACATGCTGACCAAAACATTCGTCATTCAAAACCCGACAGGGATGCACGCACGTCCCGCTTCGCTGTTTGTGCAAAAGGCGACGTCGTTTAACTGCGAGATCAACCTCATCAAAGGCACGAAAAAAGTGAACGGCAAAAGCATTATGGGCGTGATGACCCTGGGCTTGGCCAAAGGCGACGAAATCACGCTGGAAGTAAGCGGCGAACAGGCACAGGCGGCCATGGAGGAACTGGGCAAAATCCTCGAAATGGTGCACGAATAGAAAACGCACATGGGACTCTCCGGATGGGGAGGGTTCCTCAGACCGCCTAAAAACTCCCTCTTCTGCAAGCGCAGAGAGGGAGTTTTGACGTATTTGCGCATATATGCGCAGTAAAAGAAGCGGCCCGTAGCAGCGCGAAGCTCTTTTCTCCTCGTTTCTCCACAGACAGTTGTTGGCACCGGGCCAACGCAGCCTCTATCTCTTCACTAAATTGAAAAATCGAATAAAATCGTAATTTTTACAGAAAAGCGTGTAGATCTTGTACTTTGGGTACTTAGTCTACACGCTGAGCCAGATAGTACGCTGCTTGGATTATATATCACTTGTTATTCGATTTTTTCATTTTGTTCTTCTTCTCTGCTTTCTCTTTTGCTTCTTTGTTTAGTTTTTCAATATCTTTGTCCGTTACATTAAAGTGCTTCTTAAAGTTAGTCAATGTCCTATCTTCTGGATTATTCTCGTCCATCCACTGGTTAAACTTATCTTCCCCAACGTAGTCTATCAAAATTTGATCAATAAAATATTCAGGGTTATCATACTTAAAATCAATTTCGATGTGATCGCTATGTTCGCTTTCATCGGCCATTAATGATCTAAATTGATTTGGCCAGAAATATTTTGGATTTATTGTATCTGAGTAATCTGGGGTTGTATCATTCCCATTGTTTACATCAAAGTGCAAGTGATAACCTCTTCCATCCTCCTCTCCTGGTGCCCCTGTATTACCTGATTCAGCAATTTCTTCTCCCCTACTTACATAATCATATTTGCCAACATAGTAGTCGTTTAGATGAAGATATCGCGTAATGAGGTTATTTCCATTTGGATCCTTATCATTATGTTTGATTGTTACATACTTAGCTCGAGG
>NZ_JAGTPT010000021.1:0-76180 GCF_018195675.1 Brevibacillus sp. NL20B1
TCGGACAGGGACTTTTGTTGTCTCAACACTCCCGACAGCGCGGGCGCCTGCTGCTGCTCTTCGCCGTGTGCCGGTTTACAGCTTTTTCATCGCCTGGTAGCTGGCTTCGATGGTGCGCTCAATATCCGCTTCCGTATGGGCCAGTGAGACGAACATGCCCTCAAACTGGGACGGCGGAATCATGACGCCTTCTTCCAGCAGGTAGCGGAAGTAGCGGGAGAAGCGCTCCAGATCGGATGTCTTGGCTGTCTCGTAGTTGACGACCGGCGTCTCCGTAAAGAACAGGCACACCATGGAGCCGACGCGGTTTACCGTATGCGGGATGCCCAGCTTCCGTGCGTTGTCCGCCAGTCCTTCTGCCAGGCGGGAAGAGAGTGCATCCAACCGCTCGTAGACCCCGTCCTCACCCAGTATCTGCAGCGTGGTCAATCCCGCTGCCATCGCCAGCGGGTTGCCGGACAGTGTGCCTGCCTGGTAGATCGGTCCCGCCGGTGCTACGTGCTGCATGATGTCCCGCCGGCCGCCGTATGCGCCGACCGGCAGGCCGCCGCCGATCACCTTGCCCATTGTCGTCAAGTCAGGGGTGATGCCGTACAGCTCCTGCGCACCGCCGCGGGCAACGCGGAAGCCGGTCATCACTTCGTCAAAGATCAGCAGTGTTCCGTAGCGCTGCGTAATCTCCCGCAAGCCCTCCAAAAAGCCTGGCTGCGGCGGTACGACCCCCATGTTGCCGGCGACGGGTTCCACAATTACCGCAGCCAAATCTTCGCCGTACGCTTCAAACGCCATTTTCACGCTTTCCAGATCGTTGTACGGTACGGTGATCGTATGAATGGCCGTCGCTTCCGGCACACCTGGGCTGTCGGGCAGTCCAAGCGTGGCCACGCCAGAGCCCGCCTTGATCAGCAGGCTGTCGGCATGTCCGTGGTAACAGCCCTCAAACTTCATGATTTTGTTCCGCTTGGTATAGCCGCGCGCCAGCCGGAGTGCGCTCATCGTCGCCTCCGTGCCGGAGTTGACCATCCGCACCACTTCGACCGACGGGACGATCTCGCAGACCAGCTTGGCCATGTCCGTCTCCCGTTCGGTCGGAGCGCCAAAGCTGGTGCCAAGCGCAGCCGCTTCCTGGATCGCGGCCAGTACTTTCGGGTGGGCATGGCCCAGAATCAGCGGCCCCCAGGAACCGATGTAGTCGATGTAGGTGTTGCCGTCCACATCGACGACGCGCGCTCCCTCTCCTTTGGCAATGTAGACGGGATTGCCGCCCACGCTTTTAAACGCCCGTACCGGGCTGTTTACTCCGCCCGGTATGTACTGCTGTGCTTCCGCAAACAGCCGGATCGATTTTTCCATCTTCATCGCCTGCTCACCTCGCCAGCCATTTTGCCACGTCTTTGGCATGATAGGTAATGATCAGGTCGGCACCGGCCCGCTTGAAGCCGACCATCGTTTCCATGACAATCCGCTCTTCGTCGATCCAGCCGTTGGCCGCCGCCGCTTTGACCATGGAGTACTCGGCGCTCACGTTGTAGACGACGATCGGCAGATGAAAGGACTCACGCAGGCGCAGCACCATGTCCATGAACGCCAGCCCCGGTTTGACCATCAGGAAGTCAGCCCCCTCCGCCACGTCGGAAGCTGCTTCGCGCAGCCCTTCACGGGCGTTGGCCGGGTCCATCTGGTACGCCTTGCGGTCGCCCGACTTGGGCGCGGAATGAGCCGCATCCCGGAATGGGCCGTAGAACGACGAGGCGTATTTGACCGCGTAGGACATGATCGGCACGTGAGTAAAGCCGGCTTCGTCCAGCGCCGCACGAATTGCCGCCACAAAGCCGTCCATCATGTTGGACGGTGCGATGATGTCTGCTCCCGCTTTCGCCTGCGAGACTGCCGTCTTTGCCAGCAGCGTCAGCGATTCGTCATTGACTACGTCGCCGTCGCGCAGCACGCCGCAGTGGCCGTGGTCGGTGTATTGGCACAGACAGGTGTCGGCGATCACGACCAGTTCAGGATGTCTTTCCTTGATCTGACGGATGGCTCGCTGCGTCACGGCGTCGTCGTTGTAGGCTTCCGAACCGCAGGCGTCCTTGTGCTCCGGCACACCGAAGACCAGCACGGACTGGATGCCCAACGCTGCCACCTCGTCAATTTCCTCGTTCAGGCGGTCCAGCGAGAAGTGATAGACGCCCGGCATGGAGGGAATTTCCTCCTTGATATTCGAACCTTCCACCACAAAGATCGGGTAGATCAGATCCTCCACACGAACGTGGTTTTCGCGTACCAAGCTGCGCATCGCCGCGCTGGAACGAAGCCGGCGATGACGGTCAAATGTGAGTGCCATGTACATCCCCTCCCAGATTTGCTGTTAACGCTTGCAACAAGCCGTCCACCGTGTACTCCCTGGCCACGGCGTGAACCGGCAGGCCGAGGCGCTTGGCCGTCTCAGCCGTAACCGGCCCGATGCAGGCAATCCGCACGGAGGCCAGCAAGCCGTCCAACCCGTACGGGGCCATCACCTGCGTGAAGTGCTGCACCGTGGATGAACTGGTAAACGCAATCGCGTCGATTTCCCCCCGGCGCAGCCGCTCCGCCGCTTCCGGGGCATTCGCGCCGTCGATAACCGTTTCATAGGCGTCCACCTCGGTCACCTGCAGCCCCATGCGGCGCAGTTCATCCGGCAGCGTCTTGCGGGCGATGTCTGCCCGCGGCAGCAGCACCCGCTGGCCCGGTGTCAGACGCCCCTGGAGCGCGGTGAGCATGCCCTCCGCCACGTAGTCGGACGGAATCACATCCGCCGTCCAGCCGTGTTTTGCCAGTTCGGCAGCTGTCTTGGGTCCGACCGCCGCCACGAGGCCGGTCATCCGATCCGGACTCACGCCCAACTGCCGCATTCGCTCCAGAAAAAAGCGGACGCCGTTGACGCTGGTGAACATCACCCAGTCAAACGAATCCAGGCGGCCAATTGCGTCGTCAAGCGGTCCCGTGTCGGTCGGCGGCACCATTTTCAGCAGCGGAAACTCGTATGCCTCGCCGCCCAGCGCCTCAATCTTTTCCACCAGCTCGCGGGCCTGGCTGCGGGCTCGCGTCACCATCACCCGGACGCCGGAAAGCGGCAGGCGATCCTCGCCAATCGGCGTCAGCCGGTTCATCCCAGATTCTCCTTCTGCACCTCTGCCAGCACCTCGCCGGCTCCTTCCGCCAGCAGGGTGTCAGCCAGTTCCCGGCCGAGTGCGTCCGGATCGGTGCCGGAGACTGTCCGCTTGAACACCCGTTTTCCGTCAGGCGACGCGACCAGACCGGTCAGTGTCACGGTCGGCGCGGCATCGCCCGGCGCTTCCGCCACGGTGGCGTAAGCCCCGATCGGCACCTGGCAGCCGCCCTGCAAACGGTGCAGGAAGCTGCGCTCTGCCGTCACCGCCAGGCGGGTCGGCGGGTCGTCCAGGCGGCGCAGCAGCGCGAGCGTCTCCTCGTCGTCCGCCCGGCACTCGATGGCCAATGCCCCCTGCCCAACCGCCGGCACGCTGATCTCTACCGGCAGATACTGGCTGATCGTTCCGTCCCACTTGACCCGCTCCAGTCCGGCCGCCGCCAGGATGATGGCGTCGAAATTGCCTTCGTTCAGTTTGCGGATGCGCGTATCGATATTGCCGCGCAGCGATTCGATCTGGATGTCCGGCCGGTAGGCCAACAGCTGTGCGGAGCGGCGCAGGCTGCTCGTGCCCACCAGCGCCCCGTGCGGCAGCTCATCCAGCGTCTTGCCGTCCTTGGACAAGAGCACGTCGCGGGGGTCCACCCGCTTGGGAATTGCCCCGATCACCAGTCCCTCCGGCAGCTCTGCCGGCATGTCCTTCAGACTGTGCACGGCCAGGTCCGTCTCCTTGTCCAGCAGCGACTGCTCGATTTCCTTGACGAACAGTCCCTTGCCGCCCACCTTGGACAGGGTGACGTCCAGGATGCGGTCTCCTTTCGTGACGATTTCGTGCAGTTCAAACGACGCCTCGGGCGCAAGCCGTTTCAATTGGTCCACGACCCAATTGGTCTGGGTGAGCGCCAGCATGCTGCGGCGCGTTCCTACCTTCCAGTTTCTCATGGTAGCCTCCTTGCGTGGCGGTTACAGCCATCTGTGAAATGTGGAGATGTCGGTGGCCAGAAAGTTGACCAAGAGCAGCAGAAACGCCGTCAGGTTAAACTGGGCCAGCCGCCGCATCTGCCAGGTGTCGCTGAAACGCTTGTACAGCCAGTACGAATACGCCCCCAGCACCAGGGTCGACAGCAGCACCTTGGCATCGAGCCAAAACTTCTCGGGCAGGACCACCCTGCCCCAGATGATCCCGAGAATGATTGCCAAGAGCAGCATCGGCACCCCGACCATGTTCATCCGGTACGCGTACGCTTCCAGCATGTCGAGGCTGGGCAGCCGCCGCAGCAGCGGCGTCCAGCGTTTTTCTTTCAGCATCTTGTGCTGCAGCAGGTACATCGCCGAAAAGATCATCGACAGGGAAAACGCCCCGTAGCTGAACAACGCCAGCGTGATGTGGATCAAGAGCAGGTCCGACGTGAGCGTTTCCGATATGGCCGTCAACGGCGTCTCCGGCAAAAACATGGAGAGCACCAGCACGACAAAGCCGATCACATTGGTAAAGAATACCAGCAAATCGATGCGAAAAAAATAATTAATCAGAAGTGACAGGGAGACCAGCACCCAGGAATAAAAAAAGAGCGTCTCAAACAGTGTGATGACGGGAAAGTACGATTTCGCCGCCACCTGTGAGACGAAAAAAGCGGATTGCAAGGCCCAAACGACAGCAAGCAACCCGAAAGCCAGGCGATTGACTTTCCGGTTGCTTTGCAAGAAGTCGTTGAAATAGAAGAGAACACTTGCAGCGTAGAGAAAGATCGTCAGGTCGTAGATCCATCTCGCGTCGGCCATGTACGCTCTCCTCTCTTTCCATTTCGGTCCCTACTCGCGGAAGCCGGACGCAACGACCTGCTCACGAGAGGACAAGTGTTTTTTTTTCTCTTTTTCCCAGTCGGCTTCCCGCTCAAACCGCTCCAGGGTCTCTTCCAATGCAAAGATGGTTGAGAACATGTCCAACACGTCGTCCCCGTTCGACTTGGCCGCCATCTCTTTCAGACGGACGACCGGATCGTGCAATAACTGATTAATCATGCCCTTGGTCGTCTTGCGAATGATGTGCAGCTCGCGTTCGGTCAGGTTGGACAGCTTGTTCTCCATTTTGCGCATTCCTTCGCTGTGGATCGCCTCCGCCTTTTCACGCAGCGCGGCAATCAGCGGTGAAACGCCCAGCGTCTGGTACCAGGTGGTGAAGGCGACGATTTCATCGGCAATCATCCCCTCCAGCCGCTCCGCCTCGCGGGAACGCTCCGCCAGGTTGCTGGCGACAATACCTTCCAGATCATCAATATCGTAAAGGTAGACGTTATCCAGTTCGTGCAGGCCGGGGTCCAGATCCCGCGGCACAGCGATGTCGATCATAAACAACGGGCGGTGTTTGCGACGCTTCATGATCGGCATGAGCTGTTCCTTGGTGATCACATAGCCTGCAGCTCCTGTGGAGCTGATGACGATGTCGGCGGTGAGCAGTGCCTCAGGCAACTGCTCCATCGTACAGGCGTCCCCTTTGAATTTCTCCGCCAACATCCGGGCACGCTCCAGCGTCCGATTAGCGACCCGCACGTGCTGTGAACCGTTGGCGTGCAGGTGTTTGGCGGTCAGCTCGCTCATTTTGCCCGCGCCGACGATCAGCACTTCCTTGCCCGCGAAGGAGCCAAAAATCTTTTTCCCCAGTTCCACCGCGGCGTAGCTGACGGAGACAGCGTTTTGGCCGATCCCCGTTTCCGTGTGGGCCCGCTTGGCAAACGTGACCGCCTGCTTGAACAGCATGTTGAACACCGTTCCGGTCGTCTTGAGCTGCTGGGCGAGCAGGAAAGCGTCCCGTACCTGTCCGAGGATTTGCGTCTCGCCCACCACCATGGAGTCAAGGCCGCAAACGACACGGAACAGGTGTTCAATCGCTTCTTCGTTTCCTTTTATATAAAGATGTTGCTTGAACGACTCTTTGTCGACGCCAAACCACTCCGCCAGAAATCTCAGCACGTAGTCCCGCCCCACGTTCAACTGATCGCAGACCACGTAGATTTCCGTGCGGTTGCACGTTCCGAGAATGACGCATTCCGCTATGCTCTTCGTCTGGGAGAGGAGATGAAGAGCGCGTGCTGTCCCGTCATCGCTGAACGTGAATTTTTCCCGAATTTCGACTGGTGCTGTTTTGTAATTAAGACCCAGCAAAAGGATATCCATAATGTCCTCCCGGTATTACATGCCAGTCGGCTCTGTGTAAAATGCACTATTATTATAACATTATGTCCCCAAACGACCACTTGTAAATGTGAAAAGTTTATTAACGGGTGCAGCTGGGTCTTGATCCTACAGGCGAAACCGCTTCGTGATTCGCTGCAGCGACATCGTCTTCTCGGCCAGTGTCTCTGCTTCCTCTGCCAGCAGATGCACGCCGCCTGCCTGCTGCTCTACGGCGCTGGCCGCCGCCGAGACGCTCTCCGCAATCTGGCCTGCGATCGTCTTTACCTGGGTCAGCGTCTGGCCGATCGCCCCGCAGTGCTGGGCAAGCCGCTCGGCCCACGCGGCGTTTTGGGCCGACAGTGCCTGGTTGGCGTCCACCACCACCTGCAGGCTGCGGATCGCCTCACCCGCTTCCCGCACGTGACGGCTGGAGCGTCGCAGGTCGTCCAACTGGCGCTCCACTTCTGCCGCCGTCTCGGTCACGTCCGCATGAATGGCGGCTGCGGTGGACAGGATGCTGTCCGCAAACTGCGCGGTCTCCTCCGCCAGCTCACGAATCTCTGCCGCCACCACGGCAAAGCCCCGGCCGTGTTCCCCGGCTCGAGCCGCCTCAATGGATGCGTTGAGCGCCAGCATATTGGTCTGCCGGGCAATCTTGGTGATCGCCGCCACCTGCTGCCGAATCTGTTCCGCAGCCTGTGCCAGTTGGCGGATCGCTTCCGCCGTTTCGGCCATGCCGGACTCCGCTTGTCCCACCTGGCGGGAAGCTGTCTTCACCGCATGGTTGCCCCGCTCCGTGGTCATCGTGGCGCTCTCGCTCATCTCTCTCGTCTTGTTCAGGGCCGTCTGCATCTCCGTCAGCATGGCTGTCATTTCCTGCAGGTGCTCGACCGCTTCGGCGGCCACGTGGGCCTGTTCCTCGGTCCCCGACTGAAACTGCTGCATCATGCCGCTCAGTTCGTCAAAGGTGTCCCGCAGTTCCCGTGACCGCAGCGCCTGCTTGCGGCTGATCTCCCCCGTGCTGTCCGCCGCACCCGCGATCTCGCTTACGATGTTCTGGATGCCGATCGCCATCTTGTTTAGTTCCAGCCCCGTCTGATGAAATTCATTGCGCGAGCGGGTGACCACTTTCCGGGTCAGATCGCCGGACGAGACGGCCCGGGTCAGCTCGCGCCATTCCTGCAGGCTGGTGCGCATGATCCGGTATATCCACAGGCTGCCGATCAACCCCGCGCCGAGCGAAACGAACGCCCATACCGCCGTTTCGGCAAGCGGCAGCCCCCTCCCAAGCAAGGCCGCCCATCCGCACAGCGGCGGGATACAGCCGAGACCGATCAGCGCCGGTCCCAAAAACGGCCGGTGCAGAATCGTGCCCATCCGGAGGACGTACCGTCTGCCGCCAAATGTGCCGATCGGAGCGGCGGTGTCGATCAGCCGCTCGCCCGTGTTGCGCAGGTAAAGCTGGGAGAGGACTTCGCGCGCCGCGGCTGCACGCCGTCCCACCTCGTCGTCAAACACGATGCCCTCCCGCAGCCGGTTGGTATGGATGTGTCCGTATCCCGTCTCGTCGACAATGACGAAGTATTCGCGATTCCCCAACTGCTCGTCCAGAATCCTTCGGACAGCTTCCCGTTTCTCCTCCAACCCGCTGCTGCCTGCCAACAGCTCGGCCAACCGCTGGGCGGTGCGGGTCACTTTGGTTTCCGCCCGGCGGGCCCGCCGCGACCGAAGTACGGACTGATTCATGTGAATCCCCCTTTTGACTTTTCTTTATTTTCCGATATTTACATGCAATTGCCAAGCTGAACTCCACCTGTGCTTGATTTCCCCTCTGGCATGCCGTATCATGCAGGCATGGAACCGAAACGTTTGCAATCGTCTGAATCATTCGGAAGGAGAGAAACAACCGTTGAAAAAACAATGGATGGCTGACGTGACCCTGTTTCTGATCGCGTTTGTCTGGGGAGCCACGTTCCTCGTCGTCCAGCAGGCCATCGCCGCTCTGCCGCCCAACGCCTTCAATGCGGTGCGCTTTTCCATCGCCACTCTCTTTCTGCTCGCCATCCATTGTCTGATCGATCGCGAGCAGCTGAGGAGCTGGAACTTCCCGCTGATCAAGGCCGGATGTCTGATCGGATTTTGGCTCTGTCTGGGCTACGCCCTGCAGACGGTTGGATTGATGTACACCACACCGTCCAAAGCGGGCTTTATTACCGGTCTGTCGGTAGTGCTGGTCCCGCTGTTTTCCTTTCTGATCCTGCGCGAGAAGATCAAACCTGCCGCCATCACCGGCACGCTGATCGCCGCCTGCGGGCTCTACCTGCTGACGAAAACCTCGTCGCTTGCGTTCAACCTCGGCGACGTGCTGGTCTTCGGCTGCGCCATCTGCTTTGCGCTGCAGATCGTCGCCACCGGCAAATACGCTCCTCGATTTCCTGCCCTCCCGCTGGCGATCGTCCAGTTGGGGACGGTGGCCGCGCTGAGCTGGGGGTATGCGCTGTTGTTCGAGGACTGGCGCCTTGCCTTCGACCCGGCGGTGCTGCTGGCGCCGGAAGTGGCGCGCGGTCTGATCGTGACCTCGATCTTTGCCACCGCGCTCGCCTTTTTGGCCCAGACGGCGCTGCAAAAGAAGACGAGTTCCACCCGTGTGGCGCTGATCTTCTCCCTGGAGCCGGTGTTTGCCGCGCTCACTTCGTACCTGTGGATTCACGAAGTGCTGACAGCGCGGCAATTGGCGGGATGCGCCCTGATCTTTACCGGAATGATCCTGGCGGAGCTGCCGATCCAGGAATGGTGGAAAAATCGGCGCATCAGGCTCAATCAGGATGATGGCAGCCGAGAGTCGGCGTAATGAACAGTGACAGATAAAAAAACGGGGCTGGCTTTTGTGCCAGTCCCGTTTTTTCACATTTTCACATTTTCACAGCACACAGACGGGTGCGGTTTGCCCGCTTGCCCCACGCAGATACGCGCTTGGTTACCTCGTCTGTTTCAACTCCAGCAGCACCGCTTCCACAAACATTTTCATCACGTTGCCGCACACCTTTTGCGGCAACCGTTCGGTCCGCTTCATCCAGCGCTTCAGCCGAAACAGGTGATACGCCGCCGTGAGCGTCCGGCCGCTTGTGCCCGCCTCGATCATGGCGGTAACCGACTGCCCGACCTTGGCCCAATGCCGGTACTTTTCCACCCAGCCGCCAATTTCGGCGGCCAGTTTGCGGTTGCGCATCCGCTCCATTAAGTGCAGCGCCGTCTCTTCCATATCGGCAAACAGACGTCCGAGCATGCGCAGTCCCGCCTGCCTGTCCCCGTACAAAAACTGAAAGCGAAACTGCAGAAACGCCTCCAGCAGCGCCGGCGACTCGGTCTCGTTGAGAAACGAACCCTGCACATTGTCTGCGAAGCGGAGTACGGCGGCGGCGTCTTCCGGACCGGCCACTTCTTCCACGGCCTTGGCCCATGCCAAGGCTGGATCGTACCCTTCCGGATCGCGCAGGTAAGCCGCTGCCGTCAGGAGCGGTATCTTTGAGCTCTCCGCCCGCGCCATCGGATTGGCCACGTATCCGGCTACGTGCCGCCACAGACCGGGATCGCGGTGGCGCAGCGGGCCAATGTGCAGCTCATCGGCCATCGCCAGGTCGTTTACCGGATAATTGTCCCAAATCAGCGGTTTGTGCCCCGTCCGTTCTGCAAAAAAGCGGGCGTCCGCCTCGGGCAAAAACGGCGAGCAGACAAAGCGGCCGGTCCAAAACAGGTCGATTGACTCCGGCAGGCGCTGTCCCAGTTCCGTGATGTACGGTTCGTCGCCCATGCCGTGATACTGGGTGGGACAAACGGTCAGCTCCACTCGCTCCTCCCAGCCATCGATCACCTCGTGCAGCTTCAGCACTACTTCCGCGTGCGCTTGCGCCAGCGTGCGGTAGCGGCTTACGTCCGCCGGATGCATCAAGGCCAGCGGGATGTCGTCAAACAGCAGGGCGAAGTGACGCACGCCCCGTTCGTACATGGACCGGTACTTTGCCAACAGGCGGGAAACATGGCTGTCATCGGAGTACTCCATATTCAAGCCGGGGCTCAAGCAGTAGACAAACCGCACCCCGGACTCCCGAGCGCACGCCATCCAGCCCTCCATCTGCTCCAAAGCCTCGGGCGGATGCGGCTCCTGCCAGCGTTCCCGCAAATAGGGATCGTCCTTGGGCGAGTAATAGTACGTATTAAACCCATGCCGCCCCAAAAAGCGAATCATGTCCAGCCGCTCCGCATTCGTCCACGGAGTGCCGTAGTAACCTTCGATTACACCGCGTACGGGAAAAAACTCACGGTTGTGCATGGACACCCCTCTTTTCCCGCAGGTGTTACGACGGGGCGTTGCCCGATTCCACCGTTTCCGGCGTCCCGCCTGCGAGATCCTGCTCAACTTCAGGGGCAGTTTCTTCCTGACGCTGCAAGCGGCGAACGATTTCACCCCACAGTTCGTCCCGTCCCTGGCCCGTTTCCGAAGAAAAGATAATGAGTGCATCGTCACCGCGCATCTTGAGTTGTTCGCGGATTACTTTCGTATGCTGAAGCCAGCGGCCGCGAGCGATCTTGTCCCCCTTGGTGGCCACGACCACGGTGGGAATGCCGATTTCCTTGCACCAGTCGTACATCGCCACATCATCCTTGCTGGGCGCGTGGCGGATGTCCACCAACTGAATCACAAACCGCAGCTCCTTGCGCTGCTTCAGATAATTTTCAATCATTTTGCCCCATTGCTGTTTCAGCGATTTTGCCACTTTGGCGTAGCCGTAACCGGGGAAGTCGACAAAATAGAGCATGTTGTTGACACGAAAGTAGTTCAGCGTCTGTGTTTTTCCCGGCTTGGAACTGGTACGGGCCAGCCCCTTGCGATTCATCATTTTGTTTAACAGCGAGGACTTGCCTACGTTGGAGCGGCCCACCAGGGCGATCTCCGGCAAGCCATCTGTCGGGTACTGTTTGGGTCCGACGGCGCTGATGACAAACTCAGCCGATGTGATCTTCATCGCGTTTCACCAACCGCTTGCCGGGTAAGCGCGTTGCGCAGGACCTCGTCCATGTGTTCCACCGTGATCAGTTTCAATTCCTTGCGCACGCTTTCCGGGATGTCTTCGATGTCTTTTTCGTTTTCCTTGGGCAGGATCACCGTCGTCAGTCCGGCCCGATGAGCGGACAGCGCCTTTTCTTTCAGTCCGCCGATCGGCAGCACACGGCCGCGCAGGGTGATCTCACCGGTCATGCCCACCTCTTTGCGCACCGGGATGCCGGTCAGGGCAGAGACGAGCGCCGTGGCGATGGTGATGCCGGCAGACGGACCGTCTTTGGGGATCGCTCCTTCCGGCACGTGAATGTGGATGTCGTTTTTCTCGTGGAACTCGGGGTCGATGTTCCACGCGGCGGCGCGGGAACGGATGTAGCTGAATGCCGCCTGAGCCGACTCCTTCATGACGTCACCGAGCTGACCGGTCAGCGTCAGTTTGCCCTTGCCAGGCAGAATGCTCACTTCTACGTTCAGCGTGTCGCCGCCCGCCTGCGTCCAGGCCAGGCCGGTTACGGCACCCACCTGGTCTTCCCGCTCAGCCAGGCCGTAGCGATAGCGCGGTTTGCCCAGCAGGCTCTCCACCGTTTTGGGCGTCACCACGACCCGCTTTTTCTCGCCGCTGACGATCAGCCTGGCTGCTTTTCGGCAGATGTTGGCCGCTTCCCGATTCAGGTTGCGCACGCCCGCTTCTCTGGTGTACTGACGAATTACCTTCAGCATCGCCTCTTCGTTCATCTGCAGCTTATCCCTGCCCAGCCCGTGCTCTTCCATCTGCTTGGGCAGCAGGTAGTCGCGCATGATGTGCAGCTTTTCCAGCTCGGTGTAGCCGGCGATGGAGATGACCTCCATCCGGTCCAACAGCGGGCGGGGAATCGTATGCGTGCTGTTGGCCGTCGTGATAAACATCACGTTGGTCAAATCGTAGGTCTCCTCGATGTAATGGTCGCTGAACTTGTCATTCTGGTTGGGGTCCAGCACTTCCAGCAGCGCGGAAGCGGGATCGCCGCGAAAGTCGGAGGCCAGCTTGTCGATTTCATCCAGGAGAAAGACGGGGTTGATCGTGCCTGCCTGTTTCATCCCCTGGATGATCCGGCCCGGCAGCGCACCCACATAGGTGCGGCGGTGGCCGCGAATCTCCGCCTCGTCACGCACCCCGCCCAGCGAGATGCGGACAAACTCCCGCTCCAGGGCACGCGCAATGGAACGGGCGAGCGACGTTTTCCCCACGCCGGGAGGCCCGACCAGGCAGAGGATGGGACCGCGCATGGAATTGACCAGCTTTTGCACCGCCAGATACTCCAATACCCGTTCCTTCGGTTTTTCCAGCCCGTAGTGGTCTTCGTTCAGCACCTGTTCCGCGTGATGGATGTCCAGATTGTCGACGGTCCTGCGCGTCCACGGCAGGGACAGCAGCGTGTCGATGTAGGTCCGGATCACCGCTCCTTCGGCGGACGTGGTCGGCATTTTCTCCAGGCGCTCCAGTTCTTTCTCGATCTTGTTCTTGATCCGCTCGGGAGCGTCGGATTTCTCCAGCTGGGCGCGCAGTTCATCCACTTCACTCTGCCGCCCGTCTTTTTCGCCCAGCTCTTTTTGGATCGCTTTCATTTGCTCACGCAGGTAGTATTCCTTCTGCGTCCGCTCCATCTGCTTCTTGACGCGGTTGCTGATCTTGCGCTCCAGTTCCAGCACCTCGCGCTCGTTGTTGAGGATGTCGAGGAGAATGTTGAGCCGCTCCTTGATGTTGGTCGTCTCCAAAATCTCCTGTTTGTCCTTCATTTTCAGCGGCAGATGGGAGGCGATCACGTCGGCCAGCCGACCCGGTTCCTCGATGTCGCTTACGGATGTAAGCGCCTCCGGTGAAATCTTTTTGGACAGCTTGATGTACTGTTCAAAATGGCTAAGCACGGCGCGCATCAGCGCTTCCACTTCGTTCTCGTCAGCCTTTTCCTCTTCCAGGTACGTGATCGAGACCTGGAAGAAATCATCCTGCCGTATATATTCATCGATTCGGGCCCGCTGCAGGCCTTCCACGAGGACGCGAATCGTGCCGTTCGGCAGCTTCAGCATCTGTTTGACCCGTGCGACAGTGCCGACGCTGAAGATTTGCTCGGCGCTGGGTTCTTCTATGTGGACTTCTTCCTGCGTCGCCAACAGGATCTGGTTGTCATCCACCATGGCCTGCTCCAGGGCGCGGACTGATTTTTCCCGTCCCACATCCAAATGGAGTACCATGGATGGATACACAAGCAGTCCGCGCAACGGGAGAAGCGGTATCTCTCGTTTACCGGAACGTTCGCCCAAGCTTATGCACCTCTCCTTGATCTGTACGAATTGCCTGCTTAACATGCAAAAACGGCTCAGACAGCCGTTTTTGAACATCGCGTAAGCTTCGCAGTGAAGCTTTTTATCATTGTAGCGCAAACGGAATCCGATGTCTAATTTCCGGGCGCACCGCCGTTACAGCGCGCCATTACAACGACAGAGACGAAGAGGCGAGATCTTCCGCCGGAAGCTGCAGGGTGAAACCGGCGCTCTCCGTCTCCGGTTCTGCCAGAAGGGCCAGATCGATTGCCTGCTGCACGGTGGAGACGGGTATCACTTCGATGTCCTGCATGTCGGCAAACAGCGACTGCCAGTTCTCCTCGGGAATCAGCACGCGTTTTGCCCCTGCCTGTCGGGCGGCTTCCACCTTGGCCACTACGCCGCCGACCGGTTTTACCTTGCCGTGGATGCTCACTTCCCCTGTCATGGCAACCAGGTTGTCTACCGGCCTCTCCTTGATCGCCGAATAAATGGCGACGGCAATCGTGATGCCTGCCGAGGGACCGTCTACCGGCACACCGCCGGGAAAGTTGATGTGCAGGTCGTAATCGTACGGCTGGACCCCCAGCCGATTCAGCACGGTCAACACGTTTTCGATCGAGCCTTTGGCCATCGACTTGCGCCGGACCGTGCGGCTGCGGCCGCCTATTTCCTCTTCTTCGACCAGGCCGGTCATGGTGACGCGGCCGGCTCCGGGTGTCGACGCCCGGCTGGCGGTCACCTCCAGCTCCATCACGCTGCCCATGTTGGGGCCGTACACAGCCAGGCCGTTGACCAGCCCCACCTGCGGCGTGTCATGCACCTGCTTTTCCTGGCGCGGCGATTTTTGGCTGCTGTGCACGACCCATTCCACATCGGCGGCGCGGATCGTCGAGCGCCCCTCGGTCATTGCGATCCCTGCCGCGATCTGCAGCGTGTTGATCGCCTCCCGGCCGTTGGTGGCGTACCGTTCGATGACGCCGACCGCGTCGTCCTCCATCGACATGTCCATTTTGGAGACGGCGGTGCGGACGATGCTCCCGATCTCCGCCGGCTTGAGCGGCCGGAAAAAAATCTCCAGGCACCGGGAGCGGAGCGCTGCCGGCAGTTCTTCCGGCATCCTCGTCGTCGCACCCACGAGGCGAAAATCGGCCGGCAGTCCGTACTTGAATATCTCGTGGATGTGTGACGGTATTTGCGTGTTCTCTTCGCTGTAGTAGGCGCTCTCCAGCATCACTTTGCGGTCTTCCAGCACTTTCAGGAGCTTGTTCATCTGGATCGGATGCAGCTCGCCGATTTCATCCAGAAACAGGATTCCGCCGTGGGCCTTGGTCACCGCCCCCGGCTTCGGCTGCGGAACGCCCGACTGGCCCAAGGCGCCAGCACCCTGGTAAATCGGATCGTGTACGGAACCGATCAGCGGATCGGCGATGCCCCTTTCGTCAAAGCGGGCAATGGTCGCGTCTACCTCCACAAACTTGGCGTCGCTGGAAAACGGAGACAGCGGATTCTGCTTCGCTTCTTCCAGCACGACGCGGGCGGCTGCCGTCTTGCCGACGCCCGGCGGACCGTAGATGATGACATGCTGTGGGTTTGGCCCGCACAAGGCGGCACGCAGCGCGCGCAGCCCATCCTCCTGTCCGACGATCTCTTCCAGTTTGGTCGGCCTGGTCTTCTCCGAGAGCGGTTCCGTCAAGGCGATCATCCGCATCCGCCGCAGTTGGTCCAGATCTTTGCGCGACTCCCGGTCACTCGATGTTTTCGCTGACCGCTGGGTGCGGAGCAGATTCCAGAAATAGGTTCCTATGATGATCCCGACGACTACTTCGATACAGGCAATCACCAATGTCGTATAGTCCATCCGTTAACCCTCCCACGCTCACTTCGCACCACATCGAGAAGAAAACGCGTCTGTTGCGGACACATGCGCAAAAGCCGGTTCTTCCTCTCGGGGATGCTTGTTTTTTGTATCAGCCCGTGTATCAGCCCGCGATCGCGAGAAGTCCTTCCTGATACAGTCGTGATCCAATCAAAAAGCGTCTCGTGAACTATATTGAGTAGTATTGCCTCGCAATCACGGGCGTAAACAAACCGCTCCGGCATTCCCTTGCACTTTGGCGGGCACTGCCGGCCGGGCGAACAAACGGGAGAGCCATGGAAAAACCACCCCGACAATCGGGGTGGTTGGGATGGCGTTTCCGGCGGTGCCGGTTACGCGCTTTCGTTTTTCAGTTCGCGGCCTTCCTTGGTCAGCAGCTGCGGCTTCACCTTGTCACGCACAGCTTCCTCGGTGATCACGCACTTGCTGATGTCTTCGCGGGACGGCAGTTCGTACATCATGTCGAGCATGATCTGCTCGATGATGGCACGCAGTCCCCGGGCGCCGGTGTTCCGCTTGATCGCTTCCTTGGCGATCTGCGTCAGCGCTCCCGGTTCGAACTCCAGTTCTACGCCGTCTAAGCTCAGCAGTTTTTGGTACTGCTTCACCAGCGAGTTTTTCGGTTCGGTAAGGATGCGGACCAGCGTCTCCTCATCCAGCGGTTCCAGCGTGGCCAGTACGGGGAGACGGCCGACAAATTCCGGAATCAGGCCGAATTTCAGCAGGTCTTCCGGCAGCACGTACTTCAGGTACTCGCCCGGCTTCAGGTCGCCTTTGATACCGTCGCTCAGGTCGGTGCCGAAGCCGATCACCTTTTTGCCCAGACGACGCTTGATGATCTGCTCGATGCCGTCAAACGCACCGCCGCAGATGAACAGAATGTTGGACGTGTCGATCTGGATGAACTCCTGGTGCGGATGCTTCCGGCCGCCCTGCGGCGGCACGCTGGCAACCGTCCCCTCGAGAATTTTCAGCAGCGCCTGCTGTACGCCTTCGCCGGATACGTCGCGGGTGATCGACGGATTTTCCGACTTGCGGGCCACCTTGTCGATCTCGTCGATGTAGATGATGCCCTTCTCCGCCTTTTCCACGTCGTAATCGGCTGCCTGGATCAGCTTGAGCAGGATGTTTTCCACGTCTTCGCCCACGTACCCCGCTTCCGTGAGGGAAGTGGCGTCGGCGATGGCAAACGGCACGTTGAGAATCCGTGCCAACGTCTGGGCCAAGAGCGTCTTCCCGCTTCCGGTCGGACCGATCAGCAGGATGTTTGACTTTTGCAGTTCCACATCCTCGATCTTGGCGCCGGAGTTGATCCGCTTGTAGTGGTTGTACACCGCCACCGAGAGGGATTTTTTCGCCAGATCCTGGCCGATCACGTAATCGTCCAGGATTTTGCGAATCTCCATCGGTTTGGGAATTTCCTTCATGTCGATTTCTTCTTCCGTTCCCAGCTCTTCCTGGACGATTTCGTTGCACAGTTCGATGCACTCGTCGCAGATGTACACGCCGGGCCCGGCCACCAGCTTGCGCACCTGCTCCTGCGACTTGCCGCAGAAGGAGCATTTCAGCTGGCCTTTATCGTCGTTAAACTTAAACATGCGCTTCACCTCACAACGGGTCAGTTTTTCCGTTCAATAATGGCGTCAATCAAACCGTACGCTTTGGCTTCTTCTGCGCTCATGAAGTGATCACGATCGGTGTCCTTTTCCACACGTTCGTATGGCTGACCCGTCCGTTCCGCCAGGATTTGGTTGAGCTGGCGCTTCGTTTTCAAAATCCAGTCCGCGTGGATGCGGATATCCTCTGCCTGGCCGCGTACGCCGCCGAGCGGCTGGTGAATCATCACTTCACTGTTCGGCAGGGCAAACCGCTTCCCTTTTGCTCCCGCAGCCAGCAGAACGGCTGCCATGCTGGCCGCCATGCCGATGCAGATGGTAGACACGTCCGGCTTGATGTGCTGCATCGTGTCGAAGATGGCCATGCCAGCCGTTACGGAACCGCCCGGAGAGTTTATGTAGAGTTGAATGTCCTTGTCCGGGTCTTCCGCTTGCAGGAACAGCAGTTGGGCGACCACCAGGTTGGCCACTTCATCGTCGATCTCGCTGCCGAGAAAGACAATCCGGTCCTTCAACAGGCGCGAATAAATGTCATACGCGCGCTCGCCGCGGTTCGTCTGTTCAATGACCATGGGGATTAGCATATGTATCTCCTCCTCTGCCGTCAAAGAGGTAGCGTGCAGCCGCCGGTCCGACGGCTGTGTCGGAAAAAACGCAAGATGGTGAAAAACAAGGCACGAACATTATCGTGCCTTGTATCGCTTGGCAGTCGGGTCAATCGGGAACCTGTCTGCCGGTCGTTTCATGCGTTCTTCCTAAGCTTATGCACTGACTTTGTTTTCTGCAACCAGGAAATCGACCGTTTTCCGCGTTTGCACGTCGCGGTACAGGGCAGCCATACCGTCTTGAGCGGTGAAGATTTTGCGCAGTTCGTCGGCAGGACGACCGTATACGCCCGCCAGTCTGTTCAGCTCTTCGTTTACATCTTCTTCGGTCGCAGTGATGTTCTCGGCTTTAGCGATCGCTTCCAGGGTCAGCGCGGTGCGCACGCGGGTGGTCGCGTCAGGACGAAGCTGTTCGCGCAGCTGGCTTTCATCGGTGCCGGAGAACTGGTAGTACAGGTCCAGGTTCATGCCTTGGAACTGCAGGCGCTGAGCAAATTCGTTCACCATTTGGTCCAGTTCGTGTTCGATCATGACGTCCGGAATGTCGATTTCGGCGTTTTCAGCCGCCTTCAGCACGAGCTGCTCGCGGGTGTACTGCTCTTTCTCCTGAGCCGCTTTTTCTTCCAGCTTTTTCTTGGTGTCAGCCTTCAGCTCTTCCAGTGTGTCGAACTCGCTCACGTCTTTGGCAAATTCGTCGTCCAGCGCCGGGAGGTTTTTGCGCTTGAGGCCGTTCAGTTTCACCTTGAAGACTGCGTCTTTGCCTGCCAGGCTCGGAGAGTGGTACTGTTCCGGGAAGGTGACGTTGATCTCCTTCTCCTCGCCTACCTTCATGCCCACGATCTGCTCTTCAAAGCCGGCGATGAACGTGCCGGAACCCAGCTCGAGCGTGTAGTTTTCCGCTTTTCCGCCCTCAAAGGCAACGCCGTCCTGGAAGCCTTCGAAGTCAATCACAGCCAGATCGCCGTTTTGTGCCGGGCCTTCTTCCACGACAACCAGCTCGGCGTGGCGCTCTTGCATGCGCTTCAGTTCGGCTTCCACGTCCTCGTCAGTAACGTTGAACTCTTTCGACTCGATCGTCAGGTTTTTGTAGTCGCCCAGTTTCACTTCCGGCTTCACCGTTACGGTCGCCTTGAAGATGAGCGGCTTGCCCTTTTCCATCTGCTCAACATCCACTTCGGGGCGATCAACCGGTTCGATGCCGGTTTCGCGCACAGCTTGTCCGTAAGCGGCAGGGAGCAGGATGTCCAGAGCATCCTGGTAGAGCGCTTCCACGCCAAAACGCGCTTCGAACAGCTTGCGCGGCACTTTTCCTTTGCGGAAGCCCGGAACGCTTACTTTCTTTACGACCTTTTTAAACGCTTGGTCCAATGCCGCATCTACTTGCGCAGCATCTACTTCAACCGTCAGGACCCCCTGGTTATTCTCTAACTTTTCCCATTTTGCTGCCACGTAAACTTCCCCTCCTAGATTGAATCCACAGAACACCGCCCGCAGCATGCAGTCGGTACGAGCGATGCAATTCTAGCCATTATAACCATTTAAGTATAGCACATATTCACCATTTTTCAAGAAGTCAGCGGCGCAGGGAAAACTTCCCCCCCAGCCGCTCCACCGGATTGCCGTGGTGGTCGAAATAGGTAACCTGGACGCGCACTTCCCGCTTTCTCGTCTCAAGCTGTTCCAGGTATGCGTAGGTGGGAACGTCAAAGCTGCGGGGGAGCTGCAGACTACCCGGGTTGAGAAACAGGATGCCCCGTTCGACGCCGCAGACCGGAACGTGGGAATGGCCGAACAGCACGACGTTGGCCCCCGTCTCCTCCGCCCGGTAGTGCAGCCGCATCAGCGAGCTTTTCACCCCGAACAGGTGGCCGTGTGTCTGCAGGATTTTCAGGTCCTTCCACTCGGTAAGCTGTTCCTCGGGAACGTCCCTGTCCACATCGCAGTTGCCCCTGACCAAAATCATGTCGGCGAAGGGGTCCCGCTTCCGGTCGACGCAAAAATCGCCGCAGTGAAAGACCTTCTCCGCCGCGTGGCGTTCCACCGTCTCTTTCACTTCGCGTACCAAGCCGTGCGTGTCGCTGAGGATCAGGATGCCCACTGTACCGCACTCCCTTCTGCCTGTAGTCTGCCGCAAGCCGCTAACCCTGCCGCTTGATTGCCGCCAGCAGATTGCCCATCGCCATGGCCCGGTGGCTGATGCGGTTTTTCTCTTCCGGCGGCAACTGCGCCATGGTCACGCCCTTGTCCGGCAGGTAAAAAACCGGGTCGTATCCGAACCCGTTGGTGCCCTCTGGGGCTTCGGCGATGACGCCCTCACATGTGCCTTGGGCCACCACAGGCTCTTTGCCCGGTTCCGCCAGGACGAGCACGCAGCGGAAACGTGCCGTCCGCTGCTGTGCCGGCACGCCGCGCAGTTCATCCAGCAGCTTTCGCCAATTTTGCTCATCGCTGGCGTGTTCACCGGCGTAGCGGGCGGAATAGACGCCGGGACGTCCCCCCAGAGCGTCCACCTCCAGGCCGGAGTCGTCGCCCACAGCCGGCATGTTCAGGTATGTAGCAATGGTCGTCGCTTTTTTCAAGGCGTTGGCTTCAAACGTATCGCCGTCCTCCACCACTTCCGGCACGCCTTCAAACGCGTCCAGGCTGATGCCTTCCCAGCCCAATTCGGCAAACAGGCTGTTGAATTCCTTTACCTTTCCCTTGTTTCGCGTTGCCAGCACCACTTTTTTTCGCTCAGACATGACTCTTCTCCGCCACCGTTTCCTGATCGTTTTCGTTGTCGTCTGCAAACCTCAGCGGTACGTCGGCCAACGCTTCCTTCTGCGCGGCAATCAGGCCGTCGATGCCTTTTTTTGCCAGGTCAAGCAGTTCATGAAGCTGTTCGCCGGTAAACGGCGCTTCTTCGCCCGTGCCCTGCAGTTCGACAAATTTGCCCTGACCGGTCATGACGATGTTCATGTCCACCGTCGCCGTCGAATCTTCCTTGTAATTGAGGTCGAGCATCGGTTCGCCGTCGATGATACCGACCGAGGTCGCCGCCAGAAAATCGCGCAGCGGCAGCTGCTTCAAGGTGCCGGCTTCCACCAGCTTCTGCATCGCATCCACCATCGCCACAAACGCGCCAGTGATTGCTGCCGTCCGGGTACCGCCGTCGGCCTGGATCACGTCGCAATCCAGCCAGATGGTGCGCTCCCCCATCGCTTCCAACTGAACGACCGAGCGCAGCGCACGTCCGATCAGCCGCTGAATTTCCATGGTTCGTCCGCCCACTTTGCCTTTGGACGATTCCCGTGGATTGCGTGACTCCGTGGCCCGAGGAAGCATGGAGTATTCGGCTGTAATCCACCCTTTTCCGCCTCCGCGCATGAACGGCGGCACGCGATCCTCCAATGTCGCCGTACAAATTACCTTGGTGTCTCCTACTTCGATTAGACAAGAACCTTCCGCGTGTTTGATGTAATTGCGCGTAATCTTGACTGGGCGCAATTGGTCACGGTCACGGCCATCAAGTCTCATTCCATGTTTCCTCCTAGCTTGCTATCGTCAACTCCGCTCATTATACCAGACTGAAGAAACCCTCTGCCACTCCGCAACCCCCTGCAACGCATTTCCGAAGCTGCGGAAAAATCCGCTGCCGAAAGCCCAAAGAAAAATCCATCCGTTCGGCGGGAACGAAACTCCGGCAAAGAGGGGTCTTGCGCACACACACAAATTTGACTAACATCTAATTAGATAATTAACTAATTAATGGTGATTCTTATGACGTCCTCCCTGCTTTTGCGTCAAGCCAATTTTCGCAGGCTGCTGCTTGCCAACTTTCTCAGCGGAGTCGGGGATTGGTTCAACAGCGTCGCCGTCCTGAGCCTGCTGTTGGAGATCACCGGCACGGCCATGGCCGTAGGCATTACACTGGCGCTCCGCACCTTGCCCTACCTGGTGTTCGGGCCGCTCGGCGGGTTGCTGGCCGACCGCTTCAACCGCAAAGCCGTCATGATCGCCTGCGACCTGGTGCGGGCGGTGATCGCCCTCTGCTTCCTGTTCGTCTCCTCTGCTGACGACGTCTGGATCGTCTACGCCGGAACGTTTGCCCTCGTCGCCTTCTCCGCGCTGTACAACCCGGCGAGGATCTCCCTGATCCCGGACGTCGTCGAACGCGATCAGCTCCTCTCGGCCAATGCGCTGGAGGAAAGCGTGTTCGGGATCGTGATGGCGGCCGGATCGCTGGTCGGCGGCGTCTTTGCCGCCTATTGGGGGACGGATGCAGCGTTCGTCTGCAACTCGCTTTCCTTTGTGCTGTCCGCGGCGCTGATTCTGCGGATTTCCCTCCCCCCGCGATCAAGCGGTGTCCGACGCGAAGCGGACAAGGAGGAGCGCAAAGCGAACGAACCGTCCTACCGTGACCTGTTTTCGCTGATCCGCCAAACTCCCCTGGTCCTGTACACCCTGCTGATGACGACCTTGTGGCTGGTCGGGGGAGGCATTCTCAACGTGCTGATCAGCGTCTACGCCTACCAGGTGTTTGCGGCCGGCAAAAGCGGAGTCGGTCTCCTCTACGGCGCGATCGGACTCGGTTTCATCGTCGGCGGGGTTGCGGCCGATCTGCTGAAACGGCGGCCTTACCACATGGCTTCCTGCAGTTTCGCCGTCGAAGGCTTCGCCCACGTGCTGACCAGCTTCGCTCCCACCATTTACCTGGCGGCTGCCTGCTACGCCCTCTCCACCGTCGCCGGGGGGATGGGCAACGCCAGTCTGCGCACGCTCCTGATGCGGCATCTCGACAAAGCGTACCACGGCCGTGTGTTCGCTCTCGAATCGACCATCTCCAGCGTGCTCATCGGCCTCTCGATGCTCGTCGGCGGATGGCTGCTCACCGTCTTTGAACCGCGGCTGCTCGGTTTTGCCGCCGGGCTGCTGATCACCCTCTGCTCGCTGATCCTCGGCGTCTTGATCTTGCAGGCCTCCCGGGCAGCCGATAGCGCCGCCCCGGCTCAACCGGACTGACAGAACTGCCGCAAGCAAAAAACCACGCCTGCCGATTCGGGCGTGGATTCGTGCGCGCTGTCAAAACTGCATCGTGTTGATGTGGACGGGGCGGGCGACCGGCTTGGTGAAATCGTACGTTCCGCTGGTGAGCGGCTTGCCTTCCACCAGCAGTTGAACCTGTTTGGCCCCTGTGCTCTCGGTCAGCGAGAGAACCAGCGACTCCAGCGCATCCGGATTGGCTTCCCTGCCGCTGTCGTATCTGAGGATGTCGCTGCTCAGATCGACGGTAACGAGGTCATTCTCCTGCTTTACATCCAGCACCCGGGTGGTGCGCAGGAGCGAACTGAACAGCGGCGAATTGTCACTCGGTCCTTTGATCAGCTCCTCTACCGCCGCTTTGGCCACGTTCTGCGTCTCCGGTATCAGCCGGGTGACCGGTACGAAATAGGAGCGCTTGTCATCCAATTGTCCCTGGAAATAGACCGTAACCGCCGTGGTTCGACCGGGAACGGCCCCTTCCGCCAGCTCCAGGTTGATCCCGAGGTTGCGGTCCAGGGTGGACGAGATCGGTGTGCTGCCCACCGGCATTTCGGTAAGCGGCGTGCCGTTTACCCAGATCTGCACCCTTTTGACGTTGGGAAACTCGGTTAGTGCCCGGGTCACTGCGTCCAGAATCTGCTTTTCGTTCTTGCTGTCGTACTTTTGGAACTCCGGGGAAAAGTCCACTGTCGCCAAACCGTCCTTGATAACCAGTCCTTTTACCTCCGTCCCTTCAGGAAGCACCGCGGAAAAGCCGTTGGGGAGCATGTTTTCCACCGGCCCGCCTTTGACCATGTAGGTCAGCACCTGTTTCGCCACCCCTTCTGTTTTTGGCAGGGTCAGCGTAAACGGCACTACATACCCGTTGGCATCCAGCAAGTAGACGGTGCGGTCGACTGACTCTGTGACCGCGGCCTCCGTCCCATCGGCTGAGCCTTCCGCCGCCGGCAGACCGTTGGGTGTATTCTGGGCGGCTTCCGACTGCGGCGGAGGTGCATCAATGCTGGTGGCTTTCTTTTCCGGTCCGAACAGTCCGCACCCCGACAGCAGCAGTGCGCTGACCCCAAGCACGGCGGTGATTGTGCCGATGCGATGTATCTTCATCATTACCCAGCCTCCTCCAGACACTTTGTACTATCATGTATACGAGCAGGGCTTGTGTTTATGCGTTGAATTGTCCGAAACAGAACCAAAGCGAAAAGCGGCGCCATGATTGGCGCCGCTTCAGCGTGTAGACAAAGTCCGCGGCGCATGGGAGATCGGCCCCGCTCGCTCGCTTGACGCCCAGCAAAGAAGCGGATGAAGTCCGCTCCAAAACGAGACGCGGGCAGGGGACAAACATCTGGGTATTTCGAGGAAGTGAGACTTGTGTCCCCTGTTGGTCCCCGCGTCTTCGTTTTTCCGCTGAGCCGGTCGTCAAAGGAGCTCGCTTGGCCCATCCCTCCATGCGATGCCCATTGTCTTCCGCTTCGGTTGATGAATGGGCAGGCCTTCCGGCCTGGAAATCATTTTTTGTGGACGCTAACTCAATGAACCGTTTGTCTTCAGTCTGAAGCGGCGCCATGATTGGCGCCGCTTTCTTGCCTCTTTCTTATGGTTGATACGACTCCTCCAACGATCTATGCTCCACCTTCACCCGACGGCCCAGCCACTCCTCCGCGATGGAGCGGAAATTGTCGGCGCCGCCGCTGGTGAAGAACAGATGGTCGGGAGCCGCAGACGTTTTGTCCGCTCTCGCAATCGAGGCATGCCAGGTCAATTCCCGCGCGGTTTCTTCCGCAGAACTGATCAAGGTGACGGACGGGCCCATCACGTCCTGAATGACAGGGGCCAGCAGCGGGTAATGGGTGCAGCCCAGAATCAGTGTGTCCAATTCTTCCCGGATCAATGGCTCCAGCGTACGGGCCACTACCTGGCGCGCTTCCGCTGTATGCTGCTGATGGTGTTCCACCAGCGGAACAAACGCTGGACAGGCGAGCCCAGCCACATACGTCTCCGGCCGCAGCCGCAGCAGGACTTGCTCGTACGCGCGGGTGCGGATCGTCGTCTCTGTCCCAATCACACCAATCCGGCCGTTTTTCGTGGCCCGCACCGCCGCTCGCGCTCCCGGCTCAATCACACCGATGACCGGCAGCGGCAGGAGCTGCTGCGCCTCCTTGAGGACGACTGCTGTCGCGGTGTTGCAGGCCACAACCAGAGCCTTTACGGGATATCGGGTGACAAACTCAATCAGTTGAAAACTGCAGGCGCGTATCTCTTCCGGCGACTTGGAGCCGTACGGGCATCGGGCATTGTCGCCGAAGTACAGAATCCGTTCGTCGGGCAGCTGCCGCATTACTTCTTTCGCTACCGTCAGGCCTCCCACTCCTGAGTCGATAATGGCAATTGCTCGTTGGTCGCTCATCTGTGTGTCTCCCCTGTTGTAATGTCCATCTCCCAGCATACCACTTTTTGCGTTCGTGGTATAACCATATGCGATCCGCCGGTGCCACGTACTCCGCACATGCCGCACCATCCCTGGGCGCTTTTCATACGCTGAAATAGATAAGCGAGAAAAGGAGGAATCGCGTTGGAAGAACAGATCAAACACCTCGTCCACTGGAGCCAGTGGGGCACTCAGTGGATTGAGCACCTGCGAAAATCAATGCAGCTCGGCCGGGAGCTTGAGCGCCACCTGCACAAGTTTGACGAAGCGTTTACGCTGATCGGCCGCAAAGCGGCACAGATAAAGAAATCCTCTCACCACGAGGCCGTTCCCGCGCTCGTTGCCAAGGCGGAAGAGGTGCAAAAGCAGTTTCACCAGTTCCTCCGCCTGATCCAATACAACGAACAGGAACAGCCGGAGACCATGAAAGCAGCCTTTTCCTCATCCCGTCAACCGGTTCCCGTCGCCCGCCCCGTACCCGTCGGACGCCATACGCTGCCTCCCCTGCCGTACGCCTACGACGCCCTGGAGCCGTACATTGACGAGACGACCATGCGCATCCACCATGACAAACTGCACCGCAAATACGTGGAAGACCTGAACAAGGCCGAACTGAAGCTGGCGGAGGCGCGAGCTAAAAACGACTTTGCCCTGATCCGCCACTGGGAGCGGGAACTGGCCTTTAACGGCGCCGGCCACTACCTGCACACGATCTTCTGGCAGGTCATGCACCCGGATGGCGGCGGTGAACCGCAAGGCGATCTGGCCGAGTACATCCAGCGCTACTTCGGCTCGTTTGACGCCTTCAAGGCCCAGTTCACGCAAGCCGCCATACAAGTGGAGGGGCCAGGCTGGGCAATCCTCGTCTGGTCGCCGCGAGCACAGCACCTGGAAATCCTCCAGGCGGAAAAGCACCAGAACCTCTCTCAGTGGGACGTCGTACCCCTGCTGGTGCTGGACGTCTGGGAACACAGCTACTTCCTGCAATACCAAAATCAACGGGACAAGTATGTCAACAACTGGTGGAATGTCGTCAACTGGCGGGCTGTCGAGGAGCGCTTTCAGCAGGCGAGACGTCTGCGCTGGCAACCGTATTGAGGCACAAACCGTACCGAGACACAACAATCCATCCCTCCTCTGCCGGAAGGGGCGGCGTGTTTTATGAGCGAATTAACTCAATCGTAAATGAGTTGCTCATCTTCCGGCAAAAGGACGTGAATGTAATGCTCGCAGTCGTCATCCTTTTCCTGATCATTGTGTCAGCAGCCGCTCTGGCAGCAGGTCTGTCCCCAGCCGGCGAAGCGCTTCTGACGATCATTAACCGGAGTTTCCTGGCCGGACTCTCCCTGCTTGTCCTCGGCTGTATCTCCTTGGTTGTCCGCTCTGGATTCTTTACCGTGTTTGGCGCCGGCTTTAAACGGTTGAAAACGTTTTTCTTCCGCCGTCCTCGCGTGCTGGAGAGCGACTGGTACAACATGGTTGACACCGTTTTTGCCCAAAAAAAAGAGACGTTCTTCCGAATCGGAACGTCTCTTCTGCTTTGGAGCGGAGCCGCCCTGATTGTCTTTTCCGTCGCGATGCTCGTTTGGCACTACCGCTAGTCCGCGCACAGATGGCAGGTCGCCCCATGGCCTGTCCGCACTTGCCTCCGCGCAGTCTCCTCGATGGAAAGCGCCGCCGAGCATCTTTGCTCCCGGAAAGCGCCCTGTCATTCTGTCTGCCTCCCGGCCGCGACCAGTTCCTCGATGCGCGGGGCGCGCGGGTCATGCAGCCAGCAGGCAGCCTGATGACTTCCACCAAACACGGCAGGCTCCGGCATCTGCCGGTCGCAGATTTCCATGGCAAATTCGCAGCGGGGCGCAAACGGGCAGCCTTTGGGCGGATGCAGCAGATCAGGCGGCGCCCCCTCGATCGGCACCAGCCGCTGCTTTTCCCCGTCCAGCCGGGGCAGGGAGCGCATTAGTCCCCAGGTATAGGGATGGCGGGGATGGGAGAAGACGTCCTGCACGCTGCCGGTCTCCACGACCACGCCAGCATACATGACCACCATCCGGTGGGCGATTGCCGCCACCACACCCAGGTCGTGGGTGATAATCAGCACGGACAACCTTTGTTCCTTCTGCAGCCGCTTTAGCAGATCGAGAATCTGGGCCTGAATCGTCACGTCCAATGCGGTGGTCGGTTCGTCGGCGATCACCAGCTTCGGCTGGCATGCCAGGGCGATGGCGATGACCACACGCTGCCGCATCCCGCCGCTGAATTGGTGTGGAAAGTGGTCGACCCGCTTCTCCGGGTCGGGGATCCCCACCATGCGCAGCAGCTCAATCGCCCGCTTATGCGCCTCTTCCCGCGAGACCCGATGATGCCGGACGATTCCCTCCGCGATCTGTCTTCCCACTTTCATTGTCGGATTGAGCGCCGTCATCGGGTCCTGAAAGACCATGCTGATCTGCGCGCCGCGAATCTCCAACTGCTCTTTTTTGCTCATCGCCGTAATCTCTTTTCCTTCAAAGACGATCCGGCCATCGACAATCCGGCCGTGCGGGGCGGGGACCAGGCCCATGATCGCCTGGGCCGTGACGCTTTTGCCGCAGCCGCTCTCACCGACGACCGCCACTGTCTCTCCCTTGTCCACATGGAAGGAGACACCGCGTACCGCCTGTACTTCCCCTTCATACGTCTTGAAGTGTACTTTCAAATTGTCGATGGTCAGCAAATGTTGTTCGGCCATCGCAGTTCCCCCCTTTTTCTTACTCGCGCAGACGCGGATCAAGCGCATCCTGCAGACCATCGCCAAACACGTTGAAGGCAAACATCGTCAGCGAGATCATCAGTGCCGGGAAAAAGAGCCGCCACCAGTCGCCGGTGAGGATGACCCCAAGCGCGTCGTTGGTCATCGTTCCCCAACTGGCTACCGGTGCCTGTACGCCCAGGCCGAGAAAGCTGAGGAATGACTCGGCAAAGATCGCCGACGGGATGGTAAACGTCAGGTTGACAATGATCACGCCAAACGTGTTGGGGATCAGATGTTTGAACAAAATGCGGGGAAAATTTGCCCCGAGCACCTGAGCGGCGAGGATGAACTCCTGGTTTTTCAACTGCAGGATTTGCCCCCGCACCAGACGGGCCATTCCCACCCACCCCGTCGCAGACAATGCGATGATGATCGTCAACATGCCCGGCTCCATCACGACCATCAGCAGGATGACGACCAAAAGGTAAGGGAGTCCGTACAGTACTTCGATCAACCGCATGATCACGTTGTCAATCCGATCCCCCCGCTTGCCCCTGCCTGCCATGTACCCGGCGATGCCGCCGACGGTCACGCCAATGATCAGGTCGATCAGCGCCGCCACCACCCCGATCGTCAGTGAGATTCGGGCGCCGTACCAGGTGCGGGCAAACATGTCCCGGCCCAAATCGTCTGTCCCGAACCAGTGCTCATCGGAAATCGGCTTGTTTTTCATTAACAGATTTTGGTCGGAATAGCTGTACGGGACGAGATGCGGCCCGATGATCGACATCGCGACCAGCGCGACGATGATGACGAAGCCCAGCATCGCCAGCTTGTTTTTCACGAGCTTGCGAATCACCAGTTGGGCGTTGCTCAGGCTCGGGCGGGCAGATGCTGCGTCAGCCTGCTTACGTTTGACCAGCGGGCGAAACAGGGGATCGACTTTTTGTTCCATCGCCACTTCCTATCCCTCCTTGTTGCTCAATTTGATCCGCGGGTCGATCAGGGTGTACGCCACGTCGATCAGAAAGATGGTCACTATCAGAATGGAGCTGTAAAAAACAGTCGTTCCCAAAATGACTGGATAATCGCGGTTGAAGATGCCGTCGACAAAGTATTTGCCAATCCCGGGAATGGCAAAGATTTTTTCCACGACGAACGTACCGGTGATCAGCGATGCAATCAGCGGCCCCAGGAACGTAACTACCGGCAGGATCGCATTGCGGATTCCGTGTTTGACCACGACTGCCCAGGTGGGAATCCCTTTCGCCTCTGCGGTGCGGATGTAGTTTTGGTTCATCACTTCAATCATGCTGGCGCGCATGTAGCGGGTAATGATCGCCAACGGACCGAACGCCAGCGCCAGCGACGGCAGCACCGTATGCAGCCAGGTCCCCCAGGTGGCGACGGGAAAGATTGGCCACTTGATTGCAAAATAGTTGATCAGCAGCGGGGCCATGATGAAGCTGGGGATTGCCACGCCGAGGACAGCCAGGGCCATCGCCCCGTAATCGATCCAATTGCCGCGGTTGAGTGCGGCAACAATGCCGAAGAAAATGCCGAACACCAGCGCAATCGCGACCGCCTGCATGCCCAGCAAGGCCGATGCGCCAAATCCGTCCGCGATCATATCGTTGACACCACGTGTATCAGATTTGATGGAAGGCCCCAAATCCAACATCATCAGATTTTTCAGATAAATAACGTATTGAATCGGCAGCGGCTCGTCCAAATGGTATTTGGCTCGCAGATTAGCGCGGATCTGCTCCGGCAGTTGATCCGAATCGGAAGCGAACGGATCGCCGGGAATCGCATGCATCAGCAAAAAGGTCAGCGTCACGATGATCCACAGCGTCAAGAGCATCATCAGGACGCGCTTTGCCAAGTAATGGAACATGCGTGCTCCTCCTTCTCTATTTGGCCAACTCGTACATCGCCTGGGCGTAGATCGCCATCGCCTGAAGCAGATCGTCAATCTCCGCATACTCGTCCGCGAGGTGGGCCGTCGACTCTTTCCCGGGGAACACTGGGCCAAATGCCACGCCGGCTTTCAGCGTCTTGGCATAAGTGGCGCCGCCGGAAGCGAGCAGGCGAGCGGGGGCGCCGGTATGCTGCTCATACACGCGGGAAAGCGTCCGGATGACGGGATGGTCCGCTGGCACGTAGTGGGACTTGGAGGTGCGCACGCTTGACAACATCCAGCCTAGCTCCTGGATGCGCGCCATCAGCCGCTCCACGTACGGCTCCGGTGCCAAGGTGGCGGGATAGCGGATGTTCAGCCGGACAAGCCCTCCCTCGCTCCTGGTGTAGCGAAGGATGCCTGCGTTGACGGTCAGCGCTCCGCTCACCTCGTCCTGACATGCTACGTTCAGCCGTTCACCGTAGTGGTCTTCGTGCAAAACCTCTGCGAGGAAGCGGAGAAACAGGCGATCGGTACCGGCAAACGGGTAGTCGTACAAAAAACGTGCCAGCAGCGTTCCGGCGTTGACTCCATTGAATGGCTCCATGCCGTGAGCCGGCTTGCCGTCGAGTTGAAACGCCAACACGTCAGGCGCTCTTGGCTCCAGCCGTCCCGTCACACCACTGGCAAGGAGAAACGCGTTCCAGCGTTCGGTCACAGCAGCCGCGGCTGATTTCGCCTCCGCTCCCGCCGGTACCATCACCGAGGCAGTCGCTTTATCCGGCACGCTGTTGCCTTGATCACCGGAGGCAAACGACAGCAGCTGCCAACCTTCGTCCGCCGCGGCCCCTGGCTGTGCAGCCAGCATCAGTGTCGGATTGATCTGCCCCTTTTCGGCGTGGATGATCGGAAACGATGCGTCCGGTGAAAAGCCGATCTCCGGAAGCACCTCCCGTTCGGCGTAGTGCTTCATGCACAACCAGCCGCTCTCCTCGTCAGTGCCGATAATCAGGCGCACGCGTTTGGTGAGCGGCAGACCCGACTGCTTGAGCAGCCTCAGCGCGAAAAAGGCGGCCAGCGCCGGCCCCTTGTTGTCGATGGCGCCGCGGGCGTAGATTTTACCGTCGCGGATGTGCGGCTCGAACGGCGGTGTCGTCCATCCTTCACCAACAGTGACTACGTCGACGTGGACGAGCACTCCCACTTCCTCTTCGCCCTCTCCGTGTTCCACGTATCCGGCGTAACCCTCCAGGTTTTTCACCGCAAAGCCGTCTGATCGCCCCAACTCCAGCATGAAGTTCAGGGCCTGCGCCACTCCGTCGCCGAACGGTTTGCCCGGACCGGCGGTCGACATATCCTCGATGCTGTTAATCCTCAGAAAAGACTGCAGCGTTTCCAAATAGGCTTCGCGCTGTGCCAAAGCCTTCTGCTTCCAATATTCGAAGTGACCGCTCATCTTACTCCCTCCTCCGTTTATCCCCGGCTTTTCTCACAGCAGGCGAGAAACACCGCCCCTTTAGTGGACAGGCGGCTGCCCTGCCGTCCTTTGCCGACGTGTATCAGCCCGTCCTGCTGCAGCAGCTTTAAACGGTACCGCACTTGTTGGCCGCTCAGCTCGATTCCCTGCCGGCTGAGCTGCTCGCCCAACGCGTACCTCCCGCTCCCCTGCTGTTTCAAAACATGCAGGATCGCGACGACATCGTCCAAAAAGCCGCGCTGTTCGTATGCCTCGCACAGCGTCCGGCATTCGTCCGCAAGCACATCATCGGCCGGAACGGCAAAAGACTCCTGCATAAACGGCAGGTGGATGGCATACACTTCCTCCTCTACTACGTGGGCCAGGTATTCCATCACGTTTTCCAATTCCCGGATGTTACCGGGCCAATCGTACTCCTGCATCGCCTTCAGTGCCTCCTGCGTAAGTGTAAACGGTGGGCGGCGCATCTCTTGGCAGTATTTGCGAATAAATTCCTCCGCCAACAAGGGGATGTCTTCCGGCCGCTGTCTGAGGGGCGGCAGGTGGATGGGCAGGATGTTTAACCGATAGTACAAATCAGCGCGGAAGCGTCCTTCACGCACCATGCGCTGCAAATCCTGGTTGGTCGCGGCGATGACGCGAATGTCGATCGGGATGACTTTGTTGCCTCCCACCCGCATGATTTGCCGCTCCTGCAGCACCCGCAGCAGCCGGTTTTGGATCGCACCGCTGGCATCGCCGATCTCGTCGAGAAAAATCGTTCCCTTGTGGGCCAATTCAAACCAGCCGATGTGTCCTCCCTTGCGCGCACCGGTGAACGCCCCCTCCTCGTAGCCGAACAGCTCACTCTCCAACAGTGATTCGGAGATGGCGGCAAAATTCACACCGACGAACGGCTCCCGCCTGCGGGGAGAGGCGTTGTGAATGGCCTGCGCGAACAGTTCTTTACCCGTTCCCGTTTCACCCAGCAAGAGCACTGTTGAGTTGCTGCGGGCAATCTTGCGGGCGATTCGCAGCACCTGTTGAAAAGAGAGGCTTTTTCCACAGATGTCGTCAAAGTGATACTTGGCCACCAGCCCTTTGCTGTACAGGCGCATACGGTAGTCGTGTTCCATCTGTTCGATTTCCGCAGCCTTGCGGAACAAGAGCAGGCTGCCGAAAAACCGCCCCTCCATGACGATGTGCATTTTGCGGAAAAAATACGTCCGGCCGCCCCAATCCACCAGTACGTCGTCGTTCTCGTCGCACTGCCGAATCATTTCGTAAAAGTCTGGCGGCAGACAATGGACCGCTTTTTCCCCCTGAATCGGCACACCCTGCAGGTGAAGGGTGTCCACCGCCTTCTGGTTGATAAACCGGATGGTATCCTTTTCGTCCATGGCAATCACAGCATCCTCGATTCGGTTGACGATTGCCTCCAGGTATTTGTGCAGCAGGTGGGCGTGATGAATCTCGTTGCTCAACTGTTTCGTGATATCGATCAGCGACTGCATCGCGCGGGCGGTCACCCGCTGAAAATTATCGCTGTCGAAATGGGCGTAAATCTCCAGCCAAGTGGACAGGTCGATAAGCCGGAAGCCGATGTCCACCACTTTGCGGATGGTGCCCGGCACGTGTTCGGCCTCACCCGGCGTGACGGCAATCTCAATGTCGCGCGGATAATCGGCCCCCGGATAGTACGGGTAGAGCTCAAAATCCATGCCGGAGTCAATCAGCAGCCTGACCGACTCCTTCGCCGTCTCCTCCGTATCGCTCACAAGCAGCACCTTTACCCCTTTGGGCACTTCCAACATTTCCCGCAAATTGTGATACGGCAGCATCCGCTTGGCAATGATCACCTTCGCTCCCGGCGGCAGATACGCCGCCACCTGCGGATAGATGCTTTTGGAGGACAGGACAACGAGCGAACCATCTGCAATCGGCCAGTAAGGCAGTTGATCCACGCGCCTGCCTTCGATGTGAAAATCCTCGGAGATGCCCAAATCACGGCATTGGCTGACCACAGACTGCAAAAATTCGTCCATTTTGGCGACAAATGTTACCGTTTTTTTCTTCATCACAACCCGCTCCATGCTGTAAAGTGAAGACAAGGGCGCGCAGCTTCAGCCCTTGTCTTCATTGTATTATTTCTTTAAAATCACCGCCCACTTGTAATCAATCGTGCCAACAGCATGGCGAACGATCCCATTCACGTTCGGCTGTTCCATGTACGCCACCGTTCTGAAATAGATGGGCACAATCGGCATGTCCTCCATGAAGATCTTCTCCGCTTCGTGCATCAGCTTGAAGCGCTCGGTTTCGTCAGCCGTGCTGCGGATCTTCTGCACAAGTGCGTCGTATTCCTTATTGCTGTAGTTGATGCGGTTGCCGGGATGATCGGTGGTATAGAGTTCCAGAAAGTTGTAGGGATCAGCATAGTCAGCCGGAATGGTGGAACGGGAGAACTGAAGCTTGCGTGCGCGCTGCTCCGCCAAAAACACGTTCCATTCCTTGTTTTCCAGTTTCACGTCAACACCGAGGTTTTTCTTGTACATCTCCTGCAGCACTTGGGCTATCGCCTTGTGCGCGTCACTGGTGTTGTAGGTCATGGTAACGGGCGGCAGGGTCGTCCAGCCTTCCTCTTCCATGCCTTTTTTCAGCAGCGCTTTTGCCTGTTCGACATCATTGTCCTTAAAATAGTCCCCTCCCACTTCACGAAAGTCGCGTCCGTCCGGTTCCAGCAAGCCGGTTGGCACGTGAGCCAAAGCAGGGAGTTCGTTGCCCTGCGTGACGTTTTCGATTAACGCCTTCCGGTCAATCGCCAGAGCAAACGCCTTGCGGATATTCTTGTTCGTAAACGGCGGCATGGACGTGTTCATCCGGTAGTAGTAGACGGATGCTTCCGACATCACTTTGGCTTCCCCTGAATCGATCAACCGCTTTTTCAAGTCGTTGGGCACAGATTGGACCATGTCAAGCTGTCCGGTTTTGTACATTTGGTACTGGGTATTTTCGTCGTTTACCATCACCCAGTCGATGCCGGCAATCTTGACCGAATCCTTGTCCCAGTAGCCTTCGTTCTTTTCCACTTTCACCGTCTGGTCATGCACCCACTCCGTCAGTTTGAACGGTCCGTTGGTAATGAGTGTGGACGCTTCGGCAGCGAAGTTCGGATTGCTTTCCACCGACTTTTTGTGAACCGGGAAGAACGTCGGCTGCGTGATGATGTTGAGGAAAAAGCCGGTCGGCGCTGTTAGCTTCACTTCCAACGTCCTGTCGTCGAGCGCTTTCACTTTTACGTCGTCTGCGCTTCCCTCTCCCTTGTTGAACTTCTCGGCTCCCTCAATAAAATAGGCAAGGAAAGCGGACGGGAAAGCGTTTTGGGGATCGACGATACGTTTCCATGCGTACTCGAAGTCGTGAGCTGTCACCGGGTCCCCGTTTGACCACTTACTGTCGCGCAGCGTAAACGTGTACGTTTTTCCATCATCGCTGATCGTCCACTGCTCCGCCATGGCCGGCTGCGGCTTGTGATCCTTGTCCAGTCGGACGAGCCCTTCCATGATTGCATTCAGCACTTCATTGGAGACGCTGTCGAAGCCCTTTGGCGGATCGAGCGACGGCGGCTCCGTCCGCAGATTGAGACGGAGTTTGGCTGTTGTGTCTGCCTCTCCACCCGCTTCCGCCGTCTGCCCTTTGCCTGGCTGATTCGGTGCAGCCGATTGGTTGCAGCCGGTGACCATCAGTGCCAGCAAGAGGGCGGACGTGCTCAAGACTTTCCATCCTTTGCGCAACTTCATCGGAACATTCCCCCTTTTCTCGGTAAATTGTATGGATCAAACCGCAGGTGCGGCCAGGCGGCCATCCGCTATTACGCGCGCAAGTCGATGCTGTCTCGGTTTAGCGCAAATCTGGTTGCGATGCGCCCGACAGCCACCCCACTCATGGTGGTCACGGCCGGCTCCGTGTACGCCGCCAATTCCTCCAACGGGCCGTCCGTCCCGATCCCCAACTGCCGCAGGACTTCGTTTACGACGGCGTAAAGGGCGCGTGCTCCTCCGTCTTCGATCTTGACTGCGATGCCCAGCCCGGTCTGCCGGTCCCCCAGGCAGTAAACCGCTTCCGCCCCCGCCTTGCCGATGACGCGGCCGCGAAACGCGCGCATCAGATCGGTGCAGTAGCGGTGATTGCCGCCGACCATCTCCGGATGGGCAGTCATCGCATCAGTGATGCGGCGGACTGCCTGTCGCCGCTGCGGGGCGGCAATTACGTCCGGTTTGGCCAGCTTCGCGTACGCCCAGGCGCAATGGGACAGCGGCAGACAGTGGACCGGCACGCCGCAGCCGTCCACAGCCAGCGCAATCTTCTCTCGCGGATAGCTGGTCAGGTCGCTGACCGCATCGAGGATGCGCTGCTGGACCGGATGATCCGGGTGATGGTAGGTGGCCACATCTTCGCCCAAATGAACGGCGGTGGCAATCATCCCGGCGTGCTTGCCAGAGCAGTTGCTGTAAACCGGCGTCAGCGGCTTGTCCTCCCGAAGCAGCTGCTTGTAGCTCTCCTCGTCCCGCGGCACGTGGGCTCCGCATTGGAGCGCTGCTTCCGTATGTCCGCAGCGGACCAGCATTGCCAGCGCCCGTTCGCGGTGGCGGAGCTCCCCGCTGTGCGACGCGCAGCATAACGACAGATCGGCTGGCTCCAGCCCGAATCGGTCCGCCGCTCCCGTCTCCACCACCGGGATCGCCTGGATCGGCTTCATGCTGGAACGGGCAAACGTGAGACGGTGAGGATCGCCGTACCAGTACAACAGGGTTCCTTGTGCATCGACGACAGCTACATGGCCGAGGTGAGAACTTTCCACGATTTCCCCTCGGTATACCTTGGCTACTACGTTCATGATTTGTCTCCTTTTGTGTTGAAGTGTTAGAATATGACTCTTCGACATGAGATAGAAGCAACTTTCATGCCACATAACGAATACGTAAAGAAGATTGGAAAAATTCCATACATTATTGCTGTTTGCGCGACTGTGCTCATTGTTTGATGTTTTTTAGGATGTCCTCTTAACCTTAACAGGTTGTCCTAAAGAATAAACAGGTCATGGTTAAGCACAATCAGGTGAACACCTCTGAGTCGGACACCCCATTGTTTTGAAACCGGAACGAAAAAAAACAGCCTTTGGCAAGACTGTTTCCCGGCACATGCCGATGCGTTGATTCACGTTTTTTGCCTGCTGCTTGATGCTCCCTTTATCCCTCAATCAATCCCCTACGCCTGTTTGACTCTCTGCAGATCGGCCTCCACCATCATGTGAATCAGTTCCTGCAATCCCGTCTTGGGCATCCAGCCCAGCTCCCGTTTCGCTTTGGCGGGATTCCCCAGCAGAACGTCCACCTCCGCCGGACGGAACAACTGCGGATCGATCACGAGGTAATCCTGATAATTCAGCCCCACGTAGTCAAAGGCGATCTTGCACATTTCCTCTACCGTCGTGGTGGTTCCCGTGGCGATCACATAATCGTCCGGTTTTTCCTGCTGCAGCATCAGCCACATCGCTTCCACGTAATCACCCGCAAACCCCCAATCCCGCTTGGCGTGAATGTTTCCCAGCCGAAGTTCCTTTTTCCGGCCGGCCACGATTTGCGCAACGGTGTAGGTCACCTTCCGCGTCACGAATTCAAGCCCTCTCAGCGGAGACTCGTGGTTAAACAGGATGCCGTTGCTGGCAAACATGCCAAAGCTCTCCCTGTAGTTTTTCGTCATCCAGTACCCAAACAGCTTCGAAACCGCATACGGGCTGCGCGGGTAGAACGGGGTTTGCTCCGACTGCATCGGTTCCTGGATCAGCCCGTACAGTTCGCTGGACGACGCCTGATACATTTTGATCCCCGGGTCCACCTCGCGAATGGCTTCCAGCATGTGCAGCACGCCCATACCGGTCACCTCGGCGGTCAAAATGGGCTGCTCCCAAGAGGAGCCGACAAAGCTCTGTGCCGCCAGGTGGTATACCTCATCCGGTTTGACCGCCTTGACAGCCCGGATCAGCGACGAGAGATCCAACACGTCTCCGTCCCTGTATTCCACCTCGTCCGCGATGTTCAGGTATTCCAGTCTCCACAGGTTGCTGGTGCTTCGCCGCGGAAGCAATCCAGCCACCCGATATCCTTTTTCCAGCAGAAACTTGGCCAGATAAGCCCCATCCTGGCCGGTGATGCCTGTGATGAAGGCTGTTTTCGTCACGGTCTCGCTACTCCTTTTCCACAAGTGATTGCAGTCTGCGGAAGACGGCCTTTGCGCTGTGTTTCCACGTAAAGGCGGATCGCACCCGCTCGCTGGCCGCGCGCCCCATTTGCTTGACGAGCAAGCGGTTTTCGCTGGCCGCGCGCATGGTTTTTTGCAGGACGTGCTTGTCGACGGACAGCCACCAGGGCGGCGCCACCGTCTCCGGAAGACCTGTACCCTGCGCGGGGAGCTCAACCTCCCTGGCCGGGAGCAAAAAAGCCGTCCGCCCGTCACAAAGATCGCGGCTGGGGCCCTGGTCCGGCGCGATGACGGGAAGGCCGCATGCCATCGCCTCCGCAAGCGGCAGTCCAAATCCCTCTCCCCTGTACGGGTGAACCAGGCAGTCGCATCCCGCATACAAACCCGCCATTTCCTCATCGGAGAGATGCAGGTCCAGATAGACAATGCGCGGGCTGCGCGGCCGGGAAGCTGCTTGACGGATTGCTTCGTGAAACGTCTGTCCTTTGTAAAAGCTGCCTGCCCCGTTGTCCTTGATCACCAGACATACATCGTCATCCGCCGTAAATTCGTCCACATATGCCTCTAGCAAGAGGTCGATCCCCTTGCGAGTGATGGTGCCGCCGACGAACAAAAAGCAAAAACTTGCCGTCCCCACGCGTAGCGGCGCAGCCTCCGGGCGAAAGACCGTTTCGTCGACGCCCAGCGGAATCACCTGGATTTTTTCTTCCGGAATGCCGCAGCGCACGTAGCATTCCTTGTTGTAGGTGCTGTACACCCAAATTTCATCGACGTCTTCCTGTAACGGGATGAACCAGTCGCGCGGAATGGCTCCGTACTCCCAGGCCTGCATGCAGATCCGGCGCTTCCCGGCCGGCTTCACCCACCTGGGCGTCCACTCGTGGACAACCGCAGCGTCTGCATCGGAAAATGGTACAAACGAAGCGGCGCGGCTGGACGGCACCCGTCCGATTTCGTCCGGCGGCACTTCCATTCTCAGGAGAAGGCGAGGATCTCGCTCCAGCTGCCTGCAGAGATTCCGGTTGACAACAGCGATGCTGTGGCCGGCAAATTGCGGCCCGACCCAGTTGACCCTGATTCGCTCGTTCAACGGCTCACCCCCGGACTGCCAAAATGACATTCTTCCTCAATATATGGCACCGGGGCAAGGCCGGTTCCGGTTTTCCTTTGACTGCATCGTTCACCAGGACCGACACCCGGTAATACCCTAACAACAACTGGTACTATCAAGCGGGAGTGAAAACAACGATGACCCAACATTGGCAGGACCACTATCAGCGCTGGATGACGTTCGCCCACCTTGATCCTGAACTGCGCGCCCAGTTGGACAGCCTGCGGGATGACCCCCACACCCTGGAAGACTGTTTTGCCAGACCGATCGCATTCGGAACCGGCGGCATGCGCGGGGAGCTCGGTCCCGGGATCAACCGGATCAATCTGTACACCGTGCGCAAAGCGGCGGCGGGTCTGGCCCGCTATGTGACCGCACACGGGAAAGCAGCGATGGAAGCGGGCGTGGCGATCGCCTACGACAGCCGGCACAAATCCCGGACGTTTGCCGTGGAGTCGGCCAACGTGCTGGGATGGTACGGCATTCGCGTCCATTTGTTTGACCGCTTGTGCCCGACGCCTCTGCTGTCGTTTGCCGTTCGCCATCTGGGAGCGTTTGCCGGCATTGTCATCACGGCGAGCCACAATCCGCCGGAATACAACGGGTTCAAGGTATACGGCGCGGACGGCGGACAGATTACGCCGGCGACTGCCGACATGCTGCTTAGACACATGGAAGAGGCAGGCGACGAGCTGCGGATTGAGACGGCTGAAGAATCGTCGCTTCGGGCGAGCGGCTTGTTGCGTTCGCTTGGCGACGAGCTGCTTAAGGCGTATCTGGAACAATTGCACCGCCGCCGCATCCCGCCCGCCGTCCAACCGGCAGGCGATCCCGTCCGCATCGTGTTCACGCCGCTCCACGGCACCACGTACGAAGCGATCACAAAAGGACTTGACGCCTTTGGCTACCGCCACGTCACAGTCGTGAGGGAGCAGGCCGATCCGGACCCCTCCTTTTCCACCGTCTCCTCCCCCAACCCGGAGGAACATCACGCGTTTGACCTGGCCATTCAGTATGCGAAAACAGTCGGGGCCGACCTGGTTCTGGCAACCGACCCGGACGGTGACCGCCTCGGGGTGGCCGTGAAGCACCCCCAGGGAGACTACGTCGTGCTGACCGGCAACCAGACCGGAGCGCTCCTGCTGCATTACCTGTTGTCGCAAAAACAGCGAAGCGGCGCTCTTCCGGCAAACGGCGTCGTGTTGAAAACGATTGTCACGTCAGAGATGGGACGGGCGATCGCGTCTGATTTCGGGCTGACCACCGTCGACACGCTGACCGGATTCAAATACATCGGCGAGAAACTGGGCGAGTTTGAAAAAACAGGCGCGTACACCTTCCAGTTTGGCTATGAGGAGAGCTGCGGCTACCTGATGGCTGACATCGTCCGTGACAAAGACGCCGTGCAGGCGGCCTTGTTCATCGCCGACGCCTGCGCCTGCCACAAGGCTGAAGGGCGAAGCTTGTACGACGCATTGCTCCAGTTGTACGACAGGTACGGCTACTACAGGGAAGACCTGCATGCGATCACCTGCAGGGGCAAAGACACCATGGCCGCAATGGTATCCACTCTGTCCCGCCTGCGCAGCCGGCCGCTGACGGAGATCGCCGGAAAAAAGGTGGCTGTCGTGGAAGACTACTTGACGGGCGAACGCCACAATATCGCCCTGGGCATAACCGATCTCTTGACCCTGCCGAAAACCGACGCGCTCAAATACGTGCTGGATGACGCATCCTGGTTCTGCGTCCGGCCGTCGGGCACAGAGCCAAAAATCAAGCTGTATGTCGGCGTCAAGGGTGACTCTCTGAAAGAGGCAGACACCAAACTGGCGACGCTCAAGCAAGCGGTCGGACACCTGTTTCAGACCCCATAGCCCGCTTTGTGCGGATCAAAACGACAACGCCTCTAAAGCGGTAACCCACCTTTAGAGGCGTTGCATTATCCGTCTGTGCAACGGGGGCACAACCTAGGATTCCTGCCATTTTTGAAACACGATCAAGCCGTTCCAGTATGTCGGGTGACCGTTGCCGGCCGTCTGGACATCCATCAGGATTCGGTAACGACCGGGCCTGGATGCGATGAAGTCGAGGGTGGCTCGGCGCGGATCGGCCCAGTTTGTATCGTCGACGAGGATGACGCAGCCATCGGCGAAATAAGGTTCGGCGAGCTGCAGCGCCAGCAGCTGATTGTGGTAGTCGTGCGGCCCGTCAAACATGTAGCAGCCGATCTGCTCCTTGTGCACGCGTTGGAAATACTCGACGTAATCCATCTCGTAAAACTTGTGGTTCCCGCTTTTATGCCGTTGAAAGTAATAGTGGAAACGGTCACGCGGTCCGCCGAATGCCGAAAAGTTGTCAATCCCGATGCAGATTTTGTCGGGGTGGTTGACCAGTCCCGCCAAAAACGTGTATCCGTGCCACACGCCGACATTCACGTATGCGTGTCCGGGAGCCATCTGCGAAACGAGGCGGTTCAGGATGGCTCCGATCGCAAAGGTGGACATTTTGGGAATGTCCCACACGCTGCGGATGTTTTCCGTCAACCTTAATCCGTCTGCCGGCAGCACGGTATTGGTTGACTGCAGCGCGAAATCGTCGGCAAAATACATGTTCTCCGGCAGTTGGTCGGTCGGCCGAATCCTGCGAAACGAGATTCCGGCCAAAAAATCGGCAGGGTTCATGCGGACGATTCCCTCCCTTCTCCAGTAACAGCTCAGCCTTGCATCTTCTGAAAGACGCAAATGTTCCATCCCATGTAGATCCGCCTGTACGAGGCAGGCAGTTCCGAAGCGAGGCGGGTGGGTCCCGGCCAGGACGGAACGTCGTCAAACACGACATAGCCTCCGGCCGGCACCATCGGACTCCACGACCAAAAGTCGCGCTTCACCGCCTCGTAATTGTGGTCAGCATCGATAAACAACAGACCGATCGGATTATTCCTGGGAAAATGCCAGGAAGTAGCCCCCGTATCTCCTCGCAGCGGCTGCACACAATCGGCCACGCCGGCGTTGGTGAGATTTTGCAAAAACTCTTCGAACAGCTGGTTTTCCTTATACCCTTTCAATAACGTCTTGCACGTCTGTTCATCAGGTCCCCCGTTTTTCGTGCCCTCCCAGGTGTCAACCGCAAATACGCGGCCTGCGCCCCGGTCTTTGACAGCATGGGCCAGCCAAACGGTAGACCGTCCTTTCCACGATCCCAATTCCACGACCGTGCCGGTAGGCGCATAAAACCGCACGAGCTGGTATAGCACCATGCCCGCTTGATCGCACACCCATCCCTGGATGGGCGCCACTTTTGCCTGTATTTCCAGAAACCGGGCATGCAGTGTGGGCGATTGCATGAAGTGTCCGCTCATTGCCCGCCACCCCCTCACGCAAGTTTTGGCACGTGCTGCCTTGTTTTCCGATGCTGCTATGATATGCATGCATGTTCAATGCGGCGTGTTCGTTGGCGGACGGGCGTGAAAAATAGGTGAGCGGGATCAGAGTCGGGGAACAGGCTGCCTGTTTTCGCGAATCCACTCTCTCAGCCTGTGCTGCTCTTTTGTAAACACACGGTAAAACGCCGCTTCTTCCCGGGACAGGGGCATAATCTCGTAGGCCATAAAACTGCACACTCGCCTGTTTGCCTGACTGTCAGGAAGAATGACATGCCACGAAGAATAGATTTCTACCCGGTTCTCCGCTTGATCGGAATGAAGCGGAATCTCCAGCTCAAACAGGTTTGCGGGTATGCGAACGCTGCCGGCATGCTGACCGTTGAGCATTACGGTCAACTGCTGAATGTTCTGCGGCTGGGCGGGAATATGATGGGGAATTTGTCCCTTGATCAAGAGCGTGTCAAGCGGATGCTCGGGATTGACCTCGATGGACAGGACGAGCTGAATCGGCACCATCCTGTCCGGGTATCGGTTCATGTCCACCAGCTTCGGAGTATTGCCGAACATCTGGTATGCTTTCACATCGCGCAGGATCCGGTAGATTCCGTATTTTCGGTAATGGGGGACGTAATGGTCGGCAAGCCACGTGTTGGAAATGGCCCCGAAGTGTTTCAGACTGGTTTTTAGCACCTCCGGTATTCCGATGGATTCCCACTGCGTGCCCGATTTGCTGGAGCCGTGATATCTGGCGTTGGCCAAAAAGTCATCAATGGTGCCGATGCGATGCGTTTTGGCAATCCGAATCCACAGGTCGTAATCCATGCAGAAATTCAGCTTCTCATCCACTCCGCCTACCTCTTCTATCACCTCTTTCCGGATGAAAGCGGACGGCTGGCAGATGTGACAGCATTCAAACAGTTCGCGGGCGTCGACCGGCAGTTTTGGGGGAAACGGAAAGACGGTAACTTTTTGATTGTATTCGTTGATGACATAGGCTTTGCCGTGAACCATCCCCCATTCGGGATGCGCTAATAGCGCCTTCACGGCTTTCATGACCGCCCCCGCCTCATACGTATCGTCCGAATTCAGCCAGCCGATGATCGCTCCCCTGGCCAACGCCAGTCCCTTGTTGATCGCGTGGGACTGACCCCGGTCAGGCTCGGACACGAAACGAAAGCGCGTGTCAACCTGGCTGAAATGCTCCAATATCGCCAGCGTTTCATCTGTCGATCCGCCGTCAATCACGATGTGCTCCAGATTGGGATAATCCTGCTGCAGCACACTCTCAATCGTTTGGCGGATAAAATGCCCCTGATTGAACGACGGCGTAATGATGCTCACCAAGGGTAGATCTTCCACAGCCACCACATATCCCTCCTTCGTTGTAAGAAGTTATGTTTCCCGGCACGATACGATAACTTATGCAAAGCGAATCCGCGGCGAGACCGGGCGATGTTTCCGGAAAGCAGGACGTGAGGCGGCCTTCATCTGCGGCTGACCGACCGCGGGAGAACGCACAGCGTTTTGAAAAAAAAACTGAAACACGAAGACACTGCTGTCCAAACCATTCGGGTGAAGCGATCATATCCTACTCTATAAGGCAAAATCCGGATGCCAGCCATTTACGATGAGGGGAGAACCTGTAATGGACAATCGTCAATTCCTGAAACACGCCGTCCGCACTGCCTTGGATACGCGCAATTTTGACTGGGTCTTCCGCCAGTTTCCCAACAGATCACAATTGATTGCTCATAAACGAATTGCCCTTGTGCTGGATGTCGGTGCCAATACCGGACAATTCGCCAGCAAATTGAGACAGCAAGGGTATCGCGGCAGAATCGTCTCCTTTGAACCATTGTCCAAGGAATTTGCCCAATTGCAGCAATTGGCCTCCAGCGATCCCCACTGGGACTGCAAGCAGGTGGCGCTCGGCAGTACGGAAGGCCAGGCCATCATCAACATCGCCGGCAACTCCTACAGCAGTTCCCTTTTGCCGATGCTGGACCGGCACGTGATCGGCGCTCCCGATTCGCGCTACGTCGGCAGGGAAACCATCGTCATCACACGTTTGGATACGCTGCTGCCGTCACTGATACACGCGCACGAACGCGTCTACCTCAAGCTGGACGTCCAGGGATACGAATTGGAGGTTCTCAAGGGGGCCCAACGGACGCTGCCCCACGTAGACATCTTGGAAATGGAACTGTCGCTTGTCCCTTTGTACCAGCACCAATTGCTGTATCCGGCCATGATTGACTACGTGGATCGCCTGGGTTTTGATCTGCTCTATCTGGAAAGGGATTTTGCAGACTACACCACAGGGGAAGTGCTTCAGGTTAATGGCATCTTTGTACGGAGGTAGACAGCCATGCACCCTTTTACGCATTCGGAAGTATCATTGAATGACGTCACCATGACGCTTGTGACAAACCTGGAAGATCTGATTTCCGGCGCCGAATTACGGAGCGGGAAGAAGCTGTGGTCGGACGCCCTGGATCACGCGCGAAAAAATCTCAAACCCCATGGCCGGATTCTCTACGCCGGCGGCCATGTCGGCTCAGCGGTGATTTTTCTGGCCAAGGTGGAGCCAACCGCGCTGATCTACTGTTTTGAACCTGACCCGATCAATTTCGCGCTGTTGACGGTGAACCTGGAGATCAATCAGGTGCGCAACGTCCATGCGTTTCCGTTTGCAGCAGGAAAAACACAAGGATTTATTCCTTTTTACAAAAGCGATTGGGATTCATCCGACCACCGCTGCGCCATGCCCCGAATGGACGATCCGGACGTTACCATTTTTCACGACCTCCCCTACCGCATCCCGATCGTGCAGCCCCCGGAATTTCTCAAAGCGTGCTATCGCAGCAAGGCTCCTCGCTCGTTTGACTTGATCGTGACCGACACCCAGGGGGCCGATTTTGACATTTTGGAAGCGTGTTTGCCGATGATTGGCCCGCATACCGGCGTGATTGCGGAGTATTCGCCCTATCACCTGTACCGCCACGGCACTTCCAGGCAGGATGTAGAACGCCTGCTTCGCCTCTTTTCCCGGGCGGAAATCGTAAACTCGCGGGTGGAAAATGTCATGCCCGCCCCCGTTACCGTTGACCAACTGCTTTCGTTTTATGACGAACACTGCGAACAGTACAAAGGCTATGTGGACATCTGGTTGACTGCACGCCAGGACCCAACACACAAATAGGAGAGTGAGGCCCATGGACACCCAATCGCTTCCGCTTGTGAGCGTCATCACCCCCTCCTATAACCACGGAAAGTACATCCAAGAAACGATCGAAAGCGTGCTGAAGCAGGATTACCCGCATGTGGAACACATCGTGATTGACGGCGGATCCACGGACAACACGTTTGCGATCCTGTCCCAATACAACCAGCTAAGCGAAAAATTCACCTTCGTATCCGAACCGGACCGCGGTCAGTCCCACGCGATCAACAAAGGCCTGTCTGTCGCGCGGGGAGAGATAATCGGATGGTTGAACTCGGACGACACGTATATGCCCGGCGCCATCCGCCGAGCGGTTCAAGCCCTGATGGCAAACCCTCACTGGGGGATGGTACACGGAAACGGCTACGTTGCCAACGAGCGAAACCTGCCGGTCAGGCCGTTTCCCGTCAAGCCGCAGGATCGGCTGAAACTGTTTGAACGGTGCAACATCCTGCAGCCTGCCGCCTTCGTCCGCAAACAGGTCTTGTACGATGTGGGAGGGTTGGATGAAACCCTCAGCTTCTGTATGGACTACGATTTGTGGATCCGCATCGCAAAGCGCCACCGCATCGGCTATGTGCCCGAATTCTGGGCAAAAGCCAGGTATCATTCCGCATCCAAATCGGTCACCCAGTGGCCGACGGTAGGACTTCAGGAAGTGTTCCGGACGAGCGCTAAACACTACGGTACCGTGTCAAACGACTGGGTGATGGAATACCTGTACTTCCACCACAACAAAGGCGTGTTTCCGCTGCTGAACTTTTTTCGGGCGCACGCGGTTTTTGGCAACGCACCGCGAATCACAGCGATGAACCGCCACCCGGACATGTGGGTCCCGCCCAATTTTCACGTCTCGATTCAATCCGATCCGCAATCTCCCGCACACACGCTGCTGATCAGGGGCGCAAGACCGGCCGGGCCGTCCGCGTCCCAATCAGCTTTCCTGCATTACGTCATAAACGGCAGCATGACGGGAACAATCGCCGTGAACGGGACGTCATTTACCGTGGAATTTCCGCTCCCGCCGGATCGGACGAACCATGAACTGGACATTTTCGCATCGTGGAACATAAAGCTTGGCTCCCCGGCGCAGCCGCGCGTCGTCAGCTTTTTGGCCGATCAGGTGCTTCCTCTCTCGTATCAGGAGCTGCAGTTTTACCGTGCATATCTGACAAATCCCGCCGGCATCGCGCAGTGGATCAGGGATCATCGCCGCCCGGTTCCCCGGCTGTAAGCTGCAGTCGGCCGCATGCGGCAAGCGGCGCGACTCGCGCATGCCGCGTCATTCAAACCGTTTTGGAAGGAATAATAGACACGGGGTGCTTGGCCCAATGGCAAGCACCCCGTTTTTTCCTTTTCCGCCCCTGTTGCTATGCGCAGCCGGCCAGTTTCAGCAGTCCGGCCAGTCTCTTCAGATCGACGACGATATCGTCTTCGATGTGGTAGCGAATGGACCACACATCGTAGACCAGCTTCCGCTTCCTGCCGATCAGGTAATAGTAATCCAGATCGCAGTGGCAGCTGATCATCCAGTATGTTTGGCGAACCCAGTGAGGAGAGAAGAATTCGATTACTTTTGTTCCCGGCCGGCAGAAGACAATATTGGCAAGGCCCGCCCCATGCGGTGCGACAATCACCTGTGCTGACGCAAACAGGCGCACCTGCTCGGCGACCGAATACTCCTCACAATGGATGCGGGTAAATCCGTGCCGTTCCAGTAGAGCAACCACTTCCTCTTCATTGCGCACGTGTCGGTAACGGGCCCCTGAGCGGCTGATGTAGAGGCGTTCCCCTTTCCCGCCGGACGCGGCTGCACGCCACCCGGCGAACCGTTCGCGCAGAAAGTCGCACACCCATTTTTGCACGTGGCCGGAGTATGCCACCGGCGGAGTAATGACCAGATTGGATGCGCAGATGTGGGTATCGCTTTTGCATTCAATCAGCCGATCGGGTGTTACCCCGAGTGCCGCAAGCGTCTCATCCTGAAACGGCTGGCGCTTTTGATTGATCAGGTATTTGTCGACGGCGATCCCTTCTCGCCGCAAAAGTTCCATCCGCGCCAATACGTCGAACATCCAAAAAAAATAGTTGGAATTGCCCACATATGTCAACAGCGCAGCGGTCCCGGGCAGACGTGTGACGGGCGGCAGATATTCCTGTTCAAAGACGGAATGCTCCTGCGGCAGCCGGTACATCTCATGGGAGACATCCCATACCAGTTTGTTGTCCGGACTGATTACCGCGCCGTTCTCCCCCCACACTCTTCCGTTCGGCATGAAGGCAATGTAGTAGGGCAGCTGTTCGCCATACATCGTCCACATCGAAGGGTCAATCGGCTGCTGGAAACGGCCGGGATCATAGCGAAACGGTTCGACCGGACATTTCCGATACACGCCCGCCGCACTTTTCTGATCCGGATACGCTGCGGCCGCCCAATCCTCCGTGGAGTTGTAAAAATCACGGGGAGGACCGATACCTTCATCCCATCGTTCCATATGTTCCCCTCCGATCAGTCGTAAACGTGCAGAGCTGCTAGCCTCTTTGCGCCCGCTGCGCGACGTACCACGCAATCGTCCTGCGCAATCCCTCGCGCAGCGACACCCGGGCCTGAAATCCGAAGTACTCCCTGGCCTTCCGGACATCGAGACATCTGCGCGGCTGTCCGTCCGGCTTTCCGGTATCCCAGCGTATCTCGCCCGTAAAACCCGTTTCCCTGGCGATCAGCTCCGCCAAATCTTTGATGGAGATTTCCTCCCCCGTGCCGATGTTGACCGGCTGATCGCCGTCGTAATGCTCCGCTGCCAGCACGATGGCTTCCGCAGCATCCTCGACATAGAGAAATTCGCGCGTGACCTGTCCTGTCCCCCAGACCACGATGTGATTCTCGTTACGCTCTTTGGCCTCCACGCATTTGCGGATCAACGCCGGAATCACATGAGACGTCTCCAGATCAAAGTTGTCGCGCGGCCCGTACAGGTTGACGGGAAGCAAAAAAATCGAATTGAACCCGTATTGCTGCCGGTAGGCTTGACTTTGCACCAGGAGCATCTTTTTGGCCAACCCGTAGGGAGCGTTTGTTTCTTCCGGATAGCCGTCCCACAATGTTTCCTCCCGAAACGGTACAGGAGCGTGCTTGGGATAGGAACAGATCGTTCCGCAGGCCACGAATTTTTCCACACCGCCGCGCCTGGCCGCTTCCATCAGATGAATGCCCATGGACAAGTTGTCGTAAAAAAAAGCCCCCGGATTTTTGCGGTTTGCTTCTATTCCTCCAACCGAAGCCGCCAGGTGAATGATCAAATCAGGCTTTGTCTGCTCAATAAGCGACATGGCTGTTTGCTGATTGCGCAAATCGTAATCGCGGCTTCGCGGTACAATGATCCGGCTGCAGCCTGCCGCCCTCAGCCGTTCCACCACATGGGAACCGAGAAAGCCCGAGCCTCCGGTCACCATGATGGTCTTGTCAATCCAGCGTTTCATGCTCCTCCCTCCAGCTGGTCACGGTTTACCCGCTCCATGATCTCTTCCCACGAGAGACACAGGCGGACGATGTCGTCTTCCACCAGGCTGTCTCCCATCTGCACTTCGATGATATCCAGATCGGCAGTGGCCTTGATCGCGTGCTTGGCCCCGACCGGAATTTCCAGCACATCCCCGGCCTGAACATGCCGCAGGCGATCGTCCAACACAAATTCACCCTCGCCGGCGACAATTACCCACACTTCTGAGCGATGACGGTGATACTGGTAGCTCAAATTCCGCTCAGCATGGATGTGAAGCCGCTTTGTCAATACCTCGGCCCCGCTGTCCGTGGTCTGGTAACCGATCGCTTGATACCACCCCCAGCGCCGTTCTTCAAACATCGGACGGTGGTTCCACTCTTTCGCAATATCTTTGATGCGGTGACTTTTCGCTTTATCCGATACCAGGATGCCGTCAGGACTGGCCGCCACCACCACGTCGGACGTTCCAATGACGACAATCGGCAGGTCCAATTCATTGATCACGTGGGTATTGGTACATCCGTTGTCCAGGTGCCCTTTTCCGACGAGATTCACGGTCATTTCCTCCGTGATCGTGTTCCAGGTGCCCAGATCCTTCCACTCTCCGTCGTAGGGAACGACGACGACTCGTTCCGCTTTCTCCACCACTTCGTAGTCAAAACTGATCGCGGGCAGCCGGTCGTACTGCTGAATCAGCGCGTCGTACTCAACGGGGTATCCTCTTTTCTCCAATTCCTTGATCATCGTTTCCAGGCGAAACGCAAACACGCCGCAGTTCCAGAGCGCGCGCCGCTTCAGCAGCCACTTTGCCTGCTCCTCAGACGGTTTTTCCGTAAACGAAAGGACGCGGTACATCTGCGGCTGTATCTTGTCTGCTTTTGATTCAGCAGGGACGATGTAGCCGTATTTGCTGGACGGATACGTTGGCGTAACCCCGATCAGCGCAAGATCGGCTCCCGATTGGTCGAGCACGTGCTCCAACTGCTTGATCAGCGCGAAAAAATCTTCCCCGACGTAGGGATCGACGGGCATGACCGCAACCGTTTCCTGAAGGCCCACGCCCTCTCTGGAATACAAAAAGCTGGCGGCCAGTGCGATCGCAGGAAACGTGTCCCGCTGCTTGGGTTCAAGGATGAGCGGCACCGCCGTCCCCAACTGGTTCACGATCATGTCCGCCTGCGTTTTGCTGGTGGAAATGTACAGAGAATCGAGCAAGCCGTTGGCAGCCAACTGCCTCCACAGCCGTTGCACCATGGATTCCAACTCGCCGTTCGGATTGCGCAGCATTTTCAAAAACTGTTTGGACCGTACATCGTTTGATAACGGCCACAGTCGCTTTCCGGACCCTCCTGATAGCAATATGAGTTTCATCCACTGCACCTCTGTCCGATTTTTGTCTTGGCCTGCACTATTTTATGAACAAGGAAAGAGGGGTGATATTGAAACGGACAAAAATAGGTATTCTCTCTTCCGCCGGGATGAACGGCCGCATGATGAAGCTGTCCCGTTTCAAAACGACTGTGTTGCACATATCATATTCAATGGCACAGTGACACGAGTCTCTTCCACCAAACTCTGCATGACCTGACGGGGTCATGAAAGGAGAGGAACGGGTTTGTATCCTTTTTCGATCGCACACGTGACGTTGAACAATCTCACCATGCAGCTGATCACCCATCTCGACGACAAAGTGGCGGGAGCCGGTTTTCGCAGCGGAAACCGCCTCTGGAGCGATTCGCTGGAGCATGCGCGGAGCCTGTTAAAGCCGAAATGCCGTGTTCTCTATGCCGGGGGCCATCTTGGCTCGGCGGCCATCTATCTGGCAAAGGCTGAGCCGTCGGCGACCATCTACTGCTTTGAGCCTGACCCGCTCAATTTCGCTCTGTTGACGGTGAACCTTCACCTCAACCAGGTTCAGAACATTCATGCGTTTCCCTACGCGCTGGGAAAAAGCGGGCAGTACATCTCGTTTTTCAAGAGCGCCTGGGACTCGTCCGATCACCGCTGTGCGATGCCGAAAAGCAGCGACATGGAAGTATCGATCTTCCGCAGTCTGCCTTACAAAATCCAGATGGTGAACCCCGTGGAGATGTTCAGCAATTGTTACGGCTTCACCGTTCCCCCGCTGATGGATCTGATCGTGATTGACACGCAAGGGGCCGACTTCGCCATTATCGAAGCGTGCCTGCCGCTGGTGAGCAAGGACACGACGATCATCGCGGAGTACTCCCCGTATCACCTGTACCGGTACGGCACCACGAGGGAAGACGCCGCGCGGGTGCTCAAGCATTTTTCGCGGATCTCGCTGAGCCGGGAGCAGCCTGCTACCGTCCAGCAGCTGTTGGCGATTTACGACGACTACTACGCCCAGTACAAAGGCTTCTACGACATCTGTCTGAGAAAGTGAAAGGAGGCTTTCTTACATGGGAGGAACATGGACCGAGTCGTTCATGCTCTTTAACGTCCCGCTGGAAGCCAAATTTCCGCAATCCCGGATTGGTGCCGGATTATTTGTAACCGCACCGCATGACGATGGGAAATAGCGCAAAAAGGGAGGCCGAGTGCATTGACCCGGGCCCCCTTTTTGCCGCATTTCATTTTGGAAGGGAGTGAGACGTATGTCCCAACAGGATCTTCCTCTCGTCAGCATCATCACCCCCTCCTACAATCAGGCGGGCTTTATCGCGGAAACGATCCAGAGCGTTTTATCCCAGGACTACCCGAACATCGAGCACATCGTGGTGGACGGAGGATCAACGGACGGCACAGTTGCCCTCCTGCAGCAGTACAGCAGCACTCTGGGGGAGCGGTTTCGCTTCGTGTCCGAGCCTGACCGGGGCCAGTCCCACGCGGTCAACAAAGGAGTAGCCATGGCAAAAGGGGAGATTATCGGTTGGTTGAACTCCGACGATACGTACGTGGCGGGAGCGGTCAGGAAAGCCGTGCAGGCATTGCGGCAGCATCCGGAATGGGCAATGGTGCATGGCAATTGCTTCGTCATCAACAAAAACAGTCGTGCCTCTTCTTCGCTCACGGTCAGCACCGCCACGCTCCAACGCCTGTATGAGAGCTGCTGTGTCTGCCAGCCTGCCGCGTTTTTCCGCAAGCACGTGTTTCAACAGCTGGGGGGTGTGGACGAATCCCTTCATTTTTGCATGGATTACGACTTGTGGATTCGCATAGCCAAACACTACACCATCGGCTACATCCCCGAGCATCTGGCAAATACCCGCGTTCACGAAAGCTCCAAAACTGCAACCCAATGGCACTCGGTCGGGATTCCGGAAGTCCTGCAAACCGTCGTCAAGCACTTCGGCTCGATCTCAAATACGTGGATGAGGTACGCGGCTCCCTACCTGCGCATGGGCACCTACTCCCTGCTGCGCCAAATCAAGGCCAACGCCGCCCGCAAACAGACTCCCAAGGTCACGCACATGAACCGGTACAAGGATTTGTGGGTCCCCCCCATGTTCACGGCAACGGTGGAAGCAGATCCGAGCAGTCCGGCCCACCTCTTGCTGGTCAAGGGAAGATCATCCCAGCACATCCCGTCCCCATACGAGCAGGGGGTCCATTTCCAGTGTTCCGTCGTGGTCAACGGACGGCTGATGGCTGTGCACCAGATCACAAAACCATCGTTTTCATTGGAGATACCGCTTGACAAAAGCCGGTTGAAAAACGACGTGGCCATCTTTTCGTCGCGGTTTATCTCTCTTGAAAATCAGGTGTACCCGATGAAGCGGCAGGTCAGCTTCATCGCGGAGGATGTGCTTCCTCTATCCCAGGACGAAGCACGGCTCTATCAAACTATTCAGCATGCGTCCCGCACGCCATAGCCGCAACCGTCACCCCGTGTACAACTTGGTCTCGATTACGGCCGCTGCACCTGCGACAGCGAGAAGCAGCAGCAGAGGAAAGGCGGCCGGTACATAGACGTAAAGCGCGACGACTGCCGCTGCCGCCCAAATGCCTACGCACCAATGGCAGCTGAGCAGCATGCCGAGCCAGCGGCGCAAGCCTTCCCCGTGAAATTCGATATGCCGGATCAGTTGACCGACAGCGTCGGTCTCATACTTCTCCGTAAAGAAAGGCGCTCTCAGAAACGCAGTGATTTCGTCAAACACGATCAAGTGGGTCAGGCGAAAACTGGCCAGCACCAGAATCGCCAAATCCAGCCACGAGACGCCTTCCATACATCCCACTCCTTTTCCTGATACGTTCTTGGTTCTTTACCTCTTACGCTTACAAGGAAAGGGCGATCCGGTTATTGGCCGCAAACTGCAGCCCCTGTTCCTGAAAGAATACATAGCCCTCGACCGTCACGGTGTTTCCGGTTTCCGGTTTGGTGACGGAGAACTGGAAATTCTGAAACATCTCGGTTGTGTTCGGCTCAATCCTCACGGGATGAATCGGTGCCATCCAGTACTCCCCTCGTTCTTTCGCCTGCGTAAACCAGTCATTCTCCAGATACCGCCACCCTTTGATCCCTGCAGAACTTTGCACGGCGAGCGTTTCCACCAAATTGGGCGGCAGGATTTGTCCCCCCATCTTGATGCTGTCAGGCGGATCGGCGCGAAGGCAGACAACCGGATTGTACAGCGCTTCTGTTCCCGTATTTTTTACGCAAATATTGCCGATGAGCAAAAACGGCCGGTTTTCGACATCGGACCGCAGCACGGTGTAGTCGAAAAACACCTCTGCTTCCAGCCGCCTTGCTTCCGCCTGCCGGAACGTTTCCGCCAAAGGGACAGCTTCCTGCACAGTAACTTGCGGCTCCGCCTCGTCCGTCCTGGCTTCAGCCGTGTCAGGATCAGGCTGCACATCGATTGTCTGTGCGCCCAAGGCCGCCTCTGTCTCCAGAGGTTCCGTTGGAGCCGCTTCCTGCTGTTCGTTCACCCCGGCGGCGCTGTATGCGTCCGTTTCCTCCCCCGCATTCTTTGCTGCATCTGCCGAATCCGCCTCTTCCGCAGCAGCGCTGCCCCCAAACGCTTTCAGCAGATGGCGCGACAGGTATGACAGCGGTGAGATACGCAGACCGGTGAGAAAGTAATGAAGGATTCCGGAAGCGAGAAAAAAGGCGATGCATTCTGCGTACGCCTTGCGCTGCTGTTCATCCGTTCCCTGAGGGAGTTGAAATTGAACCGCGATACCGGAGGAAGCAGAGCGGGCTTCCCGCAGCAGTTTTACCACGCAGTTGATCCCTGTTTGCTTCAGTTCATGGTGGAGGCAGTCAACCAGCGTCCTGCGTGACTCGTTTTCGCTGCGAAACACGATCAACTTGGGGGAGACGGATGCGCGGATCTCCTTGACGCTAAAGCGGATCGCCACATCTTTTTTGAGAATCTTCGCCGGTTCTCCGATCACGACCTCTGCCCCGTACTCGGACAGAAACGCCTGCACCCTGTTCAAAATCTCACATTCGTAGGAGGCGTCTTTTCCGGCTTTTCCCACCGCCAGGACACAGACTCTCCCCTTTAGCCCGGAATCGAGCTCAATCCGCTTCTGTTCGGCATCCCATCTGAGCTGAAAGCCATTCTGTTTGCAGAACAGGCGAAAGGCGGGAACCGACATGTACGGTATGGTCCCGCTGCGCTGTCCCGCGTAATATACCTCGACGTCCATGCGATTCACTCCTCCAATGGGTATTTCCCCATCCGCTGTCTAGTGTATGAACAGCCGGCACCATGCGTGAGACGTGAAGCGGTCATTTTCCGAGAAGACGGGTACCCCCTTCTTCGTTCTGCCATACCATGTCAGGAGAAAGGAGTGATCCCATGTCGGACGAACACCTGCCGTTGGTTTCCGTCATTTTTCCGGCCAAAAATGAGGGAAACAACGTGCGCACCACGCTTGAATCGCTTCGCGCCGCGAAAACGCGCTATCCGTATGAGATCATCGTGGTGGATGACGGTTCTTCAGACAACTGCTGCGCCTTTTTGCAAACAGAAGAACAGAATGGCCGGGTCAAGCTGATCACCACGCCTGGAATCGGCGCAGCTGCTGCGAGAAATCTGGGAGCGGAACACGCCAAAGGCACCTATCTGATTTTCTGTGACGCCCATCTGACGTTTCCGAATTACTGGATCGACGGTCTCGTCGATCTGATCAAGTCCGGGCGCACCGATGCGGTATCTCCCGCCATCGCGTCGATGCAGGAGCCCCACAAGGTCGGCTACGGCCAGACGCTTGACCAGCGATTGGGCGTAGTCTGGACCCGGCATGTAAACCGACCGGAACCATCCGCCATCCTCCCCGGCGGCTGTCTGGCCATGCCGAAACACGTCTTTATGGACATCGGCGGTTTTGACAGAGGGTTTCGCGTCTGGGGCTTTGAAGACATCGAAATTTCCATAAAATTATGGTTGTTTGGTTACCGCTGCCATGTACAACCCTCGGTCAAAATCCTCCACCTGTTCCGAAAAGCCCATCCGTACAAAGTGGAGTTTGAGCATGTGTACTACAACATGCTGCGAATGGCGTACAGCCACTTTAACGAATCGCGGATTGCAGCTTGCAAGAAACTGATCATCCACGCCGATCCCAACCGGATTGAGCGCGAGGTGCTGCAATGCGGGGCCGTGGCCCAGCGTCTGCGGTATTTCGCCCGTCGCAAATACGACGACGACTGGTTCATGCGCCAGTTCGCCATTCCTTTCTAAACAGAAGGGCACGAAGCGAAGGCTGCGCGAAAAATGGGCATTCGTTGACAAGCAAATCTCCCGCTGCCTCCATAGTATGTAATGCAAAATCAAATACCCTATAGAAAGGAAGGGTTGTACTGGTGCATAAAGTGAAGCCCATCAGGGGTTACCAAGTGCCGACACCTACACCGACGCCAACCGCACCTCCGCCGATTCCCAACAATCTGCAGGAAGAGTGCATCCGCGTTCAAAAGGTGTACGACTGGGTTGTATTTGCCAACAGGGACCGCAACAAGGTTCCCATTCCAGACGACTGCCGGCCGTTGGTTGACGAAGCCATCCGTGCGGGACAGGACATTACGATTCAGTGCGTGGAACCGATCGTACCGCCGCCGTTCCCGCTGATTCCGAAACCGCAACCCACGATTTCGCCCGAATTTTCCTGCCGTGTCATCGGCATTCGCCGTGAGACGATCACGGTTGGCGGTGCTACCGTCCGCGTAGGCGTTGTCCGGTTCCTGTTCGGTGCTACTGTGTTGCTTCGCATTTTTGCTGATGGTACGTTCCTGTGCGAATTCCCGGCGACCATCCAGTTTGATGACGAAGTGGTGCTCTGCCTGCCGGAGCCGCTGGACGAAAACAACATTCTCTGCCGGATTACCGCAATCGAGTGCACGCCGATCGGCAGCGTTCTGCTCGGCGGCATGGTAGAATTGGAGATCACGATCTGCAAGGAAATCCAGGTGGAAGCGGAAGTAAAACTGGAGGTACTGGCCAAGTTCTGCGCACCGCGTCCGAACGACATCCCGGTACCGACACCGTCCCCCGGTCCTGGTTTCCGCTGCCCGCCGATCGTCTTCCCGCCGCAGTGCCCGACGATCTTCCCGCGTGCGAACTGCGACTGCCAGGCTACAGTCAATACGCTGCTTACCGGCGTAACAGTAAGCCTCGGCCTGCCGCCGCTGGCACCGGTAGAAATCGGTACCGTACAGTTGATCGCCGACATCTGCCCGAGCTGCAATCCGTCGGCCAGCACGTTCACTTTCAACTTCTTCGATACGCCTGGTCCGACACCGCTGCCTGACGTCATCCCCGGCGACCAAAGCTTCAGCCTCACGCCAACGACGATCAGCTCGCCGACGTGCATCACGGTTCTGCCGGACCTTGGTCTGGGAATCGTTCTGCCGACCATCCTCCTCGGTCTTGTCGTTACCGGTACCGGCGTGAGAACGTTCACGGCAACAGGCACGCAAGAAACGGTGAACTACACGCTCGTCTTGGCCGAAACCGGTCTGGGGCTGCCGGACGTCGTGCTCCTGCTGCTGACCAACGGAGCCGGACTCCCCATCTTCTCCGCAGCACTTACGATTGTCCCCGACGAGCAGCTGCTGGTCCAAGACTGCGTAACGTTCCCGGATGTAATCCCGACGCCGTCCATTCCGTAATTCGCCAGAATCGATACAAAACGGGAGAAGAGTTGCTCTTCTCCCGTTTGTGTGTTGACAAAGTGGCCGTTGCAAGGAGAACACGTTTCCGTCATCCGCTCCGTGCTCGCCCAGCAAGGAAGCACAAACTGCTCGCTCCGCATCGATTTGCGGGGGATCGCCAAAGCCGCATAGCTACGCAGCCTGTTCAACGGTGGCGATCCTTTTACCCGCAAATCGCAGCTCCGCTCGGTAGGGCTCACAAGTCGCTCTGCCTGGAAACGTGCTTCTCCTCGGTACAACCGGTTTGTCTTCAGTACGACGGGAGAAGAGTTGCTCTTCTCCCGTTTCTGTTTTAAGTGAAACATATACTCGGCCGTAACAGCCTAACTCTTCTCCGCTTTTTCACACTTCCCGCTCCCTTACATATGTCTATAGGGGAACACACACTGCAAAGGAGGAACGTACGGTGCTGAAAAAAAAGACCTCCAGCAAAGCGAAGCCGGAGAAGGAAAAGCTTCTCCTGCTGAAGCGGCAAGCGCAGTTTTTTGAAGCGAAAGCGAACCAGTACTACGAAGAACTACAGCTTGCCAGCAAAAAACTGAAGGAACTGCGGGACCGGGAAGAATGGCACAACCAGCACCTGGAACAGGTAAAACGATCACTGACAGAGCAACAGCGCAGGGCAGACGAATTGAACCGCGTGGTGGCCGAACTGAAAGACCGGGTGCACGAGCTTGAACAACTCGAGGCAAGTCAGCTTGTCCTGCTTGAACAACGGGACCAAACCATCGCCTATTACAAGGAAAAGGAGGCGGAATGGCAGAAAACCCTGGAAGAGTGGAGGGAAATCGTAAGGGAAGCCCAGGGGGCGATGCTTTCAGAGGACGTTGCGCAGCTGCTGCAGCAAAAAGACGACATCATCGCCTACTATCAGGCCAAAGAGGCGGAGTGGAGCGAAAAATGGGAGTTGTTGAACCAAGAAGTCAAGGTGCACCAGCAGCAAACAGCCGACGATGCCCAGCGCATCAAGCAGCTGGAAGAAACCATCGCCAGCTACCAAACAAAAGAAGCCGAATGGCAGGGAGCGCTTGAAGAACTGACGCAGCAGCTTCACCAGCGAGACGACATCATCGCCCGCTATCAGGCCAAAGAGGCGGAGTGGAGCGAAAAATGGGAGTTGCTGAACCAAGAGCTCAAGGAGTACCACCAACAAACAACCGACGATGCCCAGCGCATCAAGCAGCTGGAAGAGACCATCGCCAGCTATCAGACAAAAGAAGCCGAATGGCGGGTAGCGCTTGAAGAACTGACGCAGCAGCTTGAATCTTCCCGGCAAAACGAGGAAGCGCTGACGCAGTTGCTTCACCAGCGGGACGACATCATCGCCCGCCATCAGGCCGAGAAATCAGAATGGCAGCAGCAGATTGATGAATTACAGCAAAAATTGATACACGCATCGACTCAATCGGAGCGGGAAGAAACCTATCAGCAGCAGCTGAAGGAGAAGGAAGAAGTGATCGCCCGCTTGCAGGCGCAGGAAGCGGAATGGCAGCGGGAACGCCAGGAGTTGAAGAAGACGATCAAAGACTTGCAGAAAAAAGAAGAAAAGTACCGGCAGGCCATCCACGATTACCAGTCACGCGAATCGCGAAGCAAAAAAGGGATGGAATCCCCTGCTGCTGCCCAGCAACAGCAACTGGCAGCGGGAGGCACGCCCGTGTTGAGACTGCCGTCCAACAGCGCTCACGCCTCTTTTCTCAAACCGCACACGTCTGCAGTCACTGCCTTTAATCCCTTTAAAAACGCGTAACCATGCACCCAGACCGCCCGTCCTTTCCCCGACTGCACTCCGCTGTGCAACCGCCGTTCCCTTCCTTTCCGCCGACGAATACATCATAGTATACGCCGAAGGAAAGGAAGGGATTTTCATGACACCGGATCAGATCCGCGCACTCTACAGACAACGGCAAATGAGGCCTGTCCACACGCACCCCCATCTTCCGAGCAACAGTCAGCAGCACGTATCCCCTCCAGGACATACCGGATGGGGCAAGTCGCACGTGGTCAAATCGTTGCCGCAACGAAGATCGGGCGGTTGCTGCGGGAGGCGTTTCAAGCCGTAGTCCCATAGGCATCGTCCTGCCGCTGGCTTATCATGTGTGGCGAGAGATGGTTGTCCACTGCACTGCTGAACAGCCCTATGAAGCATGTGGACTGCTGTCGGGGAGATGCGGACGGGCGGAGACCATTTGGAAGATGGAGAACGCCGATAAAAGCCCCTTCTCGTTTTCCATGAGAGAGGAACAGATTCGCCAGGTCTTTGCCCAAATGGAACAGAGAGGGGAACGTCTTGTCGCCATCTACCACTCTCATCCGGCCGCTCCCGCTTATCCATCGCCGTACGATATCGAGCACGCCTGTTATCCGGAGACTGCCTATCTGGTCCTGTCCCTTGCCGGACAACAGCCGGTTCTGGGATGTTTTCGCATCCACGGCAAACAGGTGACGCCGCTCAGATGTATCCTTTATTGAGTGACGTTGGTCTTGATTGACCGGGCATGTCCCATCTCTTCACAGTCGCGAAACAGTATATAGAAAAGTTGGGAAGCGGGAGCCGTGGCTCCCGCTTTTTTGTCGTCAGGAAAGCTGCTCCGCTTTCGTCAGCACCTCCGCTTTTTCCCAACTGACAAAGGTGTCCTCCCAGAATATTTGATACCATTCCCCGTTCACCGCGATGACGATTCCTCTGGCTCCGTCACGGGTGTAGACAACGCATTCCCCCGGCTTAAACATGTTCCACCGTCCATTACCCCAGTCTGAAAATAATCCCGTGACCGCCTTTCGGGTATTCCCACTTGATGTTTTCGTACGGACAGCCAATCCGGCAGCTTCCGCATTCGTGACATCCCTCGTACCCCACATGCATGCGCACACCTTCCCACTTGTACACTTCGGCCGGACAAAAAATCGTGCACAGCTTGTCAGGACACTTGGTGGCACAGATGTCCGCATCCAGCACGTGCAGGTGTGACTTGGTGTCTGCCTTGAAGCGGACGAGGTACTGCTTTTCCTCGATCGATTGGCCTGCGGGCAGCTCTTTCATCATTTCATCACCCTCCATGCCTGCATCAGATCGCGGGCCATCTTCCATTTCTCCCTGGCCGTGCCCAGATCACGCCAGATTTTCTTTTGCTTCTCCCACTTGGAACTGCCGTCCACGGTAAACATCTGGCTGGCCGCCCGGTTCATCATGGGAATATATCGCTCGAAATACTGGGGAGAACGTTCAAAGTGATGCGTGGCGTCCTGATACTTTTTCAGGTCCTGGCCAATGAAGCTGTCCAACAGTCTTTTGCGGTACGTATCCAGCGTCTTTTCGGAAAAGTCTCCCGCCGCTTTGGCCTCCAGGATTGCTTCCGCCGCCAGCACACCCGAGGTCATCGCCATGTTGGAGCCCTCGCGGTGGATCGCATTAACCAGTTGGGCTGCGTCCCCTACCACCAGTACGCCGTTACCGACGATCTTGGGCATGGAGCGGTAGCCGCCCTCCGGGATGAGATGGGCCAGGTACTCCTGCTGTTCGCTGCCCTGGATGTAGGGGCGGATCATCGGGTGATTCTTGACGTAGTCCAGCAGTGCATAGGGTTTGATCTTATGCTTGATCAGACCGGACAGCATTGCTCCCACGCCGATGTTGAGGCTGTCCTTGTTGGTGTACAGCCAGGCGGTGCCGAGAATGCCTTTGGTCGAGTCGCCGAAGATTTCGATCGTACAGCCCTGATCCCCTTCCAGATTAAAGCGGTCCTCGATGATCTTGCGGTCCAGCTTGAGCACTTCCATGACAGCAAGGGCCACTTCGTCAGGCCGAAACTCCTTGTGGAAGCCGAGCGACTTGGCCAAGAGCGAGTTCACCCCGTCGGCCAACACTACCACGTCAGCGAACACCTCTCCGTCCGGCCGGTCGGTGCGTACTCCCACCACCTTGCCGTCTTCCACGATGCACTCCCGCACGACCGTTTCGTTTACCAGCAGGGCCCCCTGCTGCACTGCCTTGTCGGCAAACCACTGGTCAAACTTGGCGCGCAGCACGGTGAAGTTGTTGTACGGCTCCTTCGCCCACTCCAACCCCTTGTAGCTGAATGTCAGCGCCGATTGTTCATCCAGCATCATGAAGCGCTGCTCCACGATCGGCCGCTCCACCGGCGCTTCCTTGTAAAAGCCGGGGATGATGTCCTCCATCATTTTGCGGTAGAGCACTCCACCCATGACGTTTTTGGAGCCGGGATATTCGCCCCGCTCCAGAAGCAGGACGTTGACACCGGCCTTCGCCAGCGTGTAGGCGCACGCCGTGCCCGCCGGTCCGGCCCCGACGACGATTGCATCAAACTTTTCCGCCATACTGCACCTCCTTGTCCGATTCCGCCTGAAGCGCCTCGATCAAGAGCGGGACGATTTCAAACGCGTCACCGACGAGGCCGTAGTGGCACGCCTGAAAGATCGGCGCGTCCGGGTCCTTGTTGATCGCGATGATCAATCCGGAGTTCTGCATCCCGACCAGGTGCTGAATCGCTCCGGAAATGCCAATGGCAAAGTAGATTTTCGGCGTCACCGTCACCCCGGTCTGCCCCACCTGATGCTGGTGGTCGATCCATCCCGCCTCGACGGCATCCCGGCTGGCCCCGACCGTCGCGCCGATTGCCTCGGCGAAGCGGTGGATCAGTTGGAAGCCCTCCTTGCTGCCCATCCCCTTGCCGCCGGCGACGATGATGTCCGCCTCGTCCAGCCGCACTCTCCTGCTGGTTTCGCGGACGATCTTCAGCACTTTGGTGCGGATCTCTTCCTCTCGCAGGGGAATCCGCTCCTCCACAATCTGGCCTGTACGATTGGGATCGGGCGGCAGTGCCTTCATCACCTTGGGCCGGACGGTGGCCATCTGCGGCCGATGCTTTTTGCACAGGATAGTCGCCATGATGTTGCCGCCGAACGCCGGACGGCTGGCTTCCAGCAGGCCCGTTTCTTGATCCACGTCAAGCATCGTGGTATCGGCGGTCAGCCCCGTCTCCAGATCGGTCGCCACGGCGCTGGCCAAATCCTTGCCGGTCGACGTGGCTCCGTAGAGCAGGATTTCCGGTTTGTGCTTCTGCACGCATGCGATCACGGCACGCATGTAGGACTCGGTCCGGTAGTAGTGAAAAATCGGGTCATCGTAGAGATAGACGACGTCCGCTCCGTACTGGAAGGCGACCGTCGCCAGTTCACGCACCTGGTCGCCGATCAGCAAGCCGGAAAGAGGCACACCCCGCTTGTCAGCCAGCTTTCGCCCCGCCCCCAGCAGCTCCAGCGACACCGGGGCGATCCGGCCGTCCTGCTGTTCCAAAAACACCCAGACCCCGCGGTACTCCTCCAGGTTCATGCCCGTCCCTCCTTTGCGCGAAACAAATCCTTCTTCTCCGCCAGGATTTCCATCAGCCGGTTCACCTGCACGCGCGGGCTGCCCTGCAGCTTTTCGCCCCCCTTGGGTTTCTCCGGCGGCCACACCTTGGCGACGATCGTGGGTGAACCTTTCAGCCCCAGCAGGCTCCGATCCACGTCCTCCAGGTCGTTGACGGACCAGATGACGGGCTGGTAGCGGGCGGCGCGCAGCATGTTGGGAAGCGGAGAGTACGGCACCTCGTTGATCTCCTTTTCCACGGAGAACAGACAAGGCAGCGTGGACTGGACCACTTCGTACCCGTCCTCCAGTTTGCGGTGGACGATGGCGTATCCCTTCTCCTTGTTGATCTCCACCACCTTTTTCACATTGGTCAGCGGCGGTATGTCGAGCCGTCTGGCGATGCCCGGCCCCACCTGCCCGGTGTCGCCGTCGATCGTCATCTTGCCGCAGATGATCAGATCGATCGGCTTCTGCTTGGCGATTTTCTCCAGCGCCTTGGTCAGCGCATAGCTGGTGGCCAGCGTGTCCGCCCCGGCGAATGCCCGGTCGGTAATCATGTAGCCCTCGTCCGCACCGATCTCGATGCACTTGCGGATCGCCTTGACGGCCGGCGGCGGTCCCATTGTCAGCACGGAGACAGTGCCGCCGTAGCGCTGCTTCAGCCGGACCGCCTCTTCCACGGCGTGGGCGTCATACGGGTTGAGAATGGCTGGAGCGCTGGATCGGTCCATCGTGTTCGTCTTCGGGTTCATCTTGATAACCTTCGTGTCCGGCACCTGTTTGATACAGGCGACGATATGCAGCATGCACAAATCCCTCCTCGCTGCCAGCTGCGGTCTTCAGCGAAGTCCCGCACGGGTTGTCTCTTTTTTAGGCGCATCTTGGGCAGCGTGTTGTTCATTGTTATAACGTATTGCGGGGAGCTGTCACTTAGACCTGGAATATGGGACACGTTCGAAACATTTCACAAGATTGACAGAAGTTTAATTTAGCTATATATTTTTTCTGTCAAATTGCATACGAGATCGGATGAACCATTCAGGAAAAGATCGGAAACGATCTACCGACGGGGCAAGGGAGCACATCCCGAAACTCTCAGGTCTTGGCAACAAGTGAAACTGAATGGGGACGAACCTCTGGAGAGACCCCCCTACCCGCATCGGCGAGGGGCACGGGCACCGAAGGAGCAAATTCGCGCAGCAATGCGAATGAATCTCTCAGGTAAAAGGACAGAGCGAACGACAGCTGCAAAACGACCGGAATGGCGCAAGGGGCTTATTGCTCCCCTGATTCCCCATGAACGGGCCGTTTTGCGTGTCCATGCCCGCTCCAGAAACATTTCATCCGCGATGAAATGTTTTTTCTTTTGTACGCAGATTTGTACGACAAACAAGGAGGAAACGACATGGACAAGCTGCTGCATTGGCTGGATGTAATCAACGGTTACGTATGGGGACTGCCCACGCTGGTGCTGCTGGTGGGCACGGGCGTAATGCTGACAGTGAGGTTGAGAGGATTGCAGTTCCGCAAACTGTGGTATGCCTTGAGGCTGGCCTTTGGCCGGCAGGAGAGCGGCTCGCCTGGGGATATCAACCACTTTCAGGCGCTGATGACAGCGCTGGCCGCCACCATCGGGATGGGCAACATCGCAGGTGTCGCCACTGCCGTCGCCACGGGTGGTCCCGGCGCCATCTTCTGGATGTGGGTTACTGCCCTGTTCGGCATGGCCACCAAGTATGCCGAAGCCATTTTGGCGGTCACCTACCGGATTCGCGAAGCGGACGGCCGCTATTCCGGCGGCCCGATGTACTACCTCGAACGGGGATTGAAGCAAAAATGGCTGGCTGTGCTCTTTGCCTTGTTTGGCACGCTGGCTTCGTTTGGGATCGGCAACATGGTGCAGGCCCACTCGGTGGCGGACGCGCTGCATTTGAACTTCGCCGTTCCCCCGCTCGCGTCCGGCGTGGCTCTGGCGCTGTTCACCGCGTTCGTGGTGCTGGGCGGCGTGCGCAAGATCGGCCAGGTGACCAGTGTTCTCGTGCCGTTCATGGCCCTGTTTTACATCGCCGCTGGCATTTGCGTCGTCCTGTTCCACCTGGACCGGGTGCCGCAGGCGGTATCCATCATTCTCGAAGGGGCCTTCAACGGGACGGCGGCCACGGGCGGCTTTTTGGGGGCCACGGTGGCGATGGCGATTCAAAAAGGAGTGGCCCGCGGCGTCTTTTCCAATGAGGCGGGGCTGGGCAGCGCTCCGATCGCGGCCGCTGCCGCCAAGACCGACACGCCGGCCAAGCAGGCGCTGGTCTCGATGACAGGCACCTTTCTCGACACCATCATCGTCTGTACGATTACCGGACTAGCCCTGGTGACGACTGGCGCATGGGAAACGGGCAAATCAGGAGTGGAGGCGACGACCTACGCATTCCAGACCGTATTTGGCCCGGCCGGCAGCTACGTGCTGGCTGTCGCCGTCATCCTGTTTGCCTACTCCACCATTCTCGGCTGGGCCTACTACGGCGAAAAGTGCTTCGAATACCTGGCGGGCAAGGATTCCGGCCGTTACTTCCGCCTCGTCTTTGTGGCGATGGTGAGCGTCGGTGCAACGCTGAAGCTGGACCTCGTCTGGACGCTGTCTGACATTATGAACGGGCTGATGGCTGTGCCCAATTTGATCGGCCTGATCGGTCTCTCCGGCGTCGTCGTGGCGGAAACGAGGCGCTTTTGGGAACAGGAAGCAGCCTGCACCGCGAAACGAAAGCTGGCTGGCTGACACGCTTTGCCTGTTACCTGATCTCGTTTACGAATGAGCGCCTGGCTGCTGCTCGACCGCCATCGTCAGCAGCTTTTCCAACGCCTCCAGCGCCCGCTGCTCGTCAGGCCCGTCAGCGGTCAGGGTCACCTGCTCACCCTGGGCAACGGTCAGCGACATGATGCTGATGATGCTTTTTCCGTTTGCCGTCTTCCCGCCTTTGCGCAGACCGATGTCACTGGCAAAAACGGAAGCCGTTTGCACAAATGCGGACGCCGGACGGGCATGCAGCCCTTGGGGAAGGGTGACAATCACTTGTTTTTCCAACATGAAACATTCCACTCCCAATCTCTCTTTGCAAGTGTTACACCTGCGGCAGGGCGGCGATCAGTTCTTTCACCTGGTCCGTCCTGGTCAGCCCGGTCGCCTTGTCGACGATGGAGGTATAGATGTGCGGAATCACGTGTTGGACCCCCTCCTCCAGGCAGGTTTCCACCACACGCCGGATGGAGGATGCGTCGATGCCTCCGGTCGGTTCGAATACGGACAGACCGCAGCGCACTGCCGCGCGAGCCATCGCCCGCAGTTCGTCGAGGCGTTGGCATCCGTTCACCGGGTAAAATTTGACTGAATGCACGCCGATCTCCGCCAGCATCGCCGCAGCCGCCTCGCAGGAGACGGTCTCCTGCCAGGTCCCACTTACGGGGCCGGTCGATATGATGACCCGGCCCGGTGTGCCACTGGGGGCGATCAGCGCGTTGACAATTGTATCGCTGCTCCCTGCCTGCTGCAGGCAGCCCAGTGTGTAGCCGGCGGCGGGAAACACCTGGTTGACATGGGCCGGTTTTGTCCGTGCGGCCACCTCAGCCACCTTGTTCCACTGGGTCGGGTCGCCGGCCCCCAAACCCACGGAAACGGGCACGCCGGCGCGCTGGAACGACTCTACGGCGGCAGCGGCGGCATCAACGTCAGGGTACGCTTTTACCATCACGCCGATAAGCACCCGGCCCTCGGCTGCTTCCAAAATCTCCCTAGCGTTTTCCACGTGTTTGGCAAGAACATTGAGTCGGATGGTTGGCTTGTTCGTTGACATGGGTGCTCCCTCACTTTCTGTTGCTCCAAATCTCCCGGAGGCGGGCTGCAATGATCACTTCCTGTCCGGGGCGCAGCGGTCTCGGGTCAAAGGCAATCACGCCCGTGTTGGCGTAGTGATTGCGGGTGAAAATGGCCGGGTCGCCCGCTTCCAGGAGGCGAATCAGCTCATGGGCTGTCATCCCTGCCGTCCGCTCGTCCACTTTTACCTGCGCACGGTAGATGGCGCGCCCCGCTTCGTCCTGCACCACGGCGGCATGGAGTCCCGGCAGTTCGTTGATTGCCGCGACGAGCCGTTCGACCAGCTGAAGCTGCTCTCCGGCGTCCTTGCTGGCCAATTCGTACCGCTCAAGAGCTGCCAGCAGGCCAACGATCGCCTCCTTACCTACCTTCATCGCCCGGCCGATGCCTTTGTACTGGGCGCGGCAGGCTTCCATCAGTTCGGCTTTGCCGCAGACAAACCCGGAGGTGGGCCCACCGATTGCCTTTCCGCCGCTGTAAATGACCGCATCCGCTCCCTTGGCGATGTACAGCCGGAGGTCTTCCTCCGCGGCGGCGTCCACGATAACGGGAAGTCCGTACTCCCTGCCAAGGGCGATCATCGTCTCCAGCGGCTGCATCCCTTTCTGCACGGCGTGGTGGGACTTGACGTACAGCAGCGCCCCCGTGCGTTCGCCGATCGCTTCGCGCAGGTGCGCTTCCTCCACGTGGTTGGCGTGACCCGCTTCCACCACCTTCCCGCCGCCGAGGGCAATCATCTGCCGTACCGATGCCCCGAAGTGGACGGCATGCCCTTTTTGAATCACGATCTCGTTGCGCAGCCCCTCCGAGTCCGGCAGCTGTTCGATCAGACGCAAATTGCGGCCGGCGATGACGGCGGCGACGGCAATGGCGATGCCCGCAGCCGCACCGGATGTCGGACACCCGTCTTCTGCTCCCGTCACATCGGCGATTTTTTTGCCGGCCGCTTTCAACAGCTCGGCGATCTCCGCGTAGTCCATGGCTGCCTCGCCCATCGCCTGGGCGACAGCGGGATGGACGGCGCTGGCTCCGAGCGCCGTCATTTTGCCGCTGGCGTTGATTACCTGTCTAAGACCGTATGATTGGTAGATGCCCATTTGGTTGCAGCATCCTCCTTCCCGGTGTGTTGGGCCAAAGGCGTCACTGCGGCGGGATGGGGAACATCGCTCCCAAAATCATCGCGCCGATGATCGCCCCGCCGGCAATCGGTTTTTTGAAGTAGTAGAAAACGGCTGCCCCGATGGTGGCACCGATGCCAACCGGTATGGACGCCATGATCGCAGAAATGACGATCAGCGGACCGAGATAGCGTCCGGCTGCGTTGCCCGCTCCCATCATCACGTCAGCGCCAAACGTGGACTTGGCCGCGTTGATCGTAAACGTGCGGATCAGGACGATCACCGCGCCGATGATCAGTCCCAGCAGCGCTCCCGTTACCAGTGCCAGCGGGAACGAAAGCAGCGGGGCCGTCATGCCCGCGCTGAGCATCAGCGCCGGAACGCCGATGCCAATGCCCGTCTGCAGCGAACCGCCGATGTCCAAGATGCCGACCAGCGGCCCTTCCAGGACGCGGGCAAACAGGAAGCTGGCGCCAAACGCAGCTGCCGCTCCATACCCGCCGCCTTTTATCCCAGCTTCCAGCATGGCGACGATGGCGATGTCGTTGAAAGCTCCAACGTGATACACATAATACAGATGAGTCCCGGCAAAAATCCCGGAAGACAGGCACGCGACGAAGAGCGGAAACGCCCACTCGGAATACCAGAAACCTTTTGTCTGACCTTCATTCATCACTTGTTCACCACCGATCCAAACATCTCATGCAGATCAATCAGCCACTGCGGAACGTCCACCTGGATGCTCTTTAACAGCGCCACGTCAAATGCGCGGAAGAACCCGCTCAGGATAAACAGCAGCACCACGGCCGTCACCAGGGTTTTGGTAATCCGGTTCCATCCGCTGTCGTCCAAGCCTTTGCCGATCAGGATGCCGAGCACAATGCCCGGTACGGCGTTGCCCATGACCAGGTGGGAAAACCCGCCGAGAACGGTGCCCCAGACGCCGGTTCGTTTTCCCGCATCCATCGCAGCCATCCAGAAGACGATCGGCATGATTGGATTGATCAGCCAGTTGGCGGCCGGAACCAGGACTTTCGTCGCCACCAGCTGCATCGACTGGGGAATGGCCGTCGCTGTCGAATTGAGCAGCGTCACGACGACTGCACCGACGACTGCCCCGACGATCGCCATTTTTTTCGGGTCGTGCAAAGTCTCCTCCACGTTTTTGTTTTTCCACAGCAGAAGGGCTGCCGTCCAGTTGGGCAAAATCCGGTGGTCCACATCCTGGGTCAGCGCGCCGGCCCCGACCACGGACGCCCAGGAATTGAAGAAGAAGCCCAATCCGAACGAAAAGTGGGAGATCGGGTCACCGGCGCAGGCGTTCAGTTCACCAAAAGTGCGAAACGCCCCCATTCCCTGCACGTTCGGTGCGTGAAACATCCGGGCCGCCCCCGCTCCCACGCCGAAGCCGACCAGTGCGCCGATTACCATCGATTTCAACGCAATCATCCATGTCACCATGAACGTTCCCCCTATTTCTTTCTATCGCTGGCCGAGCAGCTGCTTCACGCCGGTCGGCTGCTCGCTTTGCTGCCGGAACGGAATCTCCTGCAGCCGAACAAGTCCCAGCCGGACGCTTACGTCTGCGGTAATCTCGTATCGCGTGCGGGTGCGCGGAAAAAAGAGGCCAAACAGCCGCTCCCGGTATGACGTCTCCGTCGCGGACACCACCTCGACCGCGAGCGGTTCAATCCGCACCACCAGATCGGACGTCTCCCGCGCGATCGCGTGCTTGATCTGGGCGAAAATCCTGTTGAACGCCCCTTCTTTGGTCTCCGCGCTCCCCGTCAGTCTCAGCGTGCGAGTCACTTCCGTGTACATAGGCTACCTCCCCGCCAGTTTGATGAATGCTTCGGTCAACCGTTTGCCCAGCTCTTCCGTGTCCATAAACCCGAATCCGATCACCTTGCTGCCGTTTTGAAGCGCGGTAATGCCCGCTTCCACAGACCTGAGACCGTATTCGACCGGGTAGCCGTACTTCGTCTTCGCGGTCAGCGCCCCTGCGCCTCCGCTGCCGCAAAACGACAGGCCGAAATCAGCGTTTTCCCGGTACATCACGTCCCCCACTTTCATGTCCGCGCCGACGCCGGGTATCAGGATCGCCAAGCCCCCCGCCGCTTCCACGCCTTTTGCCACATTGTGGCCCTTGCCCAACCGGTCGCCAATCACCACTTTTACCTTTGCCATTCGCATACCCTCCTCCATTGCTACGGTTGTTCCTGCTGCAGCGCCCGTGCCGCTTCAAAATGGACGGCCATTAAAAACACTTCCGCATCCCCGGCTTCCCGTGCTGATCCGGCGGCGGCGAGCACGCGTCCGGCGAGATGCAGCATCTCGGGCGGGATCTCCGCATACAGCTCCTTCTCCACGGGCGGAAGCGTCTCTCCGCTTCGCATCCGCCGCAAAAATCCCAGCATGTGCACGCCCATCGCCAGCCATCTGTCACGGGAGACTGTTAATCCCAAACGGGTCGTCTCGTCAAGAGCTGCTGCCATCAGGTTATTTAATTCAGAAATTTCAGATAAGTTAGCTTCCAACTGTTCCGCCACTTCCTGCACTATTGCCTTGATCATCTGCATGTCAGTACCTTTCCTGCTTTAATCGTCAGCCTTGCTGTAACCGACTCCTCCGCCGTGAGCTGCTCTCGTTCCGAGTCTGTCAGTACGACGGGGACGTTTGTCAGCTCCAGCACACTCAGATCGGCCACTGCACCCGGCCGCAGCGTCCCGATTTCATCCGTCATTCGCAAAACGGCGGCAGGCGCTGCCGTACAAGCGGCGATCACCTCCTCCAGCGAATAGCCGAGCGCCACAAACTTCGTCATCGTGGTCGTCAGGCTGTGTACCGGTCCCGCCGCGTTCTGCCGGTAAATGTCGGTGCTGATCGTATGCGGCGCCAGGCCGAGCGCCCGCGCCTGCCGCATGGTGCGGAAGCTGAAACTGGACGTGCCGTGCCCCACGTCAAACAGCACGCCGCGCGCCAGTGCCTTTTCCGCTTCCGGAATCAGCCGGCCCCGTTCGTCCAGGATGCCGCCCGCTTTTCCGTGAAACGCGTGGGTCACCACGTCGCCGGCATCCAGCACGCGCAAAATCTCCGACAGTGCCGGCGGTGCGTTTCCGATGTGCACCATAAGCGGACAGCCCGCTTCCCGGGCCGCTTCCTTAGCGACGAGCAGCGGCTTGATGCCGTTTTCCCTGACGACCGACGCACTCATTCTCGCCTTGATACCGCGGATCAGCGGCTGCTCCCGGATGAGCGCCACCGCTTCCCGCGGCGTGAGCCGGTCCATGTCCGCCAGCTCGGACAGCCCGCCGCACAATCCTTCGCCGGCAATGTTGAGAAACGCAAGCACGCGGGTCCCGGCCGGTTTGACAGCTTCGTCCAGGAAGGTTGCGAACGTGCGGGCTCCGGCGCTGCCCGCGTCCACCAGCGTGGTAACGCTCTGTTCGATCCCTACGCGGTCGGCCTCGATGCCGAGCGGCGTCCGCCCCGGAAATACATGGGCATGCAGGTCGATCAGTCCTGGCGTCACGATGGTCCCCGAGGCATCCAGCGTCTTCCTGGCGCCGCCCAATTGCGCCGGCAGCCGTCCCGGCTCCGCCAGCGCCGCGATCCTCCCGCCGCTGATGGCAATGTCATACCGTCCGTTGATCGACTGGGAGGGATCGATCACCCGCCCGCCCTGGATGAGCAAATCAATTGTCACTATCTGTCACCCCTTTCCCTGAAAAATATCGCATGATTGCCGTTATCTCGCTCTCCGGCACCGCAAGCCCGGCGTTTTCCACGAGCGTTTTCAGCGTTTTGCGCCATGCGGCATAGTCTTCTCCCTCCGGCTCCCCTTCCGTCTGCCACTCCACGTAGGAGGAGCCAAACGTCAAGCGGTTGACCATTAGCATGATGTGGAGCATCAGACCGCTTGCCGCCTGTTCGGTCAAGTGTTCGCGAAACGCCGCGGTAATCGCTTGGCTCAGCTCGAATCCCTTGTAGATCACGTCCTGCGACAGCCGCTCCACCACCGGCAGGTCACGCTCGTGAAGGTCGGCGCAGAGATCGCTTCGCCGCGGCCCTCCGCCACTTCCGGACGCAGCCGAATCGGCCGACGGTTGTGCGGAGATCGTTTGCAGACAGTCGTGAATTTTTTCGAGATCGTGCCGGGTGGGCAGAGCGTTGACGACGACAACCGGCACGTCCGCCTTGACCGGCAGAACGCTGACGATCAGGTCCACTTTGCGGCTGGCCAGGTATTTCTCCACCTCCAGACTGCCGCACAGGCCGACGACGCGCAGCCCTTTCAGTTCCGCCTCCAACTGGGTTTTCAGGAACCGGGCCGTGCCCCGTCCAGTACCGCACACGACCAGCACATTCACCTTTTTCTGCTCCATCCAGCGGTCCCAGGCGGCCTGAAAGTGCAGCACGATATAAGCGATGTCCGCGTCGAGCAGACAGATGCCGCTCGGCCAGAGCACGTCCTGGCATGCCCGCTTGACCGCGGCGAACATCCGCGGATACGAGCGGCAGATTTCGCTGGTTAGGGGATTGGGGTACAGCACCCCCTGCAGGTAGCGCATGATCCTGTCAGTCAGGTGGGCAAACAGGTGCTCGTGCAGCTCGGGATCGTCGTCAAACGGCACCTGCATCGCCTGGCTGACCGCTTCCGTCAGCCGGATGGTGACGTCGTAGATGTCGGGAGCCGGGCTGCTGCCGTGCACAGCCGTCAAGGGGTAATCCACCCCCAGCAGGGGGAGGCAGCCGTACGCCAGCTCGTCGGGTGTGACCATCAGTCGCAAGGCAGCAAACAGCCGGTTGGCCGTCTGCGCGAACAAGGGGTAGCCGCTCCATCCTTGCGCGGTTTGAATGGTTGTTTCATCGGCAGTCAGGACTTTCCCCTTTTGTACCCTGTGCACGAGTATGCACAGCCGGATGTGCAGGCTGATCAGCGTCCGGTCCGTCACGGCAAACGACAACTGCGCCATCAGCTCCCGCACCGCCTGATCGATCAGGCGAATCTCCTCTTCGCCGAGCAGCCGCTGTTCCACGAGGGGGCCTGCTTCATCGGCAGCAGCAGCGATGTCCGCCGCGCCTCCCTGTACCCGCTGCACCAGCCGGAACATCTCGTCGCCTTCCAGGAGATCGTGCAGGAGACACTCCAGGGCAAAGCGCACCGACCGCTCTTCTCCGAATATTCTGACTCCATAGCGCGGCCTGCTGATCAACTCCAGCCCCCACCCTGCGAGAAAGCTCTCCGCTTCTCTGAGGTCGGATATCACCGTATTGCGGCTGACCGCCATCCGGTCCGCCAGATCGTTCAGCCGCACGTACCCGTCGGCGAGCAGCAGCATGAGCGCCAGGTGCTTGGCCCGTTCCTTCTGATGCAGGACCCAATCGCTCCGACCCCATCCCTCCAGGTGCCGGCGCAGGCGGGCCCGCTTTTCCTCGTTTTCGCTGATCCAGATGCCCTTGTTCGGCTGGGAGTGCAGGGTGACGTGGCGCTCCTTCAACCACGTGCGGATCGCTTCCAGATCGTACTTGATCGTCCGCTCGCTGACGCGAAAATCGCGCGCCGCTTCCCGGATTTTCATCGGCCGTGTGCTGTCCAGCAGCACTTTCAGGAGCGCGCGGGAACGCGAGGTCAACTGCACCTTACCTCCCCCTTCCCGTCGAATCTTGTCAGCGTTGGTTGAGTCTCATTATAAGTAACCGTTTTCTTGGGGTAAAGCACGATTCTTTTCCCCATCAGATCGTGCAACTTTTGCAAGATTCCGTCGAAACTCTCTAACATGTTAATGAGCCGTCCCCTACAGGACGGCCTCATTAACATGCCCCTTATTCAAAAAAGTTCATGCTCAGATACCGTTCGCCCGTATCCGGCGCGATGCAGACGACCCTCTTGCCTGCTCCAAGCCGTTTGGCAATCGTGATGGCGGCGTACACCGATGCTCCCGACGACGGGCCTACCAAAATCCCCTCCAGCGCGGCGAGCTTGCGCATGCAGTCCAGCGCGTCCTCGTCTGCAATCTGGATGATCTCATTGTAGATGTCCGTATTCAAAATGCGCGGGATGAAGCCCGGACTGGTCCCCACCAGCTTGTGCGGTCCAGGCTTGCCGCCGGACAGGACGGGGGAGCCTTTTGGCTCGACGACAGCGATGTACAGCTCCGGCAGCTGCTCGCGCAAGGCTTCGCCCGTCCCCGTGATCGTTCCGCCTGTGCCCGCGGTTGCGACAAAGGCATCGAGCTGTCCGTTCGTCTGCTCTAAAATTTCGCGGGCAGTCGTGACCCGGTGGATATCGGGGTTCGCCTTGTTTTCAAACTGCTGCGGGATGAAGCTGCCCGGAATCTCCTTTTGCAGCTCCAGCGCCTTGGTGATCGCCCCCGGCATGCGCTGCTCGCTCGGCGTCAGCACCACCTCGGCGCCATACGCCTTCAACAGGTTGATCCGCTCCTTGGACATGTTGTCCGGCATGACCAGTATCGCCCGGTATCCTTTGGCCGCAGCGTTCATCGCCAGGCCGATCCCCGTGTTGCCGCTGGTCGGCTCGATGATCGTGTCCCCCGGCCGAATCAGTCCTTCCGCCTCCGCGGCCGCGATCATATTGTACGCCGCGCGGTCCTTGACGCTTCCGGACGGGTTAAATTTTTCCAGCTTCACCCAAACCTCTGCCGCTCCTTCCGGGACGATCCGGTTCAGGCGAACGAGAGGCGTATTTCCGATCAGCTCTGTAATACTTTCATAGACTCTCATAAAAAACCTCCCGATCAAGCTACAAAGGCGAATGTATACGTTTAAGGATAATACAACAAAACCGATCTGAAAATAACAAAATCACAGTTTGCTTTTTACCGGATTATCGTCTGGTTGACTCTAGTTTGCAAAAAAGCCCAGCCTTCCGCTGCATCGAGCCGTCGGAAAGCTGAGCTTTTTTCCATTCGACTATCTGTACTAGAAGCCGTACTTGGCCCTCGTCTGTTCGAGCACGGCTGCCGCCTGCCGGTAGAGCTTGTCTGCGGAGGCTTTGACGCCAGCCTGCTCATTTCCCAGTGCACTGAGCCGCTCATTTGCCTGCGCGATCGCATCGGAGCCTGCCTTGACCGCTTCCGTCAACGCTTTCTCCCGCTTCTCTATATCTGTCACGCTCGCCTTGATTTCCTCCCACACCGCCTGCGCGTCTTTCATATCCGTCTCCAGCACGGCAATTATGTCTTGCATGCGCTTTTTCTTTTGCTCGATCGTGCCGTCCATGGCATTGATCCCGTCGACCAGCACCTTCATGTTGTTAAGCGTCCCGGCCATCACGTCGTAGTCCGTTTTGCTCAGACCAGGCTGTTTCGCATATGCAGTCAGCTCGTCCAAAAGTCCTTGCAGCTCGACGACCTGATCTTTGGAAAACTGCAGCTCCTCTGCGAACTGGATCTCCTGCAAATATTGGGCGCTCTCCAGCATATCGGCCGTAAGCCTCTCCGTCCGCTCGACCTTTTTGGCGAACTCGACGCGCGCTGCTTCCTTGGCCCGCTGCTCCTCCACTTCTTTTTTCTTCTGTGCAGCTTCCTGCTCGACGTTCTTCGTCCACGCCGCCAGCTTGTCGTCGTACGCCTGCTTGTTGCTGGCCGCGAGCAAGATTTCTGCCGGCTCGCCTTGCGCAAGCGGCCCCTGGAACAGCAGTCCGTCTCTTCTCAGCTTGGCCTGGAGTTTTTGGCTCGTCGTCTTTTCTTGAAGCGTAAGCGTATTGTTTTCCATCGTGCCCGTCCAGACGCTTGTCTCGGTCTGCAAGCGCGGAATCGTATCCTCGACGAGCAGCTTGGTCAAGGTTACTTCAACATTGACCTGGTCATTTTCTGCTGTTGCCTTCGCGTACACCATCCGGCTGTTGTCTTCGTACATGTATCCTTCGGCCAGTGCAATAGGCCCCAGCAACCGATAGCTCCAAAAGCCCAACACAATGACAGCCAGCAGTGCGATTCCAAGGTATAGACGTTTGTTTTTCCCCTGCATGTTGCGACCCCTCATCCGTTTTCTGTTTCTTTTGACCTGCTTTTTTCCAAAACACGCCATAACTTCATCATACATGAACTGCAATCCAAAACCATATGAGTCGAAAGGCCAATTCCTGTGCAGTATGGCGGGGTCGTATTCTTACTTTTTTGCAGAGGGGGGATCAATTGTCAACATACTTCTCCTCATTTCCCTGCCATTTACAATGCAAAAGGCTGTTCCCCTGCCATTTTTCACGGGACAGCCCCTTTCATTCAGCTCTTTTTCTCAATATCACTCCGATAGATCAGATAGCAATCGCTAGGTTCATCGCTAATTTCTTCGTGCGCAAAAACAATCGTCCAGTCCAGCGTAGAGTCAAACAGGTACATATCAAAAGTGAAGCGCGTGTACGATTTCATCAATTTTTCGGCATCCATCGTAAACACTTTGCCGGATGCAAACTCTCTCCCTAACGGGCTTGTTGCATCCCAGAAAAACAGCAGCTCTTGTTTGCTCTTCAAATAATTGGTCGCGTCTTCCAGGCTCATCCCCTGCATGTTGTCAAGAGCCACTTCACTCAGAAACTCCCAAAGGTATCCACTGTGCCAAGGTAATCCAGTGTGTATTGCTTCATATCTTTTATAGAGAAACCTGCGAATTTGGTCGCTGTCCACATCGAAATATGTTTCGATGTACTGTTTGCGAAGCTGTTTGGCCCTCGCTTCGGGCAAGACGGGGATCTGCCGCACATTCACGACATCTGGCGAGTATTCGACTAAATTATAAGTGTACGAATGATACTTGCCGCCTGCTCCCAATACAAACTTTCGATACTCGCTGCAATCGTCCTCATTACCGAGTATGTAATTCGTCATCGAAAACATATCGTGGACATAGATGTCTTGATAATCAGGCACTTTGGCAT